>JBBQJJ010000001.1:0-87346 GCA_038325805.1 Haliangiales bacterium
CTTGTGCTCGATCTCGGGCTTCGGCGCGCAACCGGTTCTTCGCGTCGAAGCCCGAGATCGAGCACAAGGCTGGATGACCCGACTGCGTGCGCGGTGCACGTGCTCGTGCACGTGCTCGTACACGGAAGGATCCGTCCGTTCGGTGCGCCAACGTCTCGGCCGTTCCGCCCGCACCTGATGCCGGCCTGGTTTGTCTATGTGGCTCGCTGCAGCGACGACTCGCTGTACTGCGGGATCGCACGCGATGTCGTCGCACGAATCGCCGAGCACGACGCCGGCACCGGTGCGAAGTACACCCGCGGTCGTGGCCCTCTCCAGGTGCTGATCACCCGGCGCTGCCGCGACAAGAGCAAGGCGCTCCGGCTCGAGTACGCGATCAAGCAGCTATCGCGACCGGCGAAAGAAGCACTCGTCGGATCTCCGGCGATGGTGGTCGCACTCGCGCGCAGGGTTTGAGCGATACTGGAAGCGATGGCAGTACAGAACATCCCCGTCGTCGATCTGCGCGACTGGATCGCGGGTGGCGAGGCTCGCGACAGGTTCGTGCGTACCGTGGGTGAGGGTCTCGCGGACATCGGGTTCTTCGCGGTGCACCACCACGGCATCCCGACCACGCTGACGGAGCGAGCGTATGCGGCGTCGCAGGCGTTCTTTCATCTCGCGACCGAGGCGAAGGACCGCTACTGCGATCCGAAGGTCAAAGGCCAGCGCGGCTTCACAGGCTTCGGCAAGGAGCACGCGAGGGACTCCAACGCTCCCGACCTCAAGGAGTTCTGGCAGGTCGGTCGACCCGATGTCCCCGACGATCATCCCGTCCACGCGGAGTTCGGGCCAAACGTGTGGCCGACCGAGGTCGCCGACTTCGGACCAGCGCTGATCGAGCTCTACCGCGGCCTCGACAAGCTCGGCGCCGTGTTGCTCGAGGCAGCGGCCGCATATCTCGACGAGTCGGCCGACAAGTTCCGCGCGATGGTCACCGACAGCGACACCATCGTGCGCGTGCTCTGGTACCCACCGGTCAAGGATGCACCCGTCGGTGCGATCCGTTCGGCGGCGCACGAGGACATCAACCTCATCACGCTGCTGTCGGGCGCCACCTCCTCTGGGCTCGAGCTGTTGCAGCGCGACGGCTCGTGGCGCGCGGTCCACACCGGGTTCGACACCATCGTCGTCGACGCCGGTGACATGCTGCAGAACCTGACCAACGGCCTCTACAAGAGCACCACGCACCGGGTGGTCAACCCTGGCGACGCGAGTAGTGAGAGGTTCTCGATGCCGTGCTTCGTCCACGCGCGGCGCGAAGTAGATCTGTCGCCACTGCCATCCTGCGTGGCGCGAACCGGCGGGGTGGCCAACTACCCCTCGATCACCGCGGGCGCGTACCTGGCGCAGCGATTGCGGGAGATCGGGCTCGGCTAGCAGTTATCAGGCTGTGAGGAGCGGCACGTCGCTAGGCCTAGGCTGTGGGACCGACCCCGCGATACCCTTCGGGAATGCGGTCGTTAGCGCTCGCCACAGCTTTGCTCGTCGGACTACCCGCGGTCGCCCTCGCGAACGGGCGCGCGCCCGGCACGTCGACGATCAACTTCCAGAGGGGCAACGACAACCGGATCGCGGCGGGCATGACGTTCGGCGTGGTGAACTCCACCGATGGTGGCGCGACGTGGACGTGGGAGTGCGAGGACGCGGTCGGCTACGGCGGCATGTACGATCCCGACTACGCGTTCACCTCGACGGGCGCGCTGTTCGCGACCACCTTCGACGGGCTCAAGGTTCGCCGCGACGAGTGCAGCTACAAGCGCTCGGTGCTGATCGAGACCGACGGCGATTGCTTCGACGATGCGGACGCGGATACCGACCTCGACGACTGCAACACCGGCTTCACGTGCTCGCTCGGTGTCGGTGGAGGCAGCTTCGGTGATGGCAAGTGCGAGAAGGTGAAGTTCTTCTCGGCGATCGCGCAAGGCTCGGACGGTGCGGTCTATGCGGCGGCCGCCGATCCGAAGGACGGCAAGATCTACAAGAGCACCGACGACGGCGCCTCGTTCCCGATCGGTCCGCAGCCCGGACTGTTGATGGACTGGTGGCAGTCGATCGAGGTCGCGCCATCGGATCCGCAGGTGATCTACTTGTTCGGCTACCGACTCGAGAACAACACGAAGAAGTTCCTGTTGTTCAAGAGCACGAACGGCGGCACCAGCTACACCGCACTACCGGGCAACGAGACCACGGGCGTCGTCAACGGCCTCGATACCAAGACCAACTCGGTAATCGAGATCGCGGCGATCTCGAAGACCAATCCGAACCTCCTCTACGCGCGCGTCACGTTGAGCGACAACTCGGTCAGCGACGCGATCTATCGCAGCACGGACGGCGGAACATCGTGGACGAAGATCATCGAGAAGGCCGGTGCCCTCGCTTTCGTCGCACGCGCGAACGGTCAGCTCGTCGCAGGGACGCAGGCCCTCGGCGCGTTCCAGGTGATGGATCCGGGCGCGGCGACGCCGAGTGCGGTGATCTCGGCAGGCTTCGCGGACGTCCCCGGTGCGCCGCACATCAACTGCCTCTCCGAGAACGCTGCGGGTGAAGTCTGGGCGTGCACGCAGAACTACGGTTCGCCGACGGTGCCGAAGGATGACTTCGGCATCATGAAGACGACGAACCTGACCACCTGGACCGGCGTGCTCAGGTTTCAAGATCTCGTCGCGCCCACGACGTGTGATGCCGGCACCGTGCAGAAGGAGCGCTGCGACGCGGTGCTGTGGTGTGGGCTGTGTGCGCAGCTCGGCTGCGACGCAGATCGCGATTGCACCGTGGTCGGCAACGACGCCGCGCTGCCCGACGGATTCGTCGTGGACCCGCCGAAGAACAAGTCGTGTTGCCAGAGCGGTAGCGACGACATTCCAGGCCTGTTGATCATTTGCATGGCCGTCTCGGTCGTCGCGCTGCGTCGCCGCCGCGTTTGCTAGGGCTCACGTAGCGCTTCGACACGGTACATCGATTCGCACCGTGCGCCGATGCCACGCGAGATCACGCTCGAAGACCGGCCAACCCCACGAGCTTCCTACGAGTCGAGATCCACTGCGAGGAAGTATGTGAATTGCACGAGGGCGAGTGGATGGCGCATTCGTGGATGATCGAACGACTCCACTCCGCGACCCGGATGATGCACGTGGATGCGGACGCGGACTTCGATCTGCTGTTCCGAGAGGACACCCGGCACGCTGATTACCTGCTGTTCCTGACACGCCAGTACGGCTTCGAGGCGCCGCTCGAGGCGGCGTTCGCGATGACCCCCAACCTCGCGCTGATGATCGATCTCTACGAGCGTCAGAAGGCGCCGCTGCTCGCACAGGATCTGCTCGCGCTCGATGTCTCTCCCTTCGAGCTGTCGTCGCTGCCGCTCTGTCTTCGCGTTCCGCAGTTTCGCGGTGCAGCGGAAGCGCTCGGTTGGATGTACGTGATCGAGCGCGCCACGCTCGCGCACAACGTGATCCGCCGCCACCTGGTGACGCGGCTGCCGAAGGCGATGCGCGAGGCCTCGTACTATCTGCAGGCGTATAACGGGATGGTCGGCACGCGCTGGCGCGAGTTCGGCAACGTGCTCGACGATGTCGCGCGGCATCCCGCGCTCGCCGAGCGCATCGCCGATGCTGCACTGGAGGCGTTTCGTGTCCTGCACCGATGGTCCCAGAGTGACCTGCAGTCGCGGCGCGTCGCGGCGAGCTGACGAATCGCACGTCCGAGTTGCATCCCGAGAACACGAGTCGAGCCGACGAGCGAAGCCGAGACCCGCGCCAACTTCGAATCACTCCAACTGCATCGCCTGCGATGCACCACGGAAACTCATAACGAGGGAAAGTAGGTCTACCAATGGCCGACGATCCCCGTGCCCGTCTAGACACTCTGCGCACCGAGCTCGGTGACATCGATCGCCAGATCCTCGCGCTGGTCTCCAAACGGCAAGCGGTCGCGCAGCGGATCGGCCAGGTCAAGCGCGACGCCGGCATCCCGACGCGCGACTACCGCCAGGAGCGCGACGTCATCGAGCGCGCACGAGCCGCCGCCGTCGAGTGTGGACTGTCGGCGCGGATGGGCGAGGAGCTGATCCTCGCACTGATCAAGGGTTCGCTGACCATCCAGGAGAAGGACACCGTCTCGCTCAAGGGCGAGGGCGGCGGCAGGCGCGTCCTCGTGATCGGCGGTTGCGGCAACATGGGTCAATGGTTCGTGCGCTATCTCGGAGCGCAGGGGTTCGCGGTCGAGATCGCGGACCCGACGGGAGCGGCGCCGATCGGCATCGCGCTCCATCGCGACTGGAGATCGGTGACCCTCGACCACGAGATCATCGTGATCGCGGCGCCGATGCCGGCGACCAATCAGATCCTCGAGGAGCTCGCGAAGTCACCGCCGAAGGGAGTCGTGTTCGATGTCGGCTCGCTGAAGTCGCCATTGCGCAAGGGGCTGCAAGCACTGCGTGCGGCGGGGGGCAATGTCTGCTCGGTGCACCCGATGTTCGGTCCCGACACGGAGCTGCTCAGCGGGCGCCACGTGATCTTCGTCGATCTCGGTGCACCGCAGGCCACCGCCGCGGCGCGCGCGCTGTTCGAGCCGACGATGGCGACGCTCGTCGAGATGGATCTCGAGTCGCACGATCGATTGATCGCGTACGTGCTCGGACTGTCGCATGCGCTCAATATCGCGTTCTTCACCGCGCTCGCCGAGTCGGGTGAGGCGGCACCCAAGCTGGCGACGCTGTCGTCGACGACGTTCGACGCGCAGCTCGGCGTGGCAGGGAAGGTGGCGGCCGAGAACCCCGATCTCTACTTCGAGATCCAGACGCTCAACGACTACGGGACGGAGTCGCTGGCGGCGCTGCTCTACGCGATCGAACGGCTGCGCTCCGTCGTGCGGGCCGGCGACCTCGAAGGCTTTCGCGGGTTGATGACACGTGGCCGGGCATACCTGGAGCACCGGCAACCGAAGTAGGATCGCGGAGTGAACGGGATCGCGAATATCCTCCATCGCGAGACGCTCGCGATGATCGTCGGCAGCAAGACCTTCGAGCGCGGCGAGCAGTGCTTGAACGGCAACCGGGTGCTCGGCGTGGAGTCCGCGCCAGGTCAGCTCTGCGGCCTCGTCAAACCGCAAGAAGCGGGCAGGAGGCCGTACGAGATCCGGATCTGGATCCGCGAAGACGGCCTCGCGTTCGAGTGCTCGTGCCCTGTCGGCGCCAGCCTGCAGTTCTGCAAACATGCGGTCGCGGTCGCCCTCGCGCACTTGAAGAAGGAGCAGCAGAAGGTCGAGCTCGAGCTGGTCAAGCTGCGCGGCGAGCTGATGGGGATGTCGATGAATTCCTTGCTCGATGGCCTGATCGCGCAGGCGCGCGTCGATCCAGGCGTGTTCGAGATCCTGCGGTCGATGACGCGCGGCAACTAGGGCAGCGGCATGATCGAGTCGGGGACCGGGAATCCGATCGTCAGAGCATCTGATTGCTCTTGAACCAGTCGATCGCGTCGCGGATCGCGGGCTCGAGTGGGCTCGTCGTGTAGCCGAGCTCCATCGCGGCCTTGGTGCTCTTGAACCGGAACATGTCGGTGTATGCGTAGGCAACCTGCGTCGAGTTGAGCAGCGGTTCCTTCCCACGTGCCTCGACCAGATCGCCGTACTTGCCGAACAGCCACGCGGCGGGTCGCGGCACGCCGAACCGCGGTGGCTTGACCCCGGCGACCTTCGCGATGCGCGCGAAGCATTCGCGGTAGGTCATGTCGTGACCGGCGAGGATGTAGCGCTCGCCGCGGCGCCCCTTGTGCCAGGCCGCGATCATGCCACGCGCGACATCGCGAACGTCGACGAAGTTGTTGTAGCCGGGCGTGTGACCCGGCAGCTGGCGGCGCACGACCTTGCGGATCAGCGCGCCCGAGCTTGGCTTCGCATCGCGTGGCCCGAACATGTACGTCGGGTTGACGATCACGGCGTCGACGCGATCCTTCGATTCGTTGACGACGAGCTCGGCCTGATGCTTGGTGATCGAGTATGCGTCCGCCAGACCGAGGACGTCGAAGTTCCACACGGCCGTCTCGTCGCACGGTGTACCGTTCGTGGAGAGTCCGACGGCGACGACCGAGGACGTGTGGACGAGTCGCGGGACCTGTGCAGCGATCACCGCGTCGATCACGTGGCGCGTGCCGGTGACGTTGGCCGCCGTCATCTCGGGGGTCACGTCCTTCGTGAGGCTGACCGCGGCCGCGCAATGGAACACGCAGCCAGCACCGGCGAACGCGCGCGTCAGTGCTGCGGTCGAATCGAGATCGGCGTCGACCCACTCGATCGCGAGGTCCGAGAGGTGCGTGACCCGCGTACCGGCGCGCTTGGTCGCGACGACCTGATGGCCCGCCGCGATCAGCTCCGCCGCCAGGTTGCCGCCGAGGAGTCCACTCGCTCCGGTGATCGCGACGCGTGACATGCGACGAAACCTACCTGGGACGAGGTCGTAACATCGCTGTATGTCCGGCTATTTGGCCTGCCACCGGACATGGCCGGACAAGCTGCCGGACAGTCGATCAGGCAGTCCTGGTGGAGCTCGAAGCAATTGAGATCATTGATCAGAGCGACTTTCTGACGCGGCGCGGGGCTTGCTGTGCCTCCTCCCATGATTCGCCTCGCGTCGGTTATTGGCACGCTGTCAGCACTACTCCTCGCCCTTCCGGCCTGTACCGACGCGGGAGTCGAGGACGGCGAGAACGAGGAGTTCCCTTCCGGTAAGTCCGATGGCGGGATCGACGAAGGCTCGGCCGAGGCGCTCGGCGTGCTGGCGCTGGTCAACGATCCGGCGATGACCCCGGCCGCGCTCAAGGCCGACGCAGGCATCACCTCGAAGGTGGCGAAGAACATCGTCACGCATCGCGATGGCGCGGATGCCAAGACCGGCACGGCCGATGACGACAAGTTCGACACGCTCGCCGAGCTCGATGCGATTCCCTTCGTCGGGCCCGCGACGCTCAACGCGTTACTCGAGGCAGCGCGCGACAAGGGCCTGATCCCGACGAAGGGCGGCGCGCAGATCGACGTGATGTTCTCTCCGCTGCCTGCGGCCGAGTCGCACAACGCGCGTGTCGCGAAGATGATCGTCGAGGCAAAGGACTCGGTCGACATCGCGATCTACAGCTACTCGGATGCCGGCATCGCCGCGGCGCTGCGCGGGGCGAAGGCCCGAGGCGTCAAGATCCGATTCCTGTTCGAGACCGCGAACGCGGACAAGGGCATCACCGATCCGGCGGCGCGCGCGTCGTCGAAGTCGGGGCGCATCGAGGCCGACGGCATCGACGTCCGCTATGTCAACAAGATCCTCCACCACAAGTTCCTGATCGTCGACGGCCCGCGCGACGACAAGGCCAAGGCAGAGACCGCGAAGATCGCGATGGGCAGCGCGAACTGGTCCGGCACGGCCGCGACCGTGTTCGACGAGAACACGCTGTTCATCCAGAACAGCGCGGAGCTCTCCGCGCGCTATCAGCAGGAGTTCGATGCGCTGTGGGTCGGATCGCGCGACTTCGTCGGCCCGGCAACCGCGCAGCCCCGCTCGACCGCGAACATCACGCCCACCGACGTCGCCGACGAGGCTGGTCTCGACGTGCTGTTCACGCGCGTCAACATGAAGGCCGGCGGCGCCGACGGTGCGACGTGGTCGACCGACAAGGCGAGCATCAAGGTCGCCGACAAGTGGGTCGCCGCGATCGAGAGCGCGCAGACCTCCATCCACCTCGCGTCGGGCCACATGCGCCTCAAGCCGGTCGCGGTGGCGCTGCTCGCGAAGAAGGCCGCGAACCCGGCGTTCGACATCAAGGTCTATCTCGACCAGCAGGAGTACATCTCGGCCTCCGGCGACAGCTTCCAGAAGAAAGAGGTCGCGGAATGCGAGGCCTCGGCGACGACACCGGCAGCTGTGCGCAACTGCAGCGAGAAGGACTTCCTGTGGTCGAAGGCGCTCGTCGACGCCGGCATCGACGTTCGCTACAAGAGCTTCGCCTATCGCTGGGACCACTCGTACGCGGCGCAGATGCACTCGAAGTACATGGTGATCGACGGCAACCAGCTGATCTCGGGCTCGTACAACCTGTCGATGAACTCCGAGCACTCGACGTTCGAGAACGCGCTCCACCTCACCGGTCCGCAGTTCAAGCCGCTGATCCAGAAGTTCGAGGATAACTTCGCAGACATCTTCGTCACCGGAGACGGCTTGCTCGACGCGCTGCGAACCAAGATCTCGACGGCAGCGACGTTCCCCATCGTGTTCGACTCGATGTCGCTCACGTGGTCGGAGTTCGATCAACTCCGCGTGCTGATCCGACAGAACTGCCCGGCGATCGATTCACCGGAGTTCCGCTCGAACCCGTCGGCACACCGCACCTGCACGCGGTAGTCGCCGGACTCGCACGAGCACCCGTCGCTGCGTGCTCGCTCGGGTGACGACGTTTTCCGGCGCGCCCGTCCTGCGTTAGCGGTTCGCGCGGCGTTCGGCGCGCAGCGTCCGGCGCGTCTCGCGGAGCGTACGTCGCTCCGAGCGGAGTTGCGCGAGCTTGAGACGTGCCGCCGAGCGGAGCTCGTCGAGCTTCGTCGCTGTCGCGGTGTGGACCTCGGCCAGCGTCGTGCGCGTCGCGGTGCGGAGCTCGGCGAGCCTGCCGTTGCGGAGCGTGCGAAGCTCGGCGAGGTTGGTGCGCAGCACGTCGAACTGTTCTCGGCGGAGTTGTCGGCGTGCTGCACGTGCGGTCGCGCGGACCGTCCGATTTGCGGACAGCCATAGTCGGCCCGTGGCGCGACGTGCCCGGCGGCGATCGCGGCCTGTGCTGGGACCGTCGATGCGCGGGGCAGCTTCGGTCGTGGTGGTGGAGGGGTTCGAAGAGTCGTGAGTCGTTTCGTTCATGGTGTCGTTTCCGTGGTTGTGCACTGCGGTTGCCTCGCTGCGGACATCGCGACGATCGGCACACGCAGCGAGCTGCGAAAAATGTCGGGATCAGAATCGGGATCAAGATGTCGGAATCAGAACGCTGGGATCCGATCGCTGGGAGCTGGGATCCGAACGCTGGGATCCGTTCGCTGGGATCTGATCAAGCGGCGGCGCGGGGCGGATTCGCGGCGGCGGCAGTCATCCAGCGATTCTTGGTGGTCTGCTGTGCGGCGACCTGCGCGACGATCACTCGAACGGCCGCCGCGAGCTTGGCTGGTGCCGTTGGCGCGAGTGGGAGGTTCAACATCGCGCGCACCTCCGCGAGCGGTGTGGCCCAGTGGTCTTCCCACAAGAACACCGCGAGACCGACGGCTTGCGTGCCCTGGCGGTACGCGCGCATCACGTCGACCACCAGGTCGCGCTTGAGCTGCGAGCCACGCAGCGTGCCGAGCAGCGCGAGGATGCCCGAGCTCGGCGCGCGGAGCAGACCGTAGGTGAAGGCCTGCAGCGCGACCTCGCTTGCGGGATCGGTCTCGTAGCCGGTGACGACGTGCCAGAGGTCGTGGGTCTGGCGCAGGCGCTGGACGACATAGGCCATCGCCGGGTCCGTGATCTCTTCGGGCGTGCCCTCGAAGACGTCGGGCGTGAAGTTGCGGCTCGTCAGGAACTCCGCATACGCGCGACCGAGCGAGCCCACGGGGAGCGCGCCGAGCGCGGCGAGATCGATCGTGTGACCATCGAGCGTGCGGTGCTCGGCGTAGAGCCGCGCACCATCCGGGTGCTGGAGAAAGTGATGGATCCGGTCCGGCATCGTCCCGGCGTTCGCGTACGTGCTGAACACCAGGACCTGGTCGGTCTTCTCTGGGTCGCGGAGCACTTCGGCGAGCGCGGCGAACGCTCGCTTCCATCGCGCGAGCACTGGCAGCTGGGTGGCATCCACGACCGGGGAAGAGAGTGTTTGTTTCATCTGCATGGCCTCTATTGTCACGATGATAATAAGCCGAAGGGCTATTGTCAAACTGAAAATAACATGAGATAAACTATTGAAATGGCACGCGCAGGTGGAACAAGAGATCGACTTCGTGAGGTCCTGGCGCAGGCGAAGGCGGATCGAACGCAAGCCCGCGCAGATCGCGTGCAGGTCCGTGCAGCGCGCGCCCAGGCGAAGGCGTCGAGCGCTCAGAGCCGTGCGGTGGCGGGTGCGGTCGAGCAGGTGGAGAAGACGCGGCGGCGGCGATCACCGGACGAGGCGCGGGTCGAGATCCTCGATGCGGCCGAGCGGGTGTTCGTCGAGTTCCAGCCGGATCAGGCCGGGCTCAAGGAGGTCGCGCGCGAGGCGGGCATCAGCCACGCCTTGATCACGCACTACTTCGGTACGTACGCCGGGATGATCGAGGCCGTGCTGGAGCGCCGCATCCGTGCGCTGCGCGAGCGGATGCTGACGAAGATGCGCGAGGCCGGGGCGTTGTCGAAGCCTGCCGAGATGCTGCAGTTACTGTTTCGTGGACTCGAAGATCCGGTGCATCTGCGACTGACGAAGTGGTTGATGGCGAGCGAGCGGCCGGCGGCGGCACACGCGTTCGCGTTGCGCGACCATGGGCTGCAGCTCGTCGCACATCAGGTCGCGGCCACGCTCGATCCGCGCGCGACGCGCGAGCAGATCGGCAAGATCGAGCTGACGCTGCTCGCCGCCGTCGCCGCGGCGTATGGCTATGCGCTCGGCAAGTACGCGCTCGCCGGAGCCGCAGGTCGCGAGGTGTCGGGCGAGCTCGATCGCGAGGTGCTCGACACGATCGCGAACATGGTCGAATCGCACCTGCGCTACGAGCTCGGCATCTCCGTGCCGCGCCGGTAACGGCAGGTAGGCGTTGCGGGACGAGCTCGGTCGCGGCCGCCTCAGAAATTCGAGGCGCTTGGTGACGAGGAATCCTCGCGCGTTGCGAGGAATCGCAGAGATCGCAGAAAATCTGCGAAGGGTTGGATGACTGCGGGCACTGGAGGGCAGGAGGAGCACATGAACGTCCGTTTGATGAAGATCTTTGCCCTGTGTTGTGGCGCGCTGACAGCGTGTGCCGGTGGATCCGAAACCCAGGTGTTGACCGGTCGGGTCGATACGTCGAGAGGCGCGCTCGCGATTCGCGCCGTGTCTGTCGACGACGTGGTCACCGCGACGCCGGTCCGGACCGACGGCTCGTTCACGTTGACCCTCCCGGCGGGAACCACCTATCGACTCGAGGTGCTGACGCGCGACGGCGTGAAGAACATCGTCCGGCGCTCGGGCAACGTGCTCCGCGATCTGTCGTTCAAGGTCTGCGAGCCTGTCGATCCATTCGACATCGGCGGCGTCGGCGACCCGACGACCGATGGGTTGTGCAACGCTGGCGATCCGAACTGCACGCCATGTGATCCGGCGACCGGGATGGACTGCCAGCAACCACCGCTACCGCCGACGTGCGATCCGACGCTCGATCCGAACTGCAAGTGCGAGATCGTGACGCCCGACGGCACGTGCTGCCAGCCGGGTGATCCGAGCTGCGGCCCGCTGCCGTGCATGGATCCCGCAGATCCGAACTGCTGCGCGGACGGCTTCTGCCCACCGCCATGTTCGCCGGGTGATCCGAATTGCTGCATGCCAGATGCGAACGGAGGCTGCGAGCCGCCGACTCCGTGCGATCCGACGACGGATCCGATGTGCTGCTCTGCCGACGGTTCGTGCGAACCGCCGACCGGTTGCCAGCCCGGTGAGCCCAACTGCGAGCCGCCGACTCCGTGCGATCCGACGACGGATCCGATGTGCAAGTGCAACGCGGACGGCACGTGCCCGCCGCCGCCGTGCATGGATCCCGGCGATCAGAACTGCGGCTACGACTGCGATGATCCGACGGCGCCGGGTTGCGCCCCGCCGTGCAACGATCCGATGGATCCGACGACGTGCAAGGACCCCTGCGCCGAGGATCCCGCTTCGTGCGGCTGCATGGTCGACGCGAGCGGTCAGGCGAACTGCTGGCCGGAGCCGCAGCCGTGTTGCGATCCCTCGGGTACGACGTGCGATCCGTCCGACAGCATGGCGCCGGATCACGTTCCCGGCGACTTCGGTTGCGAGGGTATGTGAGGATCTCGAGGTGAAGCTCGGCGCCCCACTGCTGCTCCTGCTGCTCGCGCGACCGGCGACAGCGGAGCTCTGCGTGGTGCGCGTCGAGCTCGAAGGTGAACCACCGGTGGTGGCGCGGGTAGGTGAGGAGCTGTCTCGGCTCGGTGTCGAGCGCGGTGCACCGGCGCCAGGATGCCGCGGCGTGCTCGCGCGGGTCGAGGCCGACGGTGATGGCATCGCCGTCGCGATCCGCGATGGTGCGCGGCGCAGCGAGGGCAGGGTGGTGAGTGATCCGGCGATCGCGGCGTCGTGGATCGATTCGTGGTTGCACGACGAGCTCGACGGCCGCGCCTGGCTGCTCGCTGCTCCGGTGGTGTGGCCGACCGCGTCGAAGGCACCGCTGATCACGACCACGACGATGCTCGAACCTCGACCGAGCCTGGTCGAGCGCGTGCAGCTCACCGTCGGGTGGGAGCACGTGTGGACCGACGACAACGCGAGCGCCGACGGCTTCGGCGTCGGGAGCTGCGTGCGAGTCGGCGCACTGTGTGTCGGTGGTCGCGGGCGCTACGTGCGCGAGGCCGATCGCACCGTCGAGCTGACGGCGATGGGGCGCAGCGATCTGTCGCTACTCGCGACGGTGTCGTTGCCGATCCAGGCCGGGCGGATGTCGATCGCACCCGAGGTCGGCTTTGGCGTGGGCCGGATGGCGACGCGCCGGATCGAGGGCTGCGCGGCCAACCGTCCACCCGAGCCGAACACGATGCCCGGTTGCGATCCGATGGATCCGACGTGTGTCCCGCAGATGTGCACGGACGCGGCCGGGAAAGTGTTCGTCGGCGACAGCTTCTCGACGACAACCTTGTCTCCTCGCTTGTCAGCCGGTGTCCGCCTCGCCGTGCCGCTGTTCGAGCACGTCTGGCTCGACGGTGCGTTCTCGGTCGCCGCGTCGCCGCTGAGTCACGGAGATCGCTTCGCGAACACCGGCGAGATGGTCAGCCCCGACGGCACCGTGGTGCCCGGCCAAGGCGAATTCTCACTCCCCGGCGAACCCACGTTCGGGATGTGGCTCGGCATCGGGCTGCGCGTGGGTGGTCGGTCGAGATGACCGCGCGTCCGAAACCCGAGGGTGGGCAGATCGTTCCGTTGCGCCGCCTCGACGAACGCAAAGCGACACTCGCGGAGCTCTCCGACGAGGCCCTGCTCGCAGCCTGCGCGGTCGGCGACTCCTCGGCGCTCGGCGCGCTGTTTGATCGCCACCACGAGGCGGTGTACCGCTTGGTGTCGCGGCTGCTTCGCATGGAGGCGTCGGAGATCGACGACATCGTCCAGATCACGTTTCTCGAGGCGTGGCGCTCGGCGGCGAAGTACTCGGCGAAGGGCGCGGTGAAGTCGTTCCTGTTCGGCGTCGCCGCGAACACGGTGCGCCATCACGTTCGCAGCTCGAAGCGCCGCCGCGACGCGTTCGCGGACTGGCAGCCACCGGCGGTCGCGATGACAGCGCCCGATGAGGCGCTGTCGCGCGCGCAACAAGTCCAGACACTCGCCGCGGCGCTCGATCGGCTGCCGCACGATCTGCGCGTCGCCTACGTGTTGTGCGATCTCGAGGACGTCCCGGGTGTCGAGGTCGCGCGCATGATCGATGTCCGCGCCGGGACGCTGTGGCGACGGCTCCACGATGCACGCAAGGCGCTGCGCGAGGCGATCGAAGCCAGCGATCGGAAAGGTAGTACCCGATGAGCAACGACCTGCTGCGCGAGCTCGCGAAGGACCTGCCGTTCGAGCGCCCCACCGCCGCGCGACGCGACGCTCTCCGGTCGTCGTTGCTCGTCGAAGCCGCGGAGACGACACGCCCGGTCGCAACCGCACGTCGCTGGCCGATCGTCGCCGGGTTCGTGGCGGGTGCGCTCGCGGCCGCGGCGATCGCGATGCTGGTGATTCGCAAGCCCGCGCCGGTGATCGAACGCGCCAATCTCGCGCAGGTGACCGCGAGCTCGAGCGACGTGCGGATCGATCACCAGATCGCCGCGACCGAGCAAGGCAGCGACGAGATCGTGCGTCTCCGTGACGGCACGATCTCGCTCGCGATCCCGGCGCAGCGCCGCGGGGACCGGATGATCGTGAAGACGACGACGGCGGATGTCGAAGCCGATGCCGGCGAGCTCGAGGTCACGGTCGCGAACGAGCAGCTGCAGAGCGTTCGCGTCAAGGCCGGAACGGCGCGGGTCGTCGTGATCGGGCAGACGCCGGTGGTCTTGTCGGCAGGCCAGGTGTGGCATGCGTCGGTGATCACGGCCGACCTGTCACCACCGCAAACGAGCTCGCTACCACCGACGACAACCATCGCGGCGACGTCGGCGACGACAACCCCGATCACGATGCCTACACAGAACACAGCCACGACGAAGCCGCCCGCGGCGACAACCGCGGCGACGATGAAGCCGCTCGCGACGATCTCACCACGGACACCGTCGCCAACTCCGACCGAGGCTTCGTCTGCATCCACAAAGGTCGCGGCTCCCATCGCGACTCCTTCCGCTCCGACAGTCGCGGACGCCACGCCCGTCGACGAGGTCGCGTCGATCGAGCAGCGCTTCCAGCGAGGTTGGGCGCTCTTGAAGGCGGGCAGGGCACAGCAGGCCGCTGCAGAGCTCGGCGCTGCCGCGGATGCATCACCAGCATCGCCGCTCGCCGCCGACGCCCGCTACTTCCAGGCCGTCGCACTCGTGCGCGCGAACGATCCACGGGCTGCGGAGCGCGTGCTCGTTCAGTTCCTCGACGCCGCACCGACGTCGCTGCGCCGTGGTCGCGCTGCGGTGCTCCTCGGCCGCTTGCTCGCCGAGCGCGGTGATCCGAAGAGTGCACGCGCATGGCTCGAGACCGCCGCGTCCGATCCGGATCCGGCGATCGCTGCCGCCGCGAAGGCCGGCCTGCAGACATTGAAGCCTCGAGACTGAGATCGAACGGGTCGCCACCGATCACCGGCCGTGACCGGAACCTGGGGCCGCCACCGATCACCGGCCGTGACCGGAACCGGGGTCGCCACCGGCCGTGACCGGATCGAGTAGTTCGAACCGATGTCGGTGCTGTCACTCGAGCTCGAGATCACCTCGAACCCGCCGATGTTCAAGACGACGTCCTCGACGAGTCGCTGACCGGATCAGTCCGGCGCGTCCCCACCGAGCTTGACGGCGGGGAACTGCGACGCGGTCACCATCGCCGCATCCATCTGCGAATCGCTCAGCGTGAACGTGGACTTGAGGTTCGCGAGGAACTCGACCTCGCGCCAGTCCTGCTTGCCGTCGGCGAGCGCGACGATCATGACGTAGACCGTGACCCAGTAGCGATCCGACTGCGACGTGACCTCTGCAGCCACGCCTTCGAGCTCGGACTTCGACGACTTGCCCGAGATCCTCTCGAACGCGACATCGATGGCTTCGTCGAGCTCGGGGTGCGTGAGCACGCTCATGTCGGGGATCGCCCGCAACACCGAGCGCATCGCGAGACGTTCCTCGTGGTGCACTTCTTCATCCGCCGAGGCCATCAGCGCCATACAGCGCACGAACGCGGGCATCAGCGTGCGGACCTTGTCGGACTTCTCCTCGAGCGTCAGCAAGCCGGAGTGCTTGCGCGCGGACTCGAACGCGTCCTTCGCGTCGAGATCGTCGAGCGCGAATGCCTTCTGCATGTCGTCGAGGAACGCGATCTCGCTCTCGGCGAGCTCGCGATCGGCGACGCAGATCTCGGCCGACATCGCATACGCCGCGAGTCGCTGCGTGCGCGAGGGCAGCCCCTTGGCGATCGCGGAGAGCCGTGGCTTACCGCCGCCGGCCTCACCGATCGCGTCGGCCGCGAGGTCGGTCAGCCGCGACAATTCCTCGCCCGTCAGCCCGGCGAACAGTGGGTGATTCGCGAGGTGCGATTCGAACGTCGCCATTTCCTCGTCGGACACATCACCGTCGGCACCCATCGCACCGAGCATCGCCTCTGCGAGGTACCGCCGCGGGTCCTCGGTCGTCACCTTGCCGCTGAACATCTTGCGCAAAAAGCTCATCAGATCCTCTTCTTTGGAGCAGCCCTCTAAGGACCGTAGGCTACGATTGCCGCATGGTGGCCAGCAAGCTCGCGGACCGGCGGAAAGCGCCTTGGCGCATGGCGCTCACGCTCGTCGCGGTGACGGCCGGGGCAGCGTTCGTCGCGTGGACAGGGGACGGCACCTGCCCGCATCGGGCCGGACCCGTACAGTTCAAGGTGCTGGCGAAACCGAAGTGGGTCCACGTCAAGGTGAGCAGCCGGGACACCATCAAGAAGGTGGCGGTCGACCTGGTGGCGGCCACCATCTCGCGCACCAGCTTCTACCGCGAGGTCGACGTGATCGATCCGCTGTTCGATTCGCTGGAGCTCGATGCGCGCGACGATCGTGCACGCTGGGTTCGGGTGCTCGTGGATCATCCCGACGCGCTCGTCGAGGCTCTCGCGAATGATCCGGCAATCGAGCAGGCCTTCGTCGAGCCCGTCGTCACGCTGCCGCACGAGACGGACACGTTCTCGGCCGACCTCGGCGACACCTCGCTGATCGATCTCGATCACCAACTAATGCGAGATGACGGCCCGAGTTGTCCGCTCAACACGCCGTCCTTCGAGTCGTACCAGGGCTACCTCGGCCCCGCACCTCACGGCATCGATGCACCCGCCGCGTGGCGCTGGGGCATGCGCGGCCAGGGTATCTGGTTCGCCGATGTCGAGGGCGGCTGGAACGCGAAGCACGAAGATCTGCCCGGCGATCGGATCACCCACGTGGTCGGTCGCGAGATCAACGATCCGGGGTGGCGCTCGCACGGCACCGCGGTGCTCGGTGAGGTTGTCGGGAAAGACAATGGCAAGGGCGTCGTCGGCATCGCGCCGGATGTCGAGCGCGTGTTCACCGCCTCGATCGGCTCCACCTCGCCCGCGAACGCGATCGACACCGCCGCGCGCAAGCTGCGCCCCGGCGACGTGCTCCTGATCGAGCTGCAGACCACGGGGCCAAGAGGCCGCTACCTGCCGATGGAGTGGTACGACGACGTCTACGACGCGGTTCGCGCTGCCACGGATCGCGGCGTCGTGATCATCGAGGCCGCCGGCAACGGCAACGAGAACCTCGACCACGATAGCTACAAGCGCAAGTTCGACCGCACCAAGCGCGACTCGGGCGCGATCATGATCGGTGCCGGCGGCCCGCCTCGCGATGGCTTCCGCGATCGCGAGAAGCTCGACTTCTCGAACTACGGCTCGCGTGTCGACGTTCAGGGCTGGGGCCGGATGGTCGCGACGCTCGACTACGGCGACCTCCAGCAGTGCGAAGACGGCAGCGACGACTGGCGCTACACCGATCGCCACTACACGAACCAGTTCTCTGGCACGTCGAGCGCGTCGCCGATCGTCGCCGGTGCCGCGGTGCTAGTGCAGGGCCTCGCGAAGCAGCGTGGCAAGGTGCTGACCCCGCGCGCGCTCCGCGATCTGCTTGCGAAGACCGGCACGCCGCAGGCCGGCGACACCAAGAAGCACATCGGTCCTCGCCCGAACCTCGCGCGTGCGATCCAAGGTCTGTGAGTACCTTCAACCTCGAGCGCTACCTCGCTTCACTTCGCTTCGCGGCTCGGCGCCACGGCGATCAAAGGATGCCGGCCGGTCCGGACGGGCTCGCGCCTCCGTATGTCGTCCACGTCGTGTCGGTGACCGCCGAGGTGATCGCGGTGTTGCCGACATCGTCCGGATCGATCGACGCCGATCTCGCCATCACCTGCGCGCTGCTCCACGACACCGTCGAGGACACCGCCGATTCGCATGCCGACAAGCTCGCGCTCGGGGACGAGATCGAGCAGGCGTTCGGTCGCGACGTTCGCGACGGCGTGTGGGCGCTGTCCAAGTTCAAGACGCTCCCCGACGGCACGGTGCTCGACAAGCCCGCTCAGATCGCCGACAGCCTGCGCCGTATCCGCGAACAGCCGCACGCCGTGTGGGCGGTCAAGCTCGCGGATCGGATCACCAACCTCGGGCCACCGCCGAGCAAGTGGGATCGTGCGAAGTGCGAGCGCTATCATGCCGAGGCGCAGCAGATCCTCGACACGCTCGGTGCCGGGTGCCCACCGCTCGCGGAGCGGTTGCGCGCGCGGATCGAGGCGTATCCCGCCTCGTGGAATCGCTAAAAACTTCGCAACTCGTGCGCCGTGCGGTCGAAGGCCGCCCGCATGAAGAAACTCACCAGCGCCGCATTCCTCTCGTTGTTCGTTGCCCTCACCGGTTGCGCGTTCGATCCCGACAACAGCCGGCTGCCGCCGTTCGAGCTCGCCGACGATGTCATCGGTGAGGTCGGCGCCGATTCGGAGCGTCCGCAGCTGCCGCCGTTCGAGCTGGCTGACGACGTGGTTGGCGAGCTTCAACACGATGGCGGCGGGTTCACCCACCCGAACCAGTGTGAGCCCGACACGTTCGTCGGCTGCACCAGCAATCACGACGCCGTGTTCTGCGGCGACGACGGTCGCAGCCTCGTGATCGAAGGTTGCGACGTTGGCTGCGACGCCGACGGGTGCATGTCCCGGAAGGAGGTGCTGAGCCGGTTTCCCAGCTGAACTGCTAACTACCGAGAACTCCGGGCCGGCACGACGCCGGCCTTCTTCGTTTCGGGCCGAAACATTTTCCGCAACCCGACGCTCCTGCGGTCGAGGGACGGCGCCATGAAAAACCTGATGATGTTCGCCGCGCTGATCGCGGCCGGTTGCGCCGCCCAAACCACCACGCAGCAGACGCCCGGCGATACCGATGCCGGCGTCGATCCCGTGGACTCCGCCGATCCACAGCCGGGCGAGCCCTGTGAACCGGGCGCGTTCCTTGGTTGCTCGGGCAACATCGCCAAGCGCTGCGCCGCTGATGGCGTCACCGTGATCGAAGAGCCTTGCGACTCGGGCTGCAATGCCGGCACGGAGCGGTGTAACGAATGCGCGCCGAACGCTGCGACCTGCGAGGGCGACGCCGTGCAGACCTGCGGCGCCGACGGCTTGGTCGCGAGCACCGAGAGCTGCGCACTCGGCTGTTCCTCCGACGGCTCGGCGCACTGCGCGCACATCGTTCCGCAGTTCCTCCCTACCGTCTGTGACGCGCCGGCGACCGTGCCCTCGCTGGTGTTTCCGGCGGGGCAACAGAACACCCTCGATACCGACGTCAACGCGAGCTGCACCGGAGGCATCGTTCCCCAGCTGAGCGGCCTGACGGTCTGCGTGGTGCGTGCCGGCACGATCTCGGTCGACGGTCCGCTGCGGATCATCGGCTCGCGCGCGGTCGCGGTCGTCGCCGACGATGGCCTCGATGTCGACAACATCATCGATGTCGCGGCGCGAGGTTCTCTCAGCGGTCCCGGTGGCGGTCAGCGAACGACCGGTGTGCCGCCGGGGAAGGCGGGCGGCGGCGGTGCGGGTGCCAAGCAGGTGGGCGGCAACGGCGGTAGCGGTGGAGAGTTCGACAACGGCTCGAACTCCGGCGGCGCGGTTCACGATCCGCTGATCAGCCCGACGTTCGACGGCGGAGCGAAAGCCGGCAGCGCCCCGGCGAACGCGGTCAACTACCGGCCGCGCGGCGGTGGCGGCGGTGGTGCGCTGATGCTGGTGTCGTGCACGGGTCGCGTGCGTATGGCCGGCACCATCGAGGCGGGTGGCGGCGGTGGCCAGGCCGGCGGCGACGGCATCACCACGGCGGGCATCTCGCTCCTCGGTGGAGCGGGTGGCGGCGCCGGTGGATACGCGGTCCTGCAGGGCGCGACCGTCACGGTGTCGGGGCTGTTGTTCGCGGGTGGTGGTGGCGGTGGCGGCGGTTGCAGCGGCAACAGCTGCAAGGGCGCGAACGGTGAGGATTCGATCCGCGCTCGTGCACGCGGCGGCGCCGGTGTGGCGTCGACGGGTGTGGGGGGTGCGGGTGGGTTCGGAGCGACGGCACCGAACGGTGGCGCCGCCGGAGGGTCACCCGGTGGCGGCGGCGGCTCGGTGGGTCGGTTCCAGATCTTCACGCCGGCCGGCGTGACGCCCGTGATTGCGGGCACCGCGCAGCCGGCGTTCGAACCGAACCAGACCGTGACGACGCGTTAGGCCGCGTCAGGCCTGATACAGCCAGACGCGCAGCAGCGACAGCAACTGGTCGGCGTCGACGGGCTTCGTGATGTAGTCCGACGCGCCGGCCTCGAGGCACTTCTCACGGTCGCCCTTCATGGCCTTCGCGGTCAGCGCGATCACGGGCAGGTCGCGCCACTGCGGCCGCTCGCGGATCTTGCGAACCGCTTCGTAGCCATCCATCTCCGGCATCATGATGTCCATCAGCACGACATCGATGCTCGGATTCTCCTCGAGCTTTGCCAGGGCGCGCTTGCCGTTCTCGGCGTACTGCACGTTCATCTTGTGCCCCTCGAGCAGCGACGTGAGGGCGAAGATGTTGCGCAGATCGTCATCGACGACCAGCACGTTGCGCTCGGCGAGCTGAGGATCGGACTTCGCGAGCCGGCGCAGCACGCGCTGCTTGCGCTCGGGCAGGTTGGCTTCCACCCGGTGTAGGAACAGCGCGGTCTCGTCGAGCAACCGCTCCATCGTGGTGACGTCCTTGATGATCACCGTCTGCGCGAGGCCGTCCAGCCGCGCCTTGTCCTCCTCGGTGAGATCGCGGCCCGTGTAGACGATGACCGGCAACCGGCGATGTCGCGGGTCGGCCTTGATGCGCTCGATCAGATCGAAGCCCGACATCCCGGGCAAGCGGAGATCGAGCACCACGCAGTCGTAGCTCGCGTCGGCGAGCGACTGCAGCGCGCCCTCACCCGAGGACACCGTCGTGGTGTGAACATCACCGTCGCCGATCAGATCGGTGATCGCCTGGCTCTGGATCGGGTCATCCTCGACGACGAGCAGCTGCTTGACGCGCCGCTCGGCGAACTCGCGGATGCCATCGAGGCCACCCTTGAGGATCTCGGAGGTCACCGGCTTGTGAAGAAAACCGAGCGCGCCGTACTGCAGGCTGCGGCGCTCCTCGTCGAGACCGGAGATCACGTGGACCGGGATATGGCGGGTCGCCGGATCGTGCTTGAGCCGATCGAGCAGCACCCAGCCGTCGATATCGGGAAGGCGGAGATCGAGCGTGACGGCATCGGGCTTGACCGTGCGTGCGAGCTCGAGCGCCTGGTGGCCGTTCGTCGCGACCACGCCCTTGAAGCCCGACTGCCGTGCCATCTCGAGCAGCGTCACCGCGAACGTGACGTCGTCCTCGATCACCAGCAACACGCGGTCCCCGGGCTCGAGGATGTCATAGTCGTCCGAGACCGAACGCAGCTGGGTGACGAGCGGTTCCTTGAGGAGCTGGCTCTCGGTCGTCGGACCCGGATCGACCAGCAGCGTCGATCCCGCGTCGGACGCAGCCTGCGCTGCCGCTTGCACGCGCAGCTGCTGTGCAGATCGCGCTTCTCTCGTCGACGCCTTGTATGCGGTGGGGAGGTACAGCGTGAACGTGCTGCCCTGACCGACCATCGACTCGACGCGTAGATCACCGCCGAGCAGACCGGCGATCTCGCGGCTGATTGCCAGGCCGAGACCGGTGCCGCCGTACTTGCGGGAGGTCGAACCGTCCGCTTGCTGGAACGCTTCGAAGATCAGGCGCTGCTTGTCCTTTGCGATCCCGATGCCGGTATCGGAGACGCCGAACGCGATCACGTCAGCCCCGGCAGCGCGACCGATTCGCAGGTTGACCCGACCTTGCTCGGTGAACTTGAGAGCGTTCGACAACAGATTCCGCAGCACCTGACGGAGCCGCATATCATCGGTGTCGATCGCCGGCGGGAGATCACCGTCGAGCTCGATGGTGAACTGCAGGCCTTTCTCCTCCGCGACCTGGCGGAATGTCTGGTCGACGTAGTCGCGCAGGTTCGTGAACCGCACCTGACCGATCTCGACGGCCATCGTGCCGGACTCGATCTTCGCGAGATCGAGGATCTCGTTGATCAGCGTCATCAGGTCCGTACCCGCTTGTCGGATCGTATCGGCGTAGCGGATCTGCTTGTCGCTGAGGTTGCCCTCGGCGTTGTCGGCGAGCTGGCGCGACAGGATCAACAGCGAGTTCAGCGGCGTGCGCAGCTCGTGCGACATGTTCGCGAGGAACTGGCTCTTGTACTTCGAGGTCAGCGCGAGCTGCTCTGCCTTCTCCTCGAGCTCCTGACGAGCGAGCTCGACCTGCTTGTTCTTCTTCTCGACCTCCGCCTTCTGCTCGGTGAGCTGGACGGCCTTCTCCTCGAGCTCCTCGTTGGTCTGCTGCAGCTCTTCCTGCTGCGAGCGGAGCTCCTCGGTGAGCGACTGCGACTGGCGCAGCAGCTCGTCGGTGCGCATCGTCGCTTCGATCGTGGCGATCACGATGCCGAGCGACTCGAGCATCTGATCGAGGAACGCGAGCTGGATGCCCGAGAACCGCTCGAACGACGCGAGCTCGATGACACCCTTGACCTCGCCCTCGAACAGGATCGGGACGACGACGATCGAGTGCGGCGGTGCTTCACCGAGCGCGGACGAGATATGGATGTAGTCGGACGGCACATTCGACAGCACGATCCGCTTGCCCTCGAGCGCCGCCTGACCGACGACACCCTGGCCGAACCGCCACGTGTTCGAGACCGTCTTGCGCTCCTGGTAGGCGTACGACGCGAACAGCTTGAGGATCGCGCCCTCCTCGTCGGCCTCCGTCATGTAGAACGCGCCGTGCAGGGCGTTCACCAGCGGCGCGAGCTCGTTGAGGATCTGGCGCGCGACCGTCAGGAGATCGCGCTGACCCTGCAGCATGCGGGTGAACCGCGCGACGTTGGTCTTCAGCCAGTCCTGCTCCTGGTTGACCTTGGTGGTCTCCGCGAGCGTGCGGATCATCTGGTTGACCGTGTCCTTGAGCTGCGCGATCTCGCCGCGCGCCTCGACGGTGATCGACCGCGTCAGATCACCCTGCGTCACCGCCGTCGCGACGTCGCGAATCGATCGCACCTGGCCGGTCAGGTTACCGGCGAGCTCGTTGACGTTGTTCGTCAGGTCGCGCCACACACCGGCGGCGCCGGGGACATCGGCCTGACCCCCGAGGACACCCTCGACACCCACGTTGCGGGCGACACCGGTGACCTGCTCGGCGAACGTCGACAGCGTGTCGATCATCGAGTTGATCGTCTCGACCAGCGTCGCGATCTCGCCGCGCGCCGTCAGTGACAGCTTCCGCTCGAGGTCGCCGTTCGCGACCGCGGTGACGACCGTCGCGATGCCGCGCACCTGCTCGGTCAGGTTGCGAGCCATCAGGTTGACGTTGTCCGTGAGCTCTCGCCAGGTGCCGGAGACCCCGCGGACTTCCGCCTGCGCACCGAGCACACCGTCGATGCCGACCTCGCGGGCGACGCGCGTCACCTCGGAAGCAAAGCTGCCGAGCTGATCGACCATCGTGTTGATCGTGTTCTTGAGCTGCAGCAACTCGCCTCGGACCTCGGCGGTGATCTTGCGCGTCAGGTCGCCGTTCGCGACTGCCGTCGTCACTTCCGCGATGTCGCGCACCTGGTTCGTCAGGTTCGACGCCATCTGGTTGACGTTGTCGGTCAGCTCCTTCCACGTGCCGGCGACGCCGCGCACCGCGGCCTGGCCACCGAGCTTGCCTTCGACCCCGACGTCGCGGGCGAGCCGCGTGACCTCGTCGGCGAACGAGCTCAGCGTATCGACCATCGTGTTGATCACGTTCTTGAGATCGAGCAGCTCGCCGCGAACCTCGACGGAGATCTTGCGGCTCATGTCGCCGCGAGCGATCGCCGTCGCGACGGCGGAGATGTCGCGCACCTGGTTCGTCAGATTTGACGCCATCTGATTGACGTTGTCGGTCAGCTCCTTCCACGTGCCGCGGACGCCTTCGACCGACGCCTGGCCGCCGAGCTTGCCTTCGGTGCCGACCTCACGGGCGACGCGCGACACCTGGTCGGCGAACGCACTCAGCTGATCGACCATCGTGTTGACGGTGTTCTTGAGCTCGAGGATCTCACCCTTCGCGTCGACGACGATCTTCTGCTGGAGATCGCCGTTCGCGATCGCGGTGGCGACCTTCGCGATGTTGCGCACCTGATCGGTCAGGTTCGCGGCCATCGAGTTCACGGCATCCGTCAGGTTGCGCCACGTGCCGAGCACGCCGCGGACGTCGGCCTGATCACCGAGGCGACCCTCGATGCCGACGTTGTATGCGAGGCGGGTCACCTGGTCGGCGAAGCTCGACAGCTGATCGACCATGATGTTGACGGTGTTCTTGAGCTCGAGGATCTCGCCCTTGGCGTCGACGGTGATCTTGCGCGTCAAGTCGCCACGCGCGACCGACGTGGTCACCTCCGCGATGTCGCGCACCTGGTTGGTCAGGTTCGACGCCATGCCGTTGACGTTATCGGTGAGCTCTTTCCAGGTACCCCGGACGCCTTCGACCGAGGCCTGACCGCCGAGGCGGCCTTCGGTGCCGACCTCACGTGCGACGCGGGTGACCTCCGACGCGAAGCTGTTGAGCTGATCGACCATCGTGTTGAGCGTGGCCTTGAGGTCGAGCACCTCGCCCTTCGCGTCGACGGTGATCTTGCGCGACAGGTCACCGGCGGCAACCGCGCGTGCGACATCGGCGATGTTGCGCACCTGGTTCGTCAGGTTCGAGGCCATCGAGTTGACGTTCTCGGTCAGCTCCTTCCAGATGCCCGAGACGTCGCGGACCTGGGCCTGGCCGCCGAGGACGCCCTCGGTGCCGACCTCGCGCGCCATGCGCGTCACCTCGGAGGCGAAGCTACCGAGCGAATCGACCATCGCGTTGATGGTGTTCTTGAGCGTCACCAGCTCGCCGCGCGCCTCGACCGTGATCTTGCGCGTCAGGTCGCCGTTCGCGACGGCGGTGGTCACCTCGGCGATGTCGCGAACCTGGTTGGTCAGGTTCTTCGCCATCTGGTTGACGTTGTCGGTGAGCTCTTTCCAAATGCCCTCGACGTCTTTGACATCCGCGGTGACACCCAGCGTGCCTTCCGTTCCGACGAGACGTGCGACACGGGTCACCTCGGCGGCGAACCGGTTGAGCTTGTCGACGGTGCTGTTGATCGTGTTCTTGAGCGCGAGGATCTCGCCGCGCGCATCGACGCCGATCTTCTTCGACAGGTCACCACCGGCGATCGCCGTGACGACCTCGGCGATGTTGCGCACCTGCGACGTCAGGTTCGACGCCATCGAGTTGACGTTCTGGGTCAGCTCGCGCCACACGCCGGAGACGTCGGCGACTTCGGCCTGCGCACCGAGCACGCCTTCGGTGCCGACCTCACGGGCGACACGCGTCACCTCTGCCGCGAAGGCAGAGAGCTGATCGACCATGATGTTGATCGTGTTCTTGAGCGAGAGGATCTCGCCCTTCGCCTCGACGGTGATCTTCTTGCCGAGGTCACCCGACGCGACGGCCGTGGTCACCTCCGCGATGTTGCGGACCTGGAACGTCAGGTTGTTTGCCATCGAGTTGACCGATTCGGTCAGCTCGCGCCACACACCGGAGACACCACGTACCGTGGCCTGACCGCCGAGGCGGCCTTCCGTGCCGACTTCGCGTGCGACGCGCGTCACCTCGTTGGCGAACGCACGGAGCTGCTCGACCATCGTGTTGACGGTGTTCTTGAGCTCGAGGATCTCGCCCTTGACGTCGATCGTGATCGTCTTCGTCAAGTCGCCCTGCGCGACGGCGGTGGTGACGCGCGCGATCTCGCGAACCTGAGATGTCAGGTTCGACGCCATCAGGTTGACGGAGTCCGTCAGATCCTTCCACACCCCCGAGACGCCTTGCACGCGGGCCTGGGCGCCGAGCTTGCCTTCGCCACCGACCTCCTGCGCGACACGCGTCACTTCGGAGCCGAACTGCGAGAGGCGGGCGACCATGCCGTTGACGATCTTCGCGTGGCGCAAGAACTCGCCGCGGCGCGGACCGGCACCGCCTTCCTCGGTCTCCATCGTCTGTTCGAGATCGCCACGAGCCACGGCGCTGACGACGCGCGCGATGTCGTTCGCGTGACCTGTCAGGTCCTGGATGACATCGTTGACGCTGGAGACGTACTCGGCCCAGCCGCCCGCTGCGTTGAGGCGACGCATGCGCTTCGCAGCTTGCCCGGCCTTACCGACGGCGGCAGACACATCATTCGCCTCGTCTCGAATCGACGCCGCGAGCTCGACGATCTCGTTGAACGTCTCTGCGATCTGGCCGTCGACCCCGGTCAGGTCTTCGCGCAACCGAACGTCGAAGTCGCCGCGCTTGAACGCGCGCAGCGCGGACAGGATGTGCCGGTGGTCGAGGCCCGCATTGGGCTCTGTCGTCGATGCTGCTGCTTTCTTTGCTTTACCGTTCGGCTTCTTCGGGGTCTCGAACGTGTTCATGCATCCTCTTGTTCGCCTCTGCGAGGCTCTCCGTACAGTGCGCCCAGGATCTTGTCGGCGCTGGCCGGCTTGACGATGTGAGCATCGAAGCCGGCCTCGAACGCGGCCGCGCGATCGGCGGCCTGGCCGTAGCCGGTCATCGCGATCAAGCGCACCGGCTTGGCCACCGTGCGGATTCGCCGCGCCACCTCGTAGCCATCCATCTCGGGGAGGCCGATGTCGATCAGGGCGACGTCGAAGCCGCCGCCCTCGATCGCCGACACTGCCGAGGGGCCGTCCTCGACGACAGTGACGGCGTGACCGCGCAACCTCAGGAGATCGGCGACCAGCTCGCGGAGATCGAGCGCGTCGTCGCACACCAGGGCGGTGAGCGGCTTGTCCAGCGCCTTCATCTTCTGCGTGCGCGGCTTGTAGCGTTCGAGCACCTTCGGATCGGCGAGTGCGAGACGGATCTCGAACGTCGAGCCGCGACCGGTGCCCTCGCTGGCCGCGCGCACTTCGCCACCGTGCATCTCGACGAGCCGCTTGACGAGGCCGAGACCGAGCCCGAGGCCACCGGCACCGTCGGAGGTGGTGCGCTCCTGGATGAACATGTCGAAGATCGTCGGGATCAGCGGTGCCGGGATGCCCTTGCCGTTGTCGATCACGCGGACGACGCCGAAGCCCGCGTCGACACCGTGCTCGATGCGGATCTTGCCGCCCGGGTCGGTGTACTTGACGGCGTTGTTCATCAGATTGACGATCACCTGGACCAGCCGAATCGGATCGCCGTAGACGACGGCCGTCGGACCAGCCACCGTGTCGACGACATGCCGGCGCGCATCGACCGCGGTGCGGCAGGTGGTGACCGCCTCCTCGACGATCGTCTCGAGTGCGACCGGTTCGCGACGGAGCTCGAGCCGGCCGGCGTTGAGCCGCGAGATATCGAGCAGATCATCGACGAGACGCGTGATGTGGTGGACCTGGCGCTGGATGATCCCGCGCACGCGCTCCGGCACCGGGGCATGCGGATCGTGCTCGAGCACTTCCACCGCGGTCTGCAGCGGCTGCAGCGGATTGCGGAGCTCGTGGGACAGGATCGCGAGGAACTCGTCCTTGCGGCGATCCGTCTCGGCGAGCTGCGCCATCTGCTTCTCGAGCACCTCGGCTTCGAAGCGCTTGCGCTGTGCGATCAACTCGCGCTCGTGGTTGCGCGCTTGTTCGGTGCGCAGCTCGTCCGCCTTTTGCTGGAGCTCGAGCGTGCGCTCCTGGAGCTGGACGAACACGCTCGCCTTCGCACGCAGCACCTCGGCGCGGATCGGCTTGAGCAGGAAGTCGAACGCGCCGAGCTCGTACCCGCGGAGCATGGCATCGTCCTGCCACGAGAGACCGGTGACGAAGATGATCGGCGTCGTGCGGCTGCGATCGCGAGAGCGCACGAGCTTCGCGGTCTCGAAGCCATCGAGACCGGGCATCGCCACGTCGAGGATGATCAGCGCGAAGTCCTGCTCGAGCAGGCGGGCGAGCGCTTCGATTCCGGAATGCGCGAGCACGAGCTTGCGACCGAGTGGCAGCAACGCGGCCTCGATCGCGACCAGGTTCGTTTGGTTGTCATCGACGACCAGGATGTCGCGGCCCTCGGTCACCCGTGCACGCTCGGGGTCACGGGTCTCGTCGAGCTCGAATGGCAATTCCGACGTCTGCATGGAGTTCATGCCCACCGTGGATCAGACACGGCACCTACAAGTGGCACATTCGCCTGTGAGCTCTCGAGGCCAGGGCATCCCGCAGAGCCTGTGCACCCCACGTGCCTCCATAGCCCTTACGATCTCGAAGTGTTTGGATTCACCGGCCGTGCGCCGGCGCTCGGTGGGCGTAGAGGCACGTCAGGGAAAGTTACCGCTTCGACACGAACTCGGCGTCGAGCCACGCGACCACGAGCTCGAGCTGCCGAGTGGTCAACTCGGCCTCGTTGGTCTGGATCATCCTCTCGACCATGGCGCGGCTCTCGGCTGCCGTCTTCGGCGGCGCTTTCGTGATCTCGGTGAGCTCGTGACACTGCGAACAGGTGTCCTCGTACGCCTTCTTCGCTTCTGCGAGATCGATCGAGGGTCGAGGTGCCGAGCCGGAACCGGAATTCGCCACCGGCGCCGCGATCAGGCTCGCCGCGTTCGACACCATGGTCGCGCGGGCGTGCTCCTGCGCGACGCGCTGCTTCGTCGACCGCTGGAGGTCGGGGGTGATGGCGATCAGGTACGCCGTGACGTCATACATCTCGCGCTCGGTGATCGGATCGAACAGTGCTGGCTTCTCGGACATCCGCTCGACGGTCTGCCACCAACCCGAGGGTGATCGCGGCTTCGCGAGGATGGTCTTGAGGTCATGACACTTGACACAGTTGCCGAGCAACACCTCCCGGCCGTTGCTCAGCGACGCATGCGTCGAGAGCTCCGCTGGCGACGGTGCGTCCGCGGGGAGATTGCAGCTCGGGAGCTGATGCTCGACGCGGATCCGGTTGGGCTCGTCGAGTGCGGCCTCCGCGCGCTGGCGCTCCTGGAACGCGTACGGGACCGAGAGTCCGATCAGGATGATCGTCCCGAGCATGATGGCGGTGCCGAGGTACGGCATCCACTCCTCGAAGTGCCGGAAGAACCGGATGATCCCGATCTTGATCAGCAACAGGAACCCGATCGAGAACCCGACAACGATGTGAACCACAGACCGTGCTGGAAACTCGACCTGGTACTCCCAGAGCCGCGGCACCATCTTCCACATCATCAGGACGTAGATGACCGCGAACGCATAGCCGAGGATCCGGTGCAGCAGCATCGCCCACCTCGGTGCGGAGCTCGTTCGCGTCGCCTTGTCGAACGGATAGCCCCACAGGTGGAACATCAAGAACATCGCCGTGAGGCCGATCACGACGAACAGGACTCCGACCACAGCGGTGGACATGGCGGCCGCGTACGTCCTGCCGAGTGGAAGGTTACTGCGGCCCTCGATTCACGGCACGCAACGCATCGTTGCGTTCGACGGTCAGTGGATGGAGAACTCTCGTCGAGTCCGCTACCCTTGGCCGCGTGAGATGTCTGGTGATCGCGTTGCTCGGTGGTTGTCTCCCGCAAGAAGGTGCCCCGCCTGCACGATGGGACTACATACATGCCGCGATCATCGAGCCGAGCTGTACGACAGCGGGCTGCCACTCCGCGCTGACCGCGATCGCGGGGATCAACCTCTCGGGTCGAGAAGGCGCATACACGATGCTGACGGGGCAGATCTGCGGTGAGCCGGTGCTGCCGGAGAGTCCACCGCGCAACTACGTGACCCCGGGCAGCGCGACGTACTCGCAGCTCATCTACCAGCTCCGCGGGGTCGACAGCGAGGGGCGTCCGATCCGCGACGTGATGCCGCCCGACCAGCCCTTACCCGACGTGGAGATCGATGCTGTCGCACGGTGGATCGATAGCGGTGCCACATGCGAGTGATCGCGTTTTTCGTCGTGTTGCTCGCGACCGCGGTCGCCGAGGCGTACCCGCAATTCCAGCTCTCCCTCGGACCCGATCGCTGCGTGACGTGCCATGTCTCCCCCGCCGGCGGCGGGCTGCTCAACGCCTACGGCCGGGACGAGGCGGGTGACACGGTCAGCAGGGGCGGCGACGGCCGGTTCCTCCACGGGCTCTGGGAGTCACCATCGTGGCTGACGCTCGGAGGAGATTTTCGCGGCGCGACCGCCATCAAGTATCGCAACGAGACCGAGCTGCTCGCGTTCCCGATGCAGACCGACCTCTACGCTCGCATCGGTGGCGAGCACGTCTCGTTCAATCTCACCGCCGGGCTTCGCGGCGGCGCGCGCTCCCCGCAACCACCGCTCCTCGAACGACTGGTCTCGCGCGAGCACTACGTGATGTACCAGCGCGACAGCGGGAGCTACGTGCGCGCCGGTCGGTTCTTTCCGGTGTTCGGGATCCGCTCGCAGGATCACACCACCTACGTTCGCCGCTATCTCGGCTTTCACACGCTCGAGGAGCCATACGCGCTCGCGGGTGGTTACTTCGCGACCACCTGGGAAGCGCATGTCTCGGCGTTCGTGCCTCGCCCGGTCGATCTGCTCGGGGCAGGACTCAAGACGAAAGGCGTGGTGGGTTACTACGAGAAGCGAATCCTCGACGACACCGCGGCGTTCGGCCTGCAGGCCAAGTTCGCGACGGCGAGCACCGACAACCGAATGACCGTCGGCATCGTCGGCAAGCGGTGGTTTCCAGCGGCCGAGGTGATGCTCCTCGGCGAGCTCGATGTCGTGCGCCAGGACTTCGCCGAGGACATCGGCCCCACCCGCTACCAGCTGGCCGCGTATGGCGGCGCGAGCAAGTTTGTCGCCAAGGGCCTGATGGTCGGGGCTGCTGTGCAGCGGTTCCAGGCGGATCTCCGGCAGCGCTCGTCCCGCGATGCGCTCGATCTCAACATCCAGTACTTCCCGCGGGCGCACTTCGAGCTCCACCTGCTGACCCGGTTCTCGGACGCAGGAGACTTCGACGATCCGGGGCTCCTCACCTTCCTCCAGCTCCACTACTACCTCTGAGTACCCATGAGAATCCTAACGCTCAGCTGCCTGGTCGCGTGTGGCCCGGAGGCGCCGGTGTCTCCGAGCTTCCAGCAAGACGTGCTGCCGATCATGGCGGCGAACTGCGTCCGTTGTCACGGGTTCCCCGCGATCGGCGGTGCGCCACCGGAGTTTCGGTTGGACAGCTTCGGCGACGTGACGGTCACCGACGGCGAGCCGGCAGTTGGGTGTGGCTCGGTCGAAGTGGGCACGCAGCTCGTGATCTGCGGCTCTGCCACGTACGCACCGCTGATTCCGGCGCGCCTTCGCGGCGAGGATCGGCCGATGCCGCCACGGTTTCCGCTCGATGAGTACGAGCGCGAGACGCTGGAGAACTGGGCCGCCGACCCGATCCGAGGCATGCCTCGGGCGAACAACGCGTTGCCGACGATCGTCGTCGACGACATCGTGCAGACCGGGGCGCTCGTCACCTTGCAGGCTCGCGTCACCGACCTGGATGGCGATCTCGTCACCGGTACCGTGCACGCGCTGGTGGCGGAGCGCGAGCGAGTGATCGGCTCGGTGCGCTCGGGTGTGCTCCAGTTGGCGTGGGATACCACCACCATCCCGGCCGGCGCCTATCCGCTGGTCGCGCAGCTCGACGACGGGGCAGAAGTGCACGTCACGAACCTCGGAACCATCACGATCGAAGGACCGCCGTGAAGTGCATCTTGTGGGTTGCCCTCCTGGGTTGTAGCGAGCCGATCTCGGATCGGATCACCGAGGACTACACGGCGTGGCCCGACCTCGGCGGGCTTCGACTCGACGTCCAGGGGCGAGCTCCGGGCCATGCCGATAGCTACCGCATCATCTACGTCAACCCGATCGGTGCTGACCCGACCCAATCCCTCAGGCTCGGCTACCAGGAGGGCTCGATCATCGTGAAGGAGATCCGAGCGAACAACGACGGCCAGCCCGGTGACATCGACTACCTCGGGATCATGCGACGAGTTGGCCGCGTCGACGAGGCACTGGACGACAACGACGGGGGCTGGTTGTTCTCCGAGACGGACAAACCGAACGGCGAGGAGGTCCACTTCGATTTCTGCTGGGCGCGATGTCACGTTGCCGCGCCGTACAACGGTGCCTGGTACGACTACCGCCGCCGGTGATCCACCGCGGAACGTGGAGCAGCCGTTACTGGAGCGGGACGTCGACGAGGAGGAAGCCCTGCTGACCCTTGAGGGCCGGGGCGCCGACCTGCATGCCGGCCACCGACGGCATCGGCATCGAGCCGAGCGTGTCGCCGAGCATGTTGCCGACCAGACCCCACGCGCCGTCGACGATCCCTTCGAGTTGCTCGCCCGAGGTGTCCTCGGTCGGCGACTGCACGAGGACCTGCGCCTTGATGGTGGGCTCGCCGAGCGTGACGGCGATGTTGCCACTCGCGCTCGGGGCCGCGGCGAGGGTGGTCGACAGCGAGAGCGCGAAGCTCTGCAGCTCGCTGTCCGATTCGTCGCGCGCCGACAGGATGAGGTCACCGACCTGCAGCTGGATCACGCCGTCTTTCGCACGCACCATCGGAGGCAGCTTCATGTCGAGCTTGATCGCCTTGGTGTTGCTGTCGAGGATCGCGTTGAGCACGGCGAGCGGACCCTCGAGCTTGACGGTCGGCGTGATCGCACCGGTCGACCACAGACCGCTGAGCAGCTGGTTGACGAGGTCATCCGCGAGCGCGAGCCCGATGTCGCCTTCGCCCCACGTCATCGAATCGAGCGGCATCGGCGACGACACGAACATGCCGCCTTCTCCGCCGGCAACGAGGACCTTCCCGTCGACCGCGGCGATCAGGCCGGTGTCATCGATCACGACGGACGACGGCGTGATCGAGAACGTGGTCGCGTGGGACAGCAGGTTGGTCTCGAGCGGCTGCGCGAGCAACCCACCGAGAGCCTCGCCGGCCTTGGTCGGGACCTGATCCTTGATCACGTTGTTGAGCGCCTTCTCGGCCGCTTCGCGAACCCTGCTCTTGACGAGGCTCTCGATCGCGCCGGGCACACCGCTGACGTCGAGCGAGAAGCCATCGAGCTGGACCGACGACGATGGCAGCGTCGCAGCGAGCTTGCCGCCCTTCGCTGCGAGCGCGAGGTCGCCGTTGATGTGTGCGCGTGACGACCGCACGACCGCCGTGGTCGAGCCGCCGATGCAGACCGCGCGGAAGTTGACCTTCATCTTGACGTAGACGTCATCGATCGTGACGCCCGCGGCGACCGCGCCCGACTTCGGCGTCAGGCCGATGCCGATGGTGCCGACGCTGAGCTCCTGGATGTTGATCACGGCGCTGTTGCAGCCGGACGAGTCGTAGATCGGGTTCATCCCCAGCGCCAACGCTTGCCAGTCGAGGGCTTGCGCGGTCGAGGCGAGTGCACCTCCGACCTTGACGAAGCCGTCGGCGCCGACGCGTGCGGCGATCGGGCCGCTGATCGAACCATCGGTCGGCGACAGCGCGCCGGCCATCACGGCGCGGACATCGCGGAGGTCGACCTCGCCCTGGATCGCGTGGGTCTCGATCAGCGTGATGCCGTCTTCGACCGACAGCGTGGCTTCGAACGTGCCGTCCTTCTGGACGATCGCCTCGGTGCCGTTGACGGTCACCCGCGAGGTGCTCGTGCGCCCCGTGACGCGCACCGTCGACGAGTCGGAGAGGGTGCCGCGCTCCGGCGTCAGCACTTCGAGCGTCGGCGACTCATCCGTCCCAGCGGATGAACAGGCAGCTCCGACCGAAGCCGAAACTAGGAGAATGGCGATGCCCCTCATCATGTGCGCTTGTAGTGCAGCGAGGGTGCCAGCTCGATGTCGCAGGTTGGATCACGCCAGGAGCGAGCGAGATCGAGGAGATGGCGCAAACTGCTGGGAATCCTGGCGGGATCTATCTGGAGTCAACCGACCCTGGCTGGGACTCCGCCCCTGCAACCTCGATCCGTCACGCGTCGCGTTAGCAGGCTGGCGTGAGGTCTCTCCCACCGAAAAAGTGGTCGATCAGCGCCTTCCAGGACCGCCCGTTCTCGGGTGCGCCGCACTTGAACGGCCTGTTCGCCAGCTTGCCCTTCGCGAGGATCTCCATGTGCTCCTCCCAGTAGCGGACCGCGAGCTCGGCCGCGTACTCGTGCACGCCATCGCCGTTGTTCTGCTGGAAGGCGTAGTAGGTGCCGCCACGCACCACGGTGTCGTTCGGCGCGTAGGGAGCGAGGCACTTGATCGTCACGCCCGGACACCTCTTGACGATCGCGTCGTAGTCCTTGCGCAGCGCCTTGCCGGACCAGTCGTTGTCGTTCGAATGAAACAGCTCGTGGAAGTACGTCTCGCGAACGCCGAGCTGGGTCTGCATCAGCGAGCCCTCGACGTTGTAGGCGAACAGCCAACCGATCGCGTACGCACTCGGTGTGCGCTTGCCGACCGAGCGAACGAAGCGGAGCTGGATCCCGCGCCAGCGATAGTTCGGTGCCGGGTGGTTGTCGAACAGCTTGGTGAAGAAGTCGTCGATCGACTTGGTGGCGAACGAGACCGCCTCGAGGTGCTTGCGATACTTGCCGGCCGGCAGCTCGGGGACGAGATGGATCTTGCCGCGATAGCCACCGTCCATGATCTCGTCGGGACCGACCCCCGCGACGCTGCCGTTGTCCGCGAAGATCGCGAGTGCGAGCGCGCGGGCTTTCGAATCTTTCGCGTAGACCGCGGAGAGCATGCACGGAATGTCGGCGCAGCTCGCCGGTGCATCGGGCAAGATCTTGCGTGCCTGGGACACGCTGACCTCGTGCGGCGCCGGCTGCGACGTCGCAGTGGATGACAGAAGCAGACCAGCGAGCACCACCACGCGCATCGTTCGATCCTAATCCAGCTCGACCGCGATGCACGTTCTGATAGCGTGCGCGCATGAAGAAGCTGCTCTGGCTCGCGCTCGTGCTGGCGTGCAAGAAGACCGAACCGGCACCCAAGGAGGGCTCGGGCTCGGGGTCCGGGCCGTCGCCGGGGCCTGTCGAGATCAAGGCGCACGATGGCATCGCGCGGATCGACTTCAACCGCTGGGCGGTGCGCTTGAACCTGCCGATCTACTGGATCGCCGATACCAACAACAACAAGTCCCTCGATCCCGACGAGGTCGCGCCGCTGCTGTTCTATCCGACGTCGGTGCCCTACGTGACGAACGGGCAGTTCACGGCCGAGCTCGAGAAGGCGTATGACCAGATCCTCGTCGCGGCCAAGCAAGCTCCGAGCGCCGACAAGCGCGAGCAGCTGGTCGGCAAGGACCTCGACTACGGCCGCGCGACGCTCGTGCTGTCGGACTTCACGAAGCTCTCGGCCGACGACAAGCAGTTCGTCGGCCACATGATGAAGGTCGCGTCGCTGATCGATGAGCTGTACGACGAGCAGACCGGCGCGGCGGCCCTGAAGGCGCAGCTACCTGCGGATCCGGCGAGCCACAGCTTGTTCCGCCGCAACCGCGGCCCCAAGTGCGTCGCGCCGAACACCGAGAAGGATCCGGACTGCACCGCGATCCCGGGCAATCCGAAGCCGATCAACGCGCTGTATCCGGCCGAGCTCCAGACGGACGACAAGTTCTGCGCGGCGCTCGAGAAGCACCCGAAGGCGAAGGAGTTGTTGGCGCCGTTCGTCGCGGTGCGTGGCACCGCCACAGGTGATGGCTTGACCGCGGTGCCGTACACCGACGCGTACAAGGACAAGATGCTCGCGCTCAGCAAGGAGCTCGCGGTAGCGGCGGATGCGGTGAAGGATCCGAGCGAGGCGGCGCTGGTCGCGTACCTGCGCGCGGCGTCGAAGAGCTACACCGATAACAACTGGGAACCGGCCGACGAGGCATGGTCGAAGATGACCGTCGACAACTCGAAGTGGTACGTGCGCGCGGCGCCGGACGAGACGTACTGGGAGCCGTGCAACGTCAAGGCGGGCACGCACCTGACGTTCGCGCGGATCAACCAAGGCTCGCGCGACTGGCAGAGCAAGCTCGTCCCGGTGCAGCAAGAGATGGAGAAGGAGATCGCGGCACGCGCGGGCAAGCCGTACACCGAGCGCAAGGTGACGTTCCATCTCCCGGACTTCATCGACATCATCGTCAACGCGGGTGATGACCGTGATGCGCTCGGCGCGACGATCGGTCAGAGCTTGCCGAACTGGGGTCCGGTGGCGAATGAAGGCCGCGGCCGCACGGTCGCGATGTTCAACCTCTACACCGATCCGGACAGCCTCGCGGCACGGCGAGGGCAGGCCGAGAGCGTGCTCGATGCGGCGGCGATGAAGTCGTACTCCGGGGACGCACAGCCGGGGCTGTTGTCGACGATCCTTCACGAGGCCACCCACAACCTCGGCCCCGCGCACGAGTACAAGGTGGACAACAAGGACAGCCGTGCGGCCTTCGGCGGTCCGGTCTCGCAGGTGATGGAGGAGCTCAAGGCGCAGGCCGGTGCGCTGTTCCTGATCGAGTTCCTCCGCGCGAAGAAGATCATCTCTGAAGAGCTCGCGATCCAGAGCTACGTCGATACGATCGTCTGGGCGTTCGGCCATATCTCGCAGGGGATGTACGAGGCCGATGGCAAGCGAAAGACCTATCCTCAGGTCGCCGCGATCCAGAACGGCTACCTGATCGAGAAGGGCGCCCTGATCTGGGACCCGAAGGCGATGGCCGCGAACGGCAAGGACACCGGCGCGTTCAAGCTCGACCTCACGAAGATGGTGGCCGCGTGTGACGACCTGATGAAGGACGTCGCGGGGATCAAGGCGCGCGGCGACAAGGCGGCGGCGGAAGCGCTGATCAAGAAGTATGTCGATGGGACAGTCGTTCCTCACGACACGATCAAAGAACGTTATCTGCGATACCCAAAAGCCAACTTCGTGTACTCGGTGGCGATGTAACGACGGCTCTTTGTTACGCTTGGCTCGATGCTCGGGGGCAGCCGGTGAACGTGTTCGAGGTCCCCAAGGACTTGCGCGTGTTCATCCAGGAGGTCGTCGAAGACCTGGATACGCCGAGCGACGAGAGCTTCCTCGACGCCGAGGACGCCTTCCAGAACGAGGTCGGCTACGGCGGGCGGTTCGAGCTCTCCGACAAGCCGGGCGGCGATCTCTATCGCTTCCACTACATCACCGGCGACGGGCTCTACAAATGGGAGCTCGTCCTGCGCGAGAGTGCGCTGCGCGGGATCGCCGACGGCATGCTGACGGAGCTCGAGGGCACGCGGCACGACCTCGTGCGCACGCAGCGGCGGATGTTGACGGGCGAGCCGCTGCTGATCTGGGGCGAGTACGGCGACGACGCCCTGCGCGTCAGAAACACCAGTACGCTGATCGAGGCGCTCGACACGCTGCACCAGCTCGCGAAGGAGCATCCGCGGATGTTTCGGTTGTGGACCGCGGCAGATGATCAGGTCGTCGCGGTGGCGAACGGCGACCAGTGTGCGCTGTACGTCGTCGAATCGCTGGACGGCTACGCGACATCGTGCGGCGAGAGTGGGCGGACCGATTCGTTCACCGTGATGGATCCCGATAGCAGGACGCTGTCGGTGCCGTTCGCGGACTGCATCCCGTGGTCGCGCGCGCGGAATGCGCTGCTCAACTTCGTCGACAAGGGCAACCTCGGCCCGGAGATCGAGGTCGAGGGCCGGATCCCGACGCTGCTGCTGATGCTGGGGGAGATCGATCGCAAGGCCGCGCTCGAGACGCGGGCAGAGCCGCCGAAGCGGCTCGCGCGCTCGTCGCTACCGCGGATGATGACGCCGGTGCCGGATCCCATGGAGGCCGACGAGCCGACGATGCCGGTGGAGGCCGACTCGACGCTCACGACCGAGCGGCTGTCGGCGTGGGCGAAGCGGTTGCTCGGGATGCTGCACGCGCGGGAGCTGATCGAGCTCGGCAAGACCAACAACCTCGACGACATCACCTACCAGCTGGGCGGGTTGCTCCAGGCCCACGGCAGCGAGGCCGAGCACTCGGCCGATACCGCGGACTGGCTCGCGAACGAGATCGGCGCGGTGCGCGGCATCTCCAAGATGCTCGCGACCGGTGGCGACCTGCAGATCGCGCTCCGGCGATCTCGAGAGTGATCAGTCGATGGCGAAGTGGTAGTTCGCGCCGAAGTTCGAGTCCCAATCGTGGCAGCCCCAGATGCTGGTCGCCTCGAACCAGACCGCGAGATCGTGACCTTCCCCGACGGTGATCGCCGGATCCGCCGCGAGCAACGTGCCGCCATCCGGCTTGGTCGCCGCGAAGCTGTGGGCCTCGCCGCCGTCGACGGCGTAGTAACCGGTGATCGCCCACGCGGCGTTGCCGTGTGTCGAGCCCGAGCATCTGTTCAGGCGAACGGGATCGTAGTGAACGATCAGCGCATCGCCGGCGTGGATCGGGCCGGACTGCGTCTCGCTCCAGTCGGGCTCGAAGCTGATCACGGGCGAGTCCGCCGTCGGGGCGTGCTGGAGGTCGAAGCGGTAGTTCGCATCGAAGTTGGAGTCGTACGCGACGCAGCCGTAGACGTCCGAGTTCTGAAACCACAGCTCCATCTTCCGGGTGCCCTGCATCGGGAGCTGCGCGGTGATCGGATGGACGAGGCGATCCGGACCGAGCTCGGTGAGCGGGAAGCTGACCACGTCGCCGCCGTCGAACTTCGCGAAGCCGGTGATGCCCCACGCCTCGGAGCCATGCGCCTTCGCGCGGCACTGCCGGAGCCGGGCCGGATCGAACGAGATCCGCACCTGCTGACCCGCGATCAACGCCCCGCCAGCGACCTCGTTCCAGCCGCTGTCGAAGTTGATCGTCGCGACCGCGCCGGCTTCGGCCGTCGTCACGTCGGCATTGTCAGGACCCGTGGTGGCGCAGGCGGTGACGGCGAGCAGGACGACCAAGCGATGCATATGCCCCCACGAGCTGCAGCTCCTGTTCCGGCCTAAGTCCGCTGTTTCTCTGGTCACGCCCCGGGCTGCCGTTGCGAAACGAAACGCGGTATCACCCGACCCGTGGCGCTTTCGTCGACGATGCGACGCTTCGAGATCAACCTCGCGGACTCCGACCGCGGGGTCTACGACTCGCTCGATCTGCGCGTGGCGCAGCATCCCTCGGAGGGGGACGCCTACCTGGTCGCGCGGATGCTCGCGCGCTGTCTCGAGCACGCCGAGGGGTTCGAGTTTTCGCCCGGCGGCGTCTCGGATGACGAGTTCCCGGCGCTCGTGCAGCGCGACCTGACGGGCCAGATCCTCGCGTGGATCGAGGTGTCCTCACCGTCGCCGGATCGGCTCCACAAGGTGATGAAGAAGTACAAGCGCGTCGCGGTGTACACGTGGAAGAACCCCGAGAAGCTCGTCCAAGCGATCGTCGATCGCGAGGTGTATCGCGCCGAGGAGCTCGAGGTGTTCGCGTTCGAGCAGGCCATGCTCGAGGACATCGCGAAGACGCTCGATCGCGTCAACAAGTGGGAGCTCGCGGTGACCGGCGGTGCGATCTATCTGACCGCGGGTGGCAAGGCGTTCGAGACCTCGGCGCGCAGGCTCGCGATCGAGTGAACCTGCTCAACCGACGGTGAAGCGGTTCGGCGGGTTCGGTGGCCGCGGATGGTGGAGATAGCTGCGCACCGACGGTCGCGCGGTCGTCGCTGCGATGAACGTGGTCAGCGCGTCGGGCATCGGATGACCGTTGCTCGCGAGCCGCAGCAACGCGAGCGCGAGGTCAGCGTGCGCGATCGAGAACTCGCCGAGCTGCGGGATGAACGTGCTCGCGATGCCGATCAGCTCGTCCGCATCGCGTGCCGCACGCTCCGACAGCGCCGGGATGCCAGGGGCCGGGTAGACCACCGTCCACCACTGGCGCTCGTAGCGCAGCGCGAGGATGTCAAAGCGGAGGAACGCCATCACCTGCTTGCACCGCGCACGCATGCGCGCAGTCGCAGGAAACAGCGGCGGCGTCGGAGCGAGCTCCTCGAGGTAGTCGATGATCGCGAGCGACTCGGTGAGGAAGAAGTCGCCGTGCTGGATCGCGGGAACGCGAGCGATCGTGATCTGTGCAGCCAGCGAAGGCGGGACACCCTGGCCGTCGCGAAGGAGGGCTCGCGCAGTCTGGTACTCGAGCTGTTTCTCTTCCAGCGCGATCAAGACGCTCGCATCGAGGGGCGAGACGAAGAACCCGTCGACGTAGACCGTGATCAATCGGTAGGACCGATCAGCTCGCGAGCCGCGGCGAGCAGGTTGATGTCGGTGGTGCCGGCCCCGAGCTCGAGCATCTTGGAGTCGCGCGCGAGCTTCTCGATCCCGAGCTCTTCCATGTAGCCGTAGCCGCCGTGGATCTGGATCGCGGTCATCGCCGCATCGACGGCCATCTGCGCGCTGATCGCCTTCGACGCGTTGATGTACGGCATGTCGCGCTTGCCGTTCTGCTGCATCCACGCCAGGCGGTACACGATGTTCTCGACGGTGCGGAGCTTCATGAACAGATCGGTGATCTTGAGCTGCACGGCCTGGAACTCGCCGATCGCGCGCCCGAACTGCCTGCGCTCGCGCACGTACTTGACGCTCTCGTCGTAGCAGCGCTCGATGATGCCCCACGCCATCGACGGCACGCCCGAGCGCTCGCTACCGAGCGATTCCTTGGTGTCGCCACGACCTGCTTTACCTTTCTCCTTGCCGCCGAGCAGGTGTTCGGTGCCGAGCTTGACGTCGTCGAAGAACACCTCGCTGGTCGGCGAGTCGCGCATGCCCATCTTCTTGAACGGCGGGCCGACGCTGACCCCTTCCATGCCGCGCTCGACGATGAACGTCGCGACGCCACCCGCTTCACCCTCGCGATCGATCTTCGCGTAGACCAGGAACACGTCGGCGCCCGGACCGTTGGTGATGAACGTCTTGCTGCCCTTCAAGATGTAGTTGCCCGCGCCGTCGGGAACCGCGGTCGTCCGCATCGACCCGAACGCATCGCTGCCGGCGTTGGGCTCGGTCAGGCACCAGCTGCCGATCTGCTGCAGCGTCGACACCGGCAAGCCCCAGCGCTCGATCTGATCCGCGGTTCCCTTCGCGGCGATCGCGCCGCCGACGAGCCCGATCGACACCCCGAAGCCCATCGCGAAGCCCGGGGAGACGCGCGACAGCTCCTTGACGACGACGTGCATCATCATCGGATTGCGGCCGCCGGCCTCCGACATCATCTTCGCGGCGTCGTCGTCTTCACCCGCGCGCAGCTTCGCGATCCGCTTCTTGAGCGCGCCGCCGAGCATGGCGTCGAACCCGAAGGCCTTCGCCATCTTCTTCATCAGCTCGAACGGCATCTCTGTTCCCGCCTCGAGCGCCGGGATCCTCGGCTGGAGAGTCGACTGACACCACTGCCGGATCACGCCGGCCACCATCTGCGTCTGCTCGTCGAGCTGGAACATCCGCGCATCGTACGCCGCGACCACGTCCGCTGGGCATCGTCCGGACGGTCATGCGTTGGGCTCTGGTATTCTTGATCGCATGTAACAACTCGGCGGATCCATCGACCGAGCCCGGCTCGGATGCGCCGACCACTCCACCCGGCGACGATGATCGGTTGTTGCCACTGACCGTCGACCGTACGTGGACCTACGACGTGACCTCGACCTACCAGTCGTGCCCGAGCGGTGTCGTCGAGCAGCGCGTGATCGGCACCGAGACGATCGATGGTCGCGAGGCGTTCCGCGTGCGCGGCTTCTGCGGCAGCGAGGGCTCGACGTTCGTCGATGGCGACACCGTCGAGGACTACTACGACTGGGGGCCGGTTGGATGGCTGCGCCAGCTCGACGAGCCGGTCGAGGACGGCCACGCGTGGACGACGACGAACGGCAGCGCGACCTTCGGCATGCACTACGAGCGCGCCGAGGGCGCCGACTGCTGGACGGTGGTCCAGGAGGTCTCGTACACCAGCAACTGGACGTACTGCCGCGGCATCGGGCTGACGCGCTTCGAGATGATCGACCTCGGCGGCGGCACGATCCGCGCAACGCTGCGCTAGAAGCGGAACACGAGACCGGCGGTGCTCGTATTATCGTGCGTCTTGATGAACGGCATCACGCGGGTGACGGAGGGCTTGATCCCGAGTTGTACACGCAGCATTCGCACGCGAGCGTTGTGCCTCGGTGGTTCGGCGACCGCATCGTAGATGTCCCACAGACGAAGACCGAGGAAGACGAGCGCGGATCCCATGAACAACAACGGGATGTCGCCGCCGCTGTCGAATCCCACCTGCGTTCCGGCGATCATGCCGACGAGCGCCGCTCCTTCACCGACGGTGAACTTCCAGCCGTCGTCGGCCCACCGACCCTGGATCGCCTGGCCGAGCCCGAAGCCGACGACGAGGCTCACAAAACCGCCACCGACGTGTTCGCCATCGCTGATCTCGCCCCGTGCGAGCAAGGCAGCGGCGTCGGGGCTGAGCTGGATGACGACCGGTTGATCGTAGGTTTCGGGCGGGAGGGGCGGCGGATCGGGGTACGGCGATTGTGCATAGGCCGTCGAGCCCAGCACCGCGACCCCGATCAGCGCGCGCATCAGAAGTGGAACACCAGGCCGGCGGTCGCGCCGCTGTCGCGCGTGCGATTGACATAGGGCACGACGCGCTGCGTGTACATCGGCATTGGCATGCCCAGCCGCATCCTCAGCTCGCGGACCTTCCGGTTGTGCTTTGCCGGACCGGTAAACGCATCGATCGTTCCCCAGGTCCGGAACACGAGATACCCGATCAGGCCACCCGTGATCAGGATCCCCGCATCGTTGTTGGTCGAGCAGCGCTCGTCCCCGATGCAATCAGCCACTCGGCCGATTCCGACGAACAACGCGGCGATCGAAGCACCCTCGCCCAGCGTGAAGATCCAGCCGGTCTCGCTGTAGCGGCCTTGCACCGCCTGGCCGATGCCGAAGCCAAAAAACAGTGCCACGGCTCCACCACCGATATGCTGGCCTTCGGAGATCTCTCCCTTCTGCAGCAGCTCGACCTGATCGGGTGTGAGCTGCAGCGCCACCGGTGCGTAGCCCGGCGGTGGCGGTTGCGAGTACGGCTGCCCGTACGCTTGCGGTGGTGGAGGCTGTGCCGGCTCGACCGGCGGCGGCTCGGGATATGGAGCATCGGCTCCCGGCTGCGCGGCAGCATTGGAACCGATCAAGACAACGAGTAACGCGAGCTTCCTCATAGGCACCCCGACGGAATGAGCTGACGATACAGGCTCGACACGCACGCAGGGGGATCGTGCGAAGGCCGATCGGACCGGTGGTACCCATCTCGTGATTCCGGTCACCCGAAGTGGAATTTGGCTGCGCGGGTTCTGGTAGCACCAGGCCCATGCGCGCCGTCTTGATCCTCCTCGCCGCTTGCACCAGTGCTGCAACTCCCGTGGTCGCAACGCCGCCGAAACCCGTCGAGGCGGCACCGGTCGCGATCACCAAGGATGAGGTCCTCGCGAAGAGTCACGCGATGCTCGACGCCTACGACCGCGGCGAGGTCAGCAAGCTCGAGCCGGTGTGGTCGGAGCACCTGCTGCACTTCGAGGGCGGCAAGCCGTTGACCCGCGATGCGGAGCTCGACGATCTACGCAAGCGGAAGCAGGACGGCAGCCACATCGCGAAGCGCACGTGGTCCGACGAGACGATCCAGGTGACCGCCGACGACGCGGTGTTCATCGGCAAGGCCAGCGAGGTGCAAGGCGGCAACGACTCGCACGGCGGCGGGTTTCGCTACGCCGGCTGGTACACGCTGCACTGGGCACGTGAGGGTGGTGCGTGGAAGGTGCGGCTGTGGACGTGGCAGCGCACGAACCACGCGCGGGATCATTGGAACGACGTCTATCGCAACGACGTCGGCTTCGAGAAGCAGCCCAACCGGTTGCTCGTCGAGATCGCGAAGGGGCTCAAGCCGGGCACCGCGCTCGATCTGACGATGGGGCAGGGCCGCAACGTCCTGCACCTTGCAGCGAGCGGATGGAAGGCGACCGGGATCGATATCGCCGAGGAGGGCGTACGACTCGCGCGTGACGAAGCGGCGAAGCGAAAGCTCGAGCTGACCACGATCATCGCCGATATCGACAGCTGGGACTTCGGCAAGGAGAAGTGGGACCTGGTCACGATGATCTATCCAGGCCCGTTCCATCAGGTGTGGTGGGACAAGGCGAAGGTCGGACTCAAGAAGGGCGGCGTGTTCGTGCTCGAGTTCTTCGCCGGCGACCCGGCGGATCCCGCGGGCGGTGGCTACCTGGCGAGCGAGCTGGCGAAGGCGTTCGGCGATGGCTTCACGATCCTGCGCAATGACGAGGTCGAGGACCGTCCTGATTGGGCGCTCGACAAGGCGAAGCTCGTGCGGTTTGTTGCGAAGAAGAATAGGTAGTTACCGGAACCCCGGTCCGGAGAGCAGGTTCGACTCGCGGACTTGCCGCAAAGCGTCGAAACCGCTCGCGCGATGCTGACGCGTCGCGTTACATTGGTGCGCGATGAGAGGTCTCCACGATCCATCGTTCGAGCGGGACGCGTGTGGAGTCGGGTTCGTGGCCGACATCAAGGGCACGAAGTCGCGCAGCATCGTCGACGACGGGCTCGAGCTGCTTCGCCGACTGTCTCATCGTGCAGCGACCGGTGCGGATCCCGATACCGGCGACGGTGCGGGCATCCTGATCCAGCTGCCGGATCGGTTTCTTCGCGCCGAGGCGGCGAAGGCAGGGATCGAGCTCCCGGTCGGCCGGCGGTTCGCGGTGGCGCAGGTGTTCCTGCCGCCGGATCCGGCGCAGCGTGCGATGTGCGAAGCGATCCTCGCCGAGGTCGCACAGGAAGAAGGCCAGCGCGTGTTTGGCTGGCGCGACGTGCCGACGGATCGCGCGCACGTCGGCGAGGTGGCGCGTGGCGTGATGCCGGTGTTCCGGCAACTGTTCCTCGGCATGCGGCGCGTGCCGCCGAGCGCGTGGGAGCGCACGCTGTTCGTGATCCGCAAGCTCGCCGAAAATCGCGTGATCGATCGCGGCGCGGACCCGGATCGGTACTTTCACGTGGCGTCGCTGTCGACGGAGACCATCGTCTACAAGGGCCTGCTGCTGCCGCGTCAGCTCGGGAAGTTCTACGTCGATCTCGAGGCGCAGGAGATCGCGAGCGCGATCGCACTCGTGCACTCGCGGTTCTCGACGAACACGTTCCCGACCTGGGATCTCGCGCAGCCGTTCCGCTACATCGCGCACAACGGGGAGATCAACACGCTGCGCGGCAACGCCAACTGGATGCAGGCGCGCCGCAGCCAGCTCAAGAGCGCGAAGTTCCACGGGGGTCTCGAGCGGCTGTTTCCGATCATCGTGCCGGGCAAGTCCGATAGCGCGCAGTTCGACAACATGGTCGAGCTGCTCACGCTCGGCGGTCGAGCCCTACCGCACTCGATGATGATGATGATCCCCGAGGCCGAGACGCCGGGGCTCGACGAGGATCGCAAGGCGTTCTACGCGTACGCGTCGTCGCTCGTGGAACCGTGGGACGGCCCGGCCACCATCGCGTTCTCCGACGGCCAGCTCGTCGGGGCCACGCTCGATCGCAACGGCCTGCGCCCCGCGCGCTGGACGATCACCACCGACAACCGGGTGATCCTCGCCTCGGAGACCGGCGTGATCGACGTGCCGCCCGAGCGCGTCCACAGCAAGGGGCGGCTGACTCCGGGCATGATGTTCGTTGTCGACACCAGCGAAGGCCGGATCGTCGACGATGCCGAGCTCAAGCGCGAGGTCGCGGGCCGCTTCCCGTATCGCAAGTGGCTCGACAAGAACGTGTTCGAGATGCACGAGCTCGATGCCGTGTCGCCACTGCCACCGATCTCCGGAGAGAGCTTGTTCCGGCTCGCGCGCGCACACGGCTACACCGACGAGGATGTCGAGCTGATCATCGAGCCGATGGCCGCGACCGGCAAAGAACCGGTGGGATCGATGGGCACCGACACACCACTCGCCGTGCTGTCGGATCGCGCGCCGGTGTTGAGCTCGTACTTCCACCAGCTGTTCGCGCAGGTGACCAACCCCGCGATCGATCCGATCCGCGAGGCGCTGGTGATGTCGCTGGAGACCACGATGGGTCCCGACGGCAACACGTTCGACGAGACCCCGGAGCAGTGTCACCAGCTCAAGCTCCGCGGCCCGGTGATCGACAACGCGGATCTCGCGCGGATCAAGCACGCCCACGAAGGTGTCTTCGAGCCGGTGACGCTGTCGATGATCTATCCGGTGTCCGACGGCAACGACGGCCTCGCGAGCGCGATCGCGCGCCTGCGGCGAGCTGCAGAGCTCGCGATCGACGAGGGCCACAACCTGTTGATCTTGAGCGATCGCGGCGTCGATGCCGCGCACGTCGCGATCCCGGCGATCCTCGCGCTCAGCGCGGTCCAGCAACACCTCGTGCGCGAAGGCACGCGCATGCAGGCCGGCCTCCTGGTCGAGACCGCGGACTGTCGCGAGGTTCACGATGTCGCGCTGCTGATCGGGTTCGGCGCAGCCGCGGTAAATCCATATCTCGCACTCGATCTCGTGTGCGAGCTGGTCGAACAGCAGCGCGTCGAGGGTCCGGCGGAAGCCGCGATCGCGCGCTTTCTCCATGCGCTCGACGATGGCCTGCTCAAGGTGATGTCGAAGATGGGCATCTCGACGGTGCAGAGCTATCGCGGCGCCCAGCTGTTCGAGGCCGTCGGGCTCGACGCCGGCATGGTCGAGCGCCACTTCACGAACACGCCGTCGCGGATCGGCGGTCCGGGGCTCCCGGAGCTCGGCCGCGAGGCACTCGCGCGACACGATCGAGGGTTTGGCCCCGAAGCACACGCGATCGCCGACGAGCTTCCGGTCGGTGGGTTTTATCAGTGGCGCCGTCGCGGCGAGCCGCACAAATGGAACCCGGGAACGGTGGCGCAGCTGCAGGCCGCCGTGCGGTTGTCGGATCGCGAGCACTACGCCGAGTTCGAGCGGCTGTGCGATCAAGAGGACGAATCCGCGATCACGTTGCGCGGCTTGCTCGAGTTCGTCGAGCGAGCGCCGATCCCCGTCCAGGAGGTCGAGCCGGTCTCGGCGATCGCCAAGCGGTTCGTCACCGGCGCGATGTCGTTCGGATCGATCAGCGCCGAGGCGCACGAGACGCTCGCGATCGCGATGAACCGGCTCGGTGCGAAGTCGAACTCCGGCGAGGGTGGCGAGGAGCCGCATCGGTTCGAACCCGACGACAATGGAGATTCGCGGCGCAGCGCGATCAAGCAGATCGCCTCGGGGCGGTTCGGCGTGACCACACACTACCTCGTCAACGCCGACGATCTGCAGATCAAGGTCGCGCAGGGTGCGAAGCCAGGTGAGGGCGGGCAGTTGCCTGGTAACAAGGTCGACGAGCGGATCGCGCGTGTGCGCTGCTCCACGCCGGGCGTCACGTTGATCTCGCCGCCGCCCCATCACGACATCTACTCGATCGAGGATCTCGCGCAGCTGATCTACGACCTCACCGCGGTCAATCCCGCGGCGCGGGTCAGCGTCAAGCTCGTCAGCGAAGCCGGTGTCGGCACGATCGCCGCGGGCGTCGCGAAGGCGCGTGCGGGTGCCGTGGTGATCGCGGGTTACGAGGGCGGCACCGGTGCCGCACCGCTGTCGAGCATCAAGCGCGCGGGCGTGCCGTGGGAGCTCGGCCTCGCCGAGACGCAGCAGGTGCTCGTCGCGAATCGGCTGCGCGATCGCGTGCGCGTGCAGGTCGATGGTGGCTTGCGCACGTCGCGCGATGTCATCGTCGCTGCGTTGTTAGGTGCGGAGGAGTTCGGCGTCTCGACGGCAGCGTTGATCGCCACCGGCTGCATCATGTTGCGCAAGTGCCACCTCAACACCTGCTCGGTGGGCATCGCGACGCAGGATCCGCGACTGCGCGAGAAGTTCACGGGCACCCCCGAGGATGTCGTCAACTTGTTCACGTTCATGGCCGAGGCCGTTCGCGAGCGGCTCGCGGCGCTCGGCGTGCGTTCGCTCGACGAGCTGATCGGTCGTGCGTCGTTGCTGCGCGTCAAGCCCGCCGTCGATGCGCACTGGAAGCTGCGCACGCTCGATCTATCGCGGCTGCTCGCAGGGACGCCGGCGCGATTCGTCAAGGCAGTGCCCCACGATCTCGCCGATCACGTCGATCACGATCTGATCCGGCGCGCCGAGCCTGCGTTACTGGGTGGCAAGTCCGTCGAGCTCGCCTTGCCGATCGACAACTCGCGGCGGGCGGTCGGCACGCTGCTGTCGGGAGAGATCGCGCGTCGCCACGGTGCGAAGGGGCTGCCCGATGGATCGATCAACGTTCGTCTCAGCGGTTCCGCCGGCCAGTCGCTCGGTGCGTTCCTCGCACCCGGCATCTCGCTCGAGCTGTGCGGCGACGCGAACGACTACGTCGGCTAGGGGATGAGCGGTGGGAGCATCGTCGTCTATCCGCCGGCCACCGCGCGGTTCGCGCCCGAGGCCAACGTGATCATCGGCAATGTCGCGCTGTACGGCGCCACCGCCGGTGAGCTCTACGCGTGCGGGCTCGCGGGCGAGCGGTTCGCCGTGCGCAACTCCGGTGCGCGTGCCGTCGTCGAGGGCGTCGGCGATCACGGCTGCGAGTACATGACGGGTGGCGTGGTAGTCATCCTCGGCGCAGTCGGTCGCAACTTCGCCGCGGGGATGAGCGGTGGCACCGCGTACGTCTACGATCCCACCCACGCGCTGCGCTCGCGCACCAACCTCGAGATGGTCGAGCTCGAGTCGCTCGTCGACGAATCCGAGATGTGGCTCGTGCACTCGATGATCGAGGCCCACGTCCGGCTGACCTCGAGCCCGCTCGGTCGTCGCATCTACGACAACTGGGAGCACTTGGTCGCCCGGTTCGTCAAGGTGATGCCGACCGACTACAAGCGCGTGCTTCAAGCGCGCCGTGCCGCGGCTCGTCGCCCGGCGGGGCTCACCTTGGTCACCGGAGGCAAGGCATGACGAGCGGAGCAGACTGATGGGCAAGCCCACCGGGTTCATCGAGTGGTCGCGGCTCCTGCCGAGGCGTCGCGCCGTCGCCGAGCGTCTTCGCGATTCGCGGGAAGTGGAAGACGTGCACGGGCCGCTCGAGTACGACGCCCTGCGCAACCAAGCCGGTCGGTGCATGGGCTGCGGCATTCCGTTCTGCACGCAGGGTTGCCCCCTCGGCAATCCGATCCCCGACTTCGCGGATCTGGTGTGGAAAGACCGCTGGCTCGACGCGCACAAGCGGCTCGCCGCGACCAACGACTTCCCGGAGTTCACGGGTCGGCTTTGCCCCGCACCGTGCGAAGGCGCGTGCGTGTTGGGAATCGACGGGGCTCCTGTGACGATCGAAGCGATCGAGAAGCAGATCGCCGAGCACGCGTTCGCCGAGGGCTGGATCACGCCGCGGCCGCCGCGGGTGCGCACCGGCAAGCGGATCGCCGTCGTCGGGTCCGGACCTGCCGGCCTCGCCGCTGCGAACCAGCTCAATCGCGCGGGTCACACCGTGATCGTCTACGAAGCAGCACACCGCATCGGCGGGTTGCTCCGCTACGGCATCCCCGACTTCAAGCTCGAGAAGTACGTCATCGATCGCCGCCTCGCGTTGCTCGAGGCCGAGGGCATCGAGTTTCGCATTGGGGTGCACGTCGGTCGCGATCCCACGTGGGCCGCCCTGCGCGCCGAGCACGATGCCTTGATCCTCGCGATCGGGGCCATGCGTCCTCGCGAGCTCGCGGTGCCCGGTCGCGTGCTCCCCGGTGTGCTCGTCGCGATGGACTACCTGTGCGATCAGAACGAGGCGATCGCCGCGGGGCGCATCGCGACCCATTCGGTCGCTGGCAAGCGCGTGATCATCCTCGGCGGCGGTGACACTGGCTCCGACTGCCTCGGCACCGCGCATCGCCAGGGCGCCGCCCACGTCACCCAGATCGAGCTGTTGCCAGCACCGCCCAGCGACCGCGCCCCCACAAATCCATGGCCGGCATGGCCCCTGACGTTCCGCACCTCGTCATCGCAGGAGGAGGGCGGCGAGCGAACGTTCGCGTTCCGCACTACCCGCCTCGAAGGCAACGGCAAGCTCGAGGCTCTGGTGGGCGAGCGGGTCGAGACGGGCCAGGAGATGAAGCTCCCCGTCGACACACTCCTCCTCGCACTCGGCTTTGTCGGTCCCGAAACCCAGACCCTCGTCGACCAGCTCGGCATCGCGCTCGATCCGCGCGGCAACCTCGCGATCGATTCCGGATACGCGACGAACCTCCCGGGCGTCTACGCGGCGGGTGATGCGCATCGTGGCGCCTCGCTGATCGTGTGGGCAATCGCCGAGGGTCGCGAGCTCGCGCGCCACGTCGATGCCGCGCTGCGCGCAGGACCCTCGATCGTCCCGGCACTCGGGCAAGACCAGCCGTTTCGCTGAGCTCGACAGGTAACGCCAGGCTCCGGATAGCGGTACTCCGGACCGGGGTTCGGGAAACTACTTAAGACTACTCGGAAAGTTGTTCGATCGAATTCGGACGCAACCCCGGGCCGAATCGCCGAGAGGCGCCTCGTGACCCGACCTAGACAGGTGTTGCCCGGTGAGTTCTATCTCGTCACTCGGAACTGTTCACAACGGCAGTTCCTCCTGACTCCCGACGCGGAGGTGAACAATGCGATCGCGTACTGCCTCGCCGACGCGGCGCAGCGCTTCAAGATCGACGTCCTGATGGTGATGGTCGAGTCCAATCATCACCACACCGTCATCTTCGACCGGTACGGAACGTTCCCGCGCTTCATCGAGCACTTTCACAAGATGGTCGCCAAGTGCATCAACAGGTATCGGGCTCGACGGGAGAACCTGTGGGCATCGGGCGAGACATGCGTCACCCGACTTCTCGACTACGTGACCATCCTCGACAAAGTTGCGTACGCGGCCGCGAATCCTGTGAAGGACTTCCTCGTCGAGCGTGCCACGCAATGGCCTGGCCTGAGTGGCTACGGCTACCTCGTCCACGACAAGACGTTGGTAGCGAGACGTCCGCGTTTCTTCTTCCGCGGCGATCGTGGATGGCCCGAATCAATCTCGCTGACGTTCACGATCCCGCCGGAGCTCGGCGAACGAGACGTGATCGTGAAGGAGATCGTCCAGCGGGTCGGCGCCATCGAATCTCAGGCGATGCGGAGTCGGCAGACGTCGGGTCGGCGTCTCTTGGGACGGAAGACGGTGATTGAGCAAGGCTGGAGAGACTCTCCGAGGTCGCCCGCGCAGGAGCGCACGCTCCGCCCCCGGTTTGCTGGTCGGCGGGACGCTCGCATGAAAGCGTTGGAGGACTACGAGGCCTTCCTTGCCTTCTACAACGACGCGCGGTCGCAATGGCTTCGTGACGGCATCGCTAGGTTTCCTCAAGGGACGTACTGGCTCGCCAGATTCACGCCCCTCGGAAACATTGAACCGATCGAGCACTAGTCAACTCCAGCCAACCTCACAGTTCGCAAAACACATCGACCGATTCGTGCAGTGGCACACGACGGAGTTGCCGCTCTCGAGCTCTCCTCCGCCACTTGCTAAGCCGTGCCATTGCTCGCGATCGCGGCAATGATCTTCGGCTTCGTCGCGGCGTGGCGGATTTGGCATCGAGCGACCGAGTGCAGCTCGCTACGATCCTCGTCGGCGCCTGCAGCCCGGTTTGATTGCTGTCTGGGTATTGTCCGAACCCCGGTCGGGAAATCCGGAGTCGTGACGTCTGCGCAGTGCGTTCTGACCGAACCTCGGTCCGGAGATTCCTAGTCGACGAGCGCAGCGATGTCGGAGACCACACCTGCGAGACGACGCCCCGACGTTTCGATCGTGTGATCGGCACGCGCGTAGAGCTTTTCGCGAGCCGCTAACAGGGCGCGCAGCTCCGCGAACGCGTGCGGGTTCTCGCGCATCGGCCGCTGATCGCCTTGGGCGACGACGCGATTCCAGTGGTCTTCTGGTGTTGCGTGGAGCCATACCGTGCGGCAGCGCGAGCGGAGCAGGGCGTAGTTGATGGGGTCGTTGACGATCGAGCCGCCGGTGGCGAGCACGAACCTCGTGCGATCGGCGAGGAGCTGGTTGAGCACCTCGCGTTCGACGCGCCGGTAGTACGCCTCGCCGTGGGTGGCGAAGACTTCGGAGAGTGGGAGCCCGGCGGCCTCTTCGATCCGCTGATCGAGCTCGATGAAGGGGATATCGAGCTTCTTCGCGAGCGCCTCACCGATCGTGGATTTACCTGCGCCACGGACCCCGAGGAGAGCGAGGGGGCGCGCTTCGGTGGGTGCGTCGGCCGAGGCGAGCAGCGCGGACGGGGTGGTACCGAGGCTGTGGGCAACCTCGGCGAACCGGCGCAGCGAGATGTTGCCGTCACCGAGCTCGAGCTGCGCGAGGAAGCGCTCGGAGACCCCGGAGTGCTCGGCGAGCTCGCGGCGCGACCAGCCCTTGCGCTCGCGCTGGGCTCGCACCGCAGCACCAACCGAGCCGAGGTACGTCACCTATGCTGTATAGTGCATGAATAGGACGCGTGACAAGCAGTAAATTGCCTGGTACCTCATCGGAATGGCAGAGCACGCAGCGGCGTCCGAACCCACCAGGTTCGAGACCCACCCGAGCCGATACAAGCACTGGGCCCTCAGCGTCGACGGCGAGATCGCGACGTTGAAGATGCAGGTCGACAGCGACCACCCGCACAAGCCGGGCTACGAGCTGAAGCTCAACTCGTACGACCTCTCGGTCGACATCGAGCTCGCCGATGCGATCCAGCGGGTGCGGTTCGAGCATCCGTCGGTGAGGTGCCTGGTGTTCACGGCGGACCTCGATCGAGTGTTCTGCTCGGGTGCGAACATCTACATGCTCGGGCTGTCCACCCACAGCTTCAAGGTCAACTTCTGCAAGTTCACGAACGAGACGCGGATCTATCTCGAGGATGCGAGCGCCCATTCAGGGTTCGCCACGCTCGCCGCGTGCAAGGGCACCACGGCCGGCGGCGGCTACGAGCTCGCCCTCGCGTGTGACGAGACCATGCTCGTCGACGACGGCAACTCCGCCGTGTCATTCCCGGAGACGCCACTGCTCGCCGTGCTTCCTGGCACCGGCGGCCTCACGAGGCTGGTCGACAAGCGCAAGGTCCGCCGCGATCGCGCGGACGTGTTCTGCACGACCGCCGAGGGCATCAAGGGCAAGCGCGCGAAGGACTGGGGCCTCGTCGATCACGTCGTGTCGCGCAGCGCGTGGGACAACACGGTCATCGAGCGCGCCAAGGTCCTCGCGAGCAAGCAGACCGTGACGCGCGGCCCGGCCATCGAGCTTCCTCCCCTCAACGCCAAGCTCGAGGGCGACACGCTGTCGTACAAGTTCGTCACGCTGAAGGTCGATCGCGCAGCGCGCACCGGCGAGCTGACCGTGCGCGGTCCCGAGGCGAACGATACCCAGCTCGACGCGAACACGTGGAGCCTCCGCGCATTTCGCGAGCTCGACGAGGCGTTGCTTCGCCTGCGCTTCGACATGTCGGAGATCGGGATGGTCACGGTCCGCACCGTCGGTGATCAGAAGCTCGTGCAGCAGCACGACGAGCGCCTCGCGAAGGCAGCCGAGACCAATGGCTTCGCCCGCGAGATCCGCCTCCTCCAGCGCCGCGTCCTCAAGCGCTACGACAACACCGCGCGATCGTTTTACGCGGTCGCCTCCGATCCGAGCTCCTGCTTCGCCGGCTCGCTGCTCGAGCTCGCGCTCGGCGCGGATCGCTTCTACATGCTGATCGACGGCGACGAGAAGATCGGCGTGTCGATCTCCGTCGCGAACACCGGCTTCTTCACGATGTCCTCGGGCCTGTCGCGGCTCGAGGCACGGTTCTACGGAGCCCCGGAACATGTCCGCGCCGTGCTCGGTCAGGACACGGTCGTCCCGAGCGAGCAGGCTGAGAAGCTCGGGATCGCCACGATCGCCGCTGACGACATCGACTTCGCCGACGAGTTGCGGATCGCGGTCGAGGAGCGCGCGTCACTCTCCCCCGATGCACTCACCGGGATGGAGCAGTCGCTCCGCTTCGTGGGCCCCGAGACCCTCGAGACCAAGATCTTCGGGCGCCTGTCGGCCTGGCAGAACTGGATCTTCACCCGCGCTAACTCGACCGGCGAGCACGGCGCACTCACCCTCTACGGCCAGCCGACGCGGCCGCAGTTTCAGTGGAACAGGACCTAGCCATGAGCAGCGTACTCACCGACGAGAAGATCCCCAACAACGTCAACCTCGGTGGCGACAAGCGCCTGCAGCGCGCGCTCGAGGCCTGGCAGCCCAAGTTCATCGACTGGTGGAAGGAGATGGGCCCGTCGCCGTGGAACGCGAAGGACATCTTCCTGCGCACCGCGGTCTCCGTCGAGACCGACGGCTGGGCGCACTTCGACTACGTCAAGATGCCGGACTATCGCTGGGGCATCTTTCTCGAGCCCAAGGTCGAGGGGCGCACGCATCACTTCGGCGACAACATGGGTCAGCCGGTGTGGGACGAGGTGCCGGGCGAGTTCCGCAACCAGCTGCGGCGTCTGATCGTCACGCAGGGCGATACCGAGCCTGCGAGCGTCGAGCAGCAGCGTCTCCTCGGCGAGACCGCGCCGTCGCTCTACGACCTGCGAAATCTATTTCAGGTCAACGTCGAGGAAGGCCGTCACCTGTGGGCGATGGTCTATCTGCTCCACACGTACTTCGGTCGCGACGGTCGCGAGGAAGCGGAAGAGCTCCTGCAGCGCCGCAGCGGTGACGCCGACAAGCCGCGCATCCTCGGCGCGTTCAACGAGCCGACCAGCCACTGGCTGTCGTTCTTCATGTTCACGATGTTCACGGATCGCGACGGCAAGTATCAGCTCGCCGCGCTCGCCGAATCCGGCTTCGATCCGCTCGCGCGCACCTGCCGGTTCATGCTGACCGAGGAGGCGCATCACATGTTCGTCGGCGAGACTGGCGTGCAACGCGTGGTCAAGCGCGCGTGCGAGCTGACCAAGCTGGATCCGAATGGCGACGTGCGCGCACAGGGCGGCGTCGATCTGCCGACGATCCAGAAGTACCTGAACCTCTGGTACACGCTGTCGCTCGATCTGTTCGGCGGCGAGGTGTCGTCGAACGCGGCCGATGCGTTCGCGGCGGGCCTCAAGGGACGCTACAAGGAAGACCGCTACCAGGAGCACAAGCTCGTCGGCAGCACCTTCGCGATGGACGTGCTCGAAGGCGGCCAGGTCGTCTCACAGAAGGACGTCGCGATGCGCAACGCACTCAACGAGGTGCTGCGCACCGAGTACATCAAGGACTGCCAGCGCGGCGTCGATCGCTGGAACAAGACGATCAGGGAGGAGGGCCTCGACTTCGAGCTCGTGCTCCCGTCCAACAAGTTCCACCGCCAGATCGGCATGTGGTCGACCCAGCGCTTCACGCCCGACGGAAAGATGATCGATGCGGCCGAGTTCGATGCCCGGCGCGGCGAGTGGCTGCCGGACGCCGCCGACGAGACGTACGTCAAGTCGCTGATGAGCCCGATCTACGAGCGCGGCAAGATGGCCAACTGGATCGCCCCACCACTCAAGGGAATCAACGGCCTGCCGGGCGACTTCGAGTACGTGAAACTTCCCTGAGCGTCGCCACATCGAGGTGGTAGCGTTCCCGGATGTCGACTCGTCGGGGTAAGGCGATTTTCGGGATCGGGCTCGTGGTGTTCGGGCTCGCGGTGTTCCTGTTCGCATCGGCCTATCTCGTCTCGCACGATCAACCGAAGTGGCTCGCTGCGGCGGTCGGTGCACTGGCGTTCCCGGTGCTGCCGGTGCTGTGGCACGTGGTCGGCGAGCGCCGTCGCAGGCAGCGGCTGGCTGGCGACAAGGTGCCTCGGAAGTCCACGCTGGCACCCGGCGATCGCTACTTGCTGCGGGCGTTCGTCGTGGCTGCCGCCGTCCTCGGGCCGATGTTCGTGATCGGCAAGCTCTCCGTCGTGCGCGCGGCCTGGGACTACAAGCTGTGGTTCCTCCCCGACAACTTCGATCGGATCGCCGGCGCGGAGTCACTCCTCTCGCACGTCCCCGCCGACGCCGACGCCGTGCTGATCGTCCACGAGCGCGACGACAACCACAAGCTCGGCGTGATCGCGTACGGCGATCGTCAGCTCGCGGTCATCGTGCCGAAGGATCCGAAGTTCGAGGAGACGCAGCTCGAGCAGATCAAGCTCATCAACGAGCAGCGCTCGAAGGTCCCGTTCATCAAGATCGACGCGGTCGATGCGGTCGCGCTCGGCAAGCAGTGGTTCGCCGTCGCCACCGATCGCTGGCAGTCAGCGATCCGCGCCGAGGGTCCCGGTCCGCGGGCCGCGATCACACAGGAGCTCGCGAACGCACCGGCGACCGCGTTGGTCTCGCTCGCGTACGTGCCGGCCACGCCGACCGGCGGCATCCAGAAGCTGTCGGGGTGGGTGATCCAGAAGGCGGTGAACGAGAAGCTCACCGTCGAGGGCAAGCTCGAGGCGGTCGACGCGCTATCCGCCGAGCATCTGCTCGAGACCACGCGCGCGCTGTGGAACGTGCAGAAGTCGGCGTGGCCGGAGGCGTGTCGCGACGAGATCAGCAAGCTCGCCGATAAGGCAGAGATCGAGCGCAAGGGCGCCACGATCACGCTCCACCTGACCATCGAGCCGGAGCAGTTGATGGGCCTGATGATGTGCGGGCTGAAGAGCGCGAAGCTCGACGACGAGTGATACTGGTGGCGTGAAGGCCTTCGCGCTCGTCGCTGCGTTTTGCACCACGGCACTTGCTGGACCGGTCGAGCCCGACTCGTTGCGGCTGTTGAATCCGAAGCTGACGGGCAAGGGTGCACCGACCACGCTACACGCGACCAAGCTCGCGATCGATCACCTCCTGCGACTGCTACTTCCCGACGGACCCTTCTTGCTGATCTCGGATGCCGCCACGTTCGAGGGCAGGATCCCGCAGCCCGTCCCGCTCGAGAATGCGATCGGCGCGATCGGTGCGACCAACAAGCTCGTCGTTCCCAGCGCAGGTTCAGCGGCCACGATCGACGTCGACTTCTATCAGGCGCCGGTCAAAGACTTGATGCGCTTGTTCTCCGACACCGTGCGCGCAGATCTGATCTGGGCGCCGAGCAAGGTACCCCCTGCGGTCTCGCTCCGCCTCAAGCGCGTCGATGCGCGGACCACCGCGCGCGCGATGATCAAGCTGGTGGGTCTCGAGCTGATCGAGAAGGGGTCCACGTGGATCGTCGTCGACAAGGGAACCACGCTCGATCCGAAGCTGATGGTGCGCACCACCGACGCCAACACCAGACTTAGCATTCGGGCGGGAAAGCCCGGCGAGATCGCACAGCTGATCGATCCACAGGGGCCGGTGGGAACGTGTCCGATCGATCGCACGATGGATGTGTCCGTGCGCGGCGGTCGGATCGGACCCGTCCTCGCCGTGGCTGCCACGATCACGGGTCCGGCGTGCTCGATCGCGCCGCGAGACACCGCACCGAAGACCGGCACGCTGGTTGGAATCCTGTATGGCACCAAGGAACGTCGCGCCGTGTTTCGCCACGCGAAGGGCACCCAGGTCGTCACTCCTGGCAAGGACGACGTGATCGGCGAGGGCTACGTCAAACTCGGCGCCGACGACATCGCGCTCTACCCGACGACCCTGTCAACGGCTCCGCCGATGAGCCCCGTGGCCGAGGACACCACGCCGTGCGGCGCCGACGCTGCGAAGCGTGGCTACACGCTACGCGCCACCGCGAAGCTTGGCTCGGCGTGGCGGGCGATGTTGATGCCGAAGGACGGGCCGCCAGTCCTGCTCACCAAGGCGACGATCACGGCGGGCCGCGTCGTTTGCGAGAAGGGTGCGACGTATCAGCTGACCGCGCCCTAGCGGTGCTCGATGGCGAGCCCTTGCTCGGGCGGCGTCAGGAGCCACGAATCCATCGCCAGATCGCCGAGCAGGTGGCGACGGAACCACGCCACGTCGAGCCGGCGGGTGACCTTGCGAACGCCGTCGGGCGTCGCGGTCCCCGGATCGCAGAAGCCGCAGAAGAAGCACGACGGATCGTCGACCCAGTCCATGTGATCTGCGCCGGCGTAGGTGACCGAGATCGCCGGACTCGGGGCTGCGGCATAGAACGTCTTGAAGTTCTCGGCGGTGGGCGCGCACGGCATGCCGAAGCTGCCACCCGAGCCATTGGTGGTCTCGCCGATCACGGCGACCGCCGCGGTCATCGCCGTCATCTTCTGCGGCGCGACCGACGGGTTGTTCGAATCGACCGGATCCCAGCCGACCACCGCACCGATCCGCGCATCCTGCGCCGCGGCGAAGATGCTGAGCTTGCCGCCGAGCGAGTGGCCCGTGGTCGCGATCGCCGTGGCATCGACCTGCTGGTTCGCGATCGCCCAGTCGATCACCGACGAGATGTCGTTGGCCGCTTTCTGGTGATCCATCGAGAACCCGCTCTCCGCGTAGTCGGTGAGCACGACGAGGAAGCCCCACGTCGCGAGATGCTGCGCGTAGCTCGTGTACTGCGTGCGCTCGAGCTGGAAGCCAGGCGACATCACGACAAGGGCATGCGGTCCGCTGCTGCTCGGTACGAACACCGTGGCCTGCAGGGTCCGGCCGGCGGCGGAGCCGGGGATCGCGACGGTCGATGTCGTCACGGTGTCCGGACCATCCTCGGCAGGGTCGGTGGCCGTCGAGACCGGTCCGTCCGGATCGGGGTTATCGCTGTCGGGCTGGACGGGCCCGTCGGGTGTGGGCGACTGGTCTGGGTTGGAGCTGCCGCATGCGGCGAACACGAGGAGAGCGGGTAGCAGGTTGTGGCGCATCGGTTCGCTCCTGAAGCAATCGGTCCAGCGTTGGTAGCAGCAGCTTTCGACGGATCAGCACGACCAGTCGTTCGGAGAGCTCGGTCGCCGCGGTGGTGACGCGGGCCGTATCGACCCCGATGTGACCGAGGACGCCGGCGCGAAACATCCGGAGCTCGACGGCCACCAGGGTGTTCAGCGCGGCGACGTAGTCGCGGAGGATGTCGAACGGCAGCATGTCCGCGGCGATGCCGGCGCGGCGCGCGGCGCCGAGCGTGGACAGCAGCGCGAGATCGTCGCCGCGATAGCTCTGATCGGCGTCCGGGACGGCGAGCTTGGTGGCCGCGAGCCAGCTCAGCTCGAGCTCGGTGGCTCCACCCGCGAGTACTTCGGCGCGCGTGCGCGACTTCTTACCGGCGTGGCGTGCGAGCACCTTCGCGATCGCATCGGCCGCGGCGAGATCGTCGGGTGCCTGACGCTCGCCTTCGATCGTCTGCTTGATCAGCTCGAGCGGGAGGTGATGCTCCTGGAGCTCCTTGATCGCGCGCAGCCGGTCGACGATCGCCGGGTCGTACCAGGACATCGTGGCGCCGGTCTTGCGCACGGGCGCGATCAGACCTTCGCGCAGATAGAACTTGAGCGTCGCCATCGGGACTCCCGACCGCTTCGCCAGCTCTCCAATCCGCACGAGCTCCACGAGCGGCATAGTAGATAGAACAACTATCCAGTCAAGCGCGACGACCGATTCGATGCTGTACTGCCCCTCACACGTGCTGTCCGATGGCCTCGCAGATGTCGGTCGCGGGTTTCGCTTCCTGAGCAAGCATCCGCGGCTCTGGGGATGGGTGATCGCACCCGCCCTGGTCACCCTCGTGGTGATGATCGGCCTCGTCCTCGGCGTCGTGCACCTCGTCGATCCCGTGGTCGGCTGGCTCACTGACTGGCTGCCGGGCTTCCTTCGCGGCATCGCAAGCGCAGTGGTCTGGTTGATCGCGATCGTCGGACTCGGCGCGGGTGCGATGTTCCTCTTCATCGCGGTGGTCGGCATCGTCGCCGGGCCGTTCAACGAGATGCTCTCGGAGGCTGTGGAAGCACGGTTGACCGGTACGCCGGGACCGGCGTTCTCGCTCCTCTCGTTCACCCGCAGCTTCGGGCGAGGAATCGTCCACGGTATTCGGCGCCTGATCGTCGCCGTGCTGTCGTTCCTGCTCGTGTTCGTGCTGGGGTTCATCCCGGTGATCGGCACGATCGGCGCGCTGGGGCTCGGCTTCTACTTCACCGCGCGGGGAGCGGCCTACGACTGCTACGACGCCGTGCTCGCGCGGCGCGAGCTGTCCTATCACGACAAGCTCGGCTTCCTCGCGGCGCACCGCTCACGCTCGCTCGGGCTCGGTGCCGGCGTGACGCTGTTGTTGTTCGTGCCGGTCGTCAATCTCGTCGCGCTCGGCCTCGGCACCGCGGGTGCGACGATCGCCGCGCATCAGCTGCGAGCACCTTGACGCTACGCGATTTCAGGAGCCTGCTCCCGCCATGAAGCTCTACCACCACCCGCTCTCCCCGAACGTTCGCCGTGTTCGCCTTGCTGCCGCCGTGCTCGGCATCGAGCTCGAGGAGCAGGTCGTCGATTTCGCGAAGGGCGAGCACAAGTCCCCCGCGCTCCTCGCGATCAACCCGAACGGCGCGCTGCCGGTGCTCGTCGACGAGGACTTCGCGCTCACCGAGTCGCGCGCGATCATGCAGTACCTCGCGGCGAAGAAGCCCGAGTCGGGGCTGCTCCCGCTGGACGAGCGCGCTCGCGCCGACGTCACGCGCTGGCAGTTCTGGGATTCGTCCCACTGGGCGCCGTGCCTCGGGGTGATCGCCTTCGAGCGCGTGATCAAGGCGTTCATGAACCTCGGCGCACCCGATACCGCGAAGGTCGACGAGAACCTCAAGGCGTTTCAGCGCTGGGCCGCGGTGCTCGACGCTCGGCTCGACGGCAAGCAGTACGTCGTCGGCAACGCGCTGACGCTCGCGGATCTCACGCTCGCATCGAGCCTGATGTACGCGAAGCAGGCCGAGGTGCCGCTCGCGCAGTTCGGCCACATCGAAGGCTGGTTCGGCCGGATCTCCGCGCTCGATGCGTGGAAGAAGACCGCCGCCTAACCCCTGTCGACCCTTCGACCAGGCGAATGATGGGGAACGGGGTGGCCCGTCCTCGAGCCGGGGACCCCGGCGATAGCGCGAACTCCTACTCTGGGGTTAGCTCGCGCGGGCTAGCAACTACTTCTTGAGCTTGGCCAGCAGGTCGCCGAACGTGCCGAGCTTGCCGCCCGACGACGGCTTGGCCGCGGCGGCGATCACCGCCTCGTTGCCCTCGACCTCGGCGAGCTTCTCGCCCGACAGCGACAGGGACAGGCGACGCTTCTCGGAATCGACGGACAGCACCACGGCCTCGACCTCCTGACCCTCGGAGACCACCTCTTTCGGGTGGTTGATCCGACGGCCGGCGCCGAGCTCGCTGATGTGCACGAGGCCCTCGACCGACGGCGCGATCTCGACGAACGCACCGAACGGCTGCAGCCGCGTGATCTTGCCTTTGACCTTCTGGCCCTCGACGAGCGACCGCGTGACGTCGTTCCACGGATCGTTGCCGAGCGCCTTGAGCGACAGCGAGATCCGCTCTGACTTCTCCTTGGGACCCTGCGGCGGCTCGATCTTGAGGATCACCACCTCGATCTCCTGACCCAGCGACAGCACATCCTCCGGCTTCTCGACCCGCGAGTATCCGAGCTCGGAGATGTGCAGCATGCCCTCGATCCCGCCGATGTCGACGAACGCGCCGAACGGCTTGAAGCCGACGACCTTGCCGCGGACGACGAGGCCGATCTGCAGCGTCTTGCGGGTCTCGATCGCGAGCTTTTCTTGCTCCTCTTCGAGCAGCGCGCGCCGCGACAACACGAGGTTCCGCGGCTCGTAGCGCGAGATCCGGAACGTCAGCTTCTGGCCGACGTAGATGCTGAGATCCTCGACGAAGCGATTGTCGATCTGCGATGCGGGGCAGAAGCCGCGCTGGCCGGCGACGTCGACCGAGAGGCCGCCCTTGACGACCTCGGTCACCGTGCCGTCGACGGGGATCCCGAGGTCGGCGGCCTGTTGCAGCTCGGCGCTCGCCTGCGGGCCGCGACCGAGCTTGACGCGCAACGTGAGCACGCCGCCGGCATCGCCACCGACGCGCGCCTCGATCGTATCGCCGATCTTGACGAGCAGCTTGCCCTCGCTGTCGCTGACCTGAGCGCGCTCGAGCGCACCCTCGGCCTTGCCGCCGACATCGACGAACACGGTGTCTTTGCCGAGCGAGATGATCTTGCCCGTCACCACATCGCCGACCTTCGGGCGCTTGGTGCGTTTCCCGCCGGCTTCGGAGGCGGCGAGCATCGAGGCAAAGTCTTCTTCGTCGTCAGGAGCCATATGAGCAGGGGAACCTACCCGAAAACGAGTCAGTTCGGCGACGCGCTGGGCTGTGAACGAGGAGTCTCGGTGAGGACGATCTGGGCCGCCGCGGGCGTGGCAGCGTCGAGGTCGAGGATCTTCGGCGACAGGAAGCCGACCTTGCGCATCGCCCAGTCCCACACCCGGGTCGGCACGATCGCGCGGAACACGAAGATGAAGTTGGTGCTGCGCGGCGCGACGTAGCGCGCGGAGGGGCGGCGAGCCTTGACCGCGCGACCGATCGCCTTCGCGATCACGATCGGGTTCGACGCGAAGCGGTCCGCCGTCTTGGACATCGACTCGTACTTGCCGAGCGCCTTGCCGTAGACGCCGCTCTGCATCGACTGGAGGCCGCCAACGGCAGTCGCCTCGAAGTTCGTGCGGATCACGCCTGGTTCGATCAGCGAGACGTCGATGCCGAACGGGCGGAGCTCGTAGCGCAGCGCATCGGACAGCGACTCGACGGCATACTTGGTCGAGTTGTAGACGCCGAAGTAGGGGAGGGTGATGCGGCCGCCGACGCTGGACACGTTGACGATGCGGCCGGATTTTCGCTCGAGCATGCGAGGGAGGAACGCGCGGGTGACGGCCATCAGGCCGAACACGTTGGTGTCGTACTGGCGGCGCATCTCGGAGTCGCTGATCTCCGAGCTCGGGCCGAGCACGCCGAAGCCCGCGTTGTTGACGAGGACGTCGAGACCATGACCATTTGTCAGCGTCGCGACGTCGCGGACCGCGTTCGCGATCGACTCGGACGACGTGACGTCGAGGAGAAGGGTGTCGAGCTTGCCTGCGATCTCGTTTTGGGTCACCTCGGCCTTGAGCTTCGCGAGCTCGAGCTGTTTGCGACCGGTCGCGATCACGTGGTGACCCTGGCTGGCGAGGAAGACGGCGGTCTCGCGGCCGATACCCGCAGTGGCGCCAGTGATGAGGACGATCTTCGAGGTGATGGACATAATCGTAGCTCCTGGAGGTGAAAGGGAATGAACATTCATTCCGCACAAGGCCAAATAAAAACCGAGCGCTAGCTCGGCTGAGTGAAGAGGGTCAGGCGCGAACAGCTTCCCAGATGCACTGTTCCGCGAGCTTCCAGTCGGCAGAGTCGAGGTTGGTGTCGATCTCGACACAGCTCCGGATCACGCCGGTGAACGCGCCCATCACGAGGCCCATCAACAGGCGTGGATTACCCGCCTTGAGCTCGCCCTGCAGCTGCGCCTTGGTGACGACCCCGGTGAACAGATCGAGCATCCGGTTCTCGACCGCGCGGCTCTCGTCATCGAGATAGCGCGCGTGGTGATGCAGCTCGAGGAACACGAACGCATTGGTGTTCGCGATCGCGAACTTCGCCATCCGCATCCACAGCGCGCGGAACAGCTCGCGCGTTGACGAGGACAGGGGAAAGCCATCGAGAACGACGTTCGCGAAGTGCATCTTCTGCTGGCGATAGATCGAGTTGACCAGCGCTTCTTTCGAATCGAAGTAGCGGTAGATCGTACCGGCGCCGACGCCCGCCTTGTCCGCGATCTCGGGGACCGCGGTGCCGAAGAACCCGCGCTCGACGAACAGCTCGAGCGCCGCATCGAGGATGGCTTCGCGCTTGTCGCTGACCACCGGCTTGGCTACCGGCCGCTTGAGTCCCGGCTGGCTAGGCCGGGCTTTGGGCTGCGTGTCGTTCGACATCTGCGGTGAGGAATGAATATTCATTCCGCGGTCGCCGCGCAACGGAATTGTTCGACGATCTTCGAATCATCTAGAATCTAAGACGAAAAACCACGACTTCGCGGAACGATCATTCCGCGAAGCTAGCCGACGAGCGGGTCATCGGTTCAGCGGGGTGGCCGGGACCGGGTCCTTGGTGCCCTTCGAGGCCTCGGTATCGAGCGCCTTGTCGAGGTCGTTCTCGAGCACCTTCAGGTTGTCCTCGACCTCCCTCTCGTACACATCCCAGTTGGTGATCGCGATCGAGTCGACCGCGTTGACCCGGTTGCTCACGACCTCGCGACGCGCGCGAAGATCCGCGGCGAGCTGCTTCGAGACCGGATCGGTTCGCGAGGCGAGCGTCGCGAGCTTGCCATCGACGGACGCGAGGCGACCCTTCACGACCGCCTGCAGCTGCCCGCGCGCGGTCTCGAGCTTGCGCTCGGCCTCGGTCAGCTGCTTGCCCTCCTGGACGACGTCTCGGCCTTCCTCCACGACGACAGAAGCTTCCTTGTCCATGTCGCGGTTCGCCTTCACCACCTCGTTCGCTTGTTCGCGAACATCCTCACGCTTGTCCTCGACGGCCTCCTGCGCCTTGCGCACCTCGGTGGCCGCCTTCTCCGATTCCGTCTTCTTACACGCGCCGCCCGCGGCGAACGCCAAGGCCATCAACCAGATCGTTTTTCGCATAGGTCCTCCGGTTTGCTAGACGGAGGCTGTGCAACGCGAGTGCCGCGATCGATCGCGCGAGCACGTGTGCAACGCGACGCGAGACGTAGCGCTTCCGCACGAGCCCGGATCAGCAGTGCGCCGGGACACGGATTGTCATCGCACCGCTACAGCTTCGTCGAAGCTGCGACGCGCAACGTCGCCCACAGCGCGAGATGATCGGAGACGTCCTTCGCCGTTGCCGTCGAGAACGCCGTCGTCTGGAAGCCGCGCGTGTAGATACCGTCGAGCTTCATCCACAGATGGTGATGCGTCGGTCCACTGCGGGTCACCGGCGTCGCGAAGCCCTGGGCGCGCACGAGGCGCTCGAGGTGATCGTCCTGTGTTCCGGTCAGCACGGGGATGACGCCCGTGACCCAGGTGAACGGGCTGGTGTTGAAGTCCCCGGCGATGATCACCGGCGTGTCGTGGCGGTTCGCGTGGTCGAGCACCGGCGCTAGCTGCTTCGCGCGAGCGGGGAGGTTGATCCGATTGTCGAGGTGCACGGCGTACACGGTGACCGGCTTGCCCTCGAGCTCGAGCGTGACCGCGAGCGCGATGCGGCGACCGCTGTTGACGTGGACGTTGAAGTACGGGAGCTCGATGACCTCCGCTGACTTAAGCGGGATGCGCGAGACCACCGCGACGCCATCGCTGCCATCTCCCTGCATGTGGCCGGGTGCGTAGATCGCGTGATAGCCGAGATGCTTCGCGAGCTCGCACGCCGGCGAGCACGTCGCGACGCCGGTGGTCTCGACGCGATGCACCTCCTGCAGGATGAAGATGTCCGCGTCGGCGAGCGCTGGGTCCTTCGAGATGCCCTCGATCACGCGCTCCGGCGTCTCGCGATGGACGTTGAACGTGACCACGCGCAGCTCGCCCGTCACCGGTGCATGCGTGACCTGTGGAAAGGTCTCCTCGACGGCCTTGTTGGTTGGGGCGGCGCGATTTGCACACGCCGCGAACAGCGACAGCGCGAGGGCGGCTCTGAGCATCCCGTCGAGCGTGAGGCTTACCGCGGCGGCGTGGAACGGGTCCGCGGAGCCTTGCCTGTGGTTGCCGGGTTGCGCCGCTTGTTCTTGGGCTTCGACAGCCCCTGCCGGAGCTCCGCGGTATGGCGCGCCTTCGACATCGCCCAGCTGCAGATCGGACACCCCGCGGGGTTGTGCGCCTTCGCGGTGCAGTGCTTGCGGCCGAACTCGATCAGCTGGAGGTGCAGCGTGTTCCAGCGTTCCTTGGGGAACACCTTCATCAGATCGCGCTCGACCTCCTCGACGTTGCGCGCGCGAGAGAGCTGCCAGCGACCGGCGAGGCGATGGATGTGCGTGTCGACGGGGAACAGCGGTGCGCCGAACGCCTGCGAGAGCACGACACACGCCGTCTTGTGGCCGATGCCAGGCAACTCCTCGAGCTTGGCGACATCGTTCGGCACTTCGCCGCCGTGGTGCTTGATCAGGGCGCGAGACAGCGCGGCGATGTTGCGCGCCTTGGTGCCGGCGAGCCCGCAGGTCTTGATGTACTTGCGGATCTCGCGGGGGCTCTTTAGCGCCATCGTCGCCGCGTCGGGCGCGAGCGCGAACAGCGCCGGCGTCACCAGGTTGACGCGCGCATCGGTGCATTGCGCGGACAGCAGCGTGGCCACGAGCAACTGGAACGGCGTCTCGTGTGACAGGAACGAGCTGACGTTCGGATAGTGGAAGTCGAGGATCTCGAGGACCTTCGAGGCGCGCTCTGCACGGCTGTTCATAGATCGTCATCAATGGCCGACGTGCTCGGCTTCGCTGGCGTACCACCCTCTTTGGACCCTCCCTGCAGCATGTCGAGCACGGCGCGCGCCTCGGCATCGCTCGGGTCGGCGAACACGCCGTCCTTGGCCTTCGCGATCGCCTCGGCCTTCTTGCCCTGCCCGAGCAGATAGCGCGCTTCCTCGACGTACGCCCGGGCACGACGAGGTTCGAGCTGGGCTTCGTGCAGGTGCTCGAGCCCTTCGACCTCGCGACCCGTCTGGATCAAGATCCGACCGAGATAGAAGTGTGCGATCTCGGAGTACCGATCGATCTCGAGCATGCCGCGATACGCCGCCTCCGCTTGCGCGCGATCGCCGACGCGACGCTGCGACCCGCCCCAGAAGCGGTAGTAGTCGATCGCGACGGTGGTCGTGCGATCGACGGCGAGTAGCAGCAGCGCACCTGCGAGGGTGGCGATGGGCAGCCCCGCGGTGAACGGTCGCTTCTTGGCCTGGTGATAGAGCAGCGCCACGATCGCGATGCCGAGCGAGATCGCGGTCAGCTCGACCGCATGCGGAAACCGACACAGCAGGGCGATCGGGATCGCGAACATCACGGCGAGGATGACTGCTGGCTTGCCCGGGGCGAGGACCGTGGCGCGCGCGAGCCGTCCCGTTCGCTCGAACAACCCGAGCTTGGAGATCGCGATCCAGACGCGATCCGGCACGACGAGGATGTAGAGCGCGAGCATGACGTAGACGAACAGGCCGATCTCGAAGCCGGTCGCGAGGATGCCGAGGTGGAACGCGATGCCGAGCGGCGCGGCGAATCTCCACGCCGGCCGCAGCCACACCGTGAAGGCGAGGGCGAATTCGGTGAACACGACGAGCCACGCGGTGACGCGGAAGCCAACGGTGCTCTCGATCAGCGAGCGGATGCCGCCGGTGAGCTGGCTGCTCAGCGCGGTGCCATCGAGCCAGACCGGATCGAGCTTCGAGATCGCCGCCCACAGATACATGATGCCGAGCTGCACGAGCAGCAGGCGCAGGGCCCACGACCGCACCACGTCGGACGTGCGTTGCCACGGGACGAAGCACGCGATCGCGAGCACGAGTGCGACGAGGTAGTGATGTTGGTACGAATCGAGCTGGCTGCCGAAGTAGAGCCACGCGTAGAGCACGGCAGCGATCGGCACGACGATGCGCGTGGCGACGCCGAGCGCGGCGGCGGTGAGCAGCAGCGCGATCGCTAGCTGGCAGACACCATAAGACACGCGGCCCGGGCCGAGCCCGTCGAGAAACTCGAGGTTCGCGACGTTGAAGTCGTTCGCGCCGTAGCGGGGAGCGCGGCGCAACGAGAGCACCGCATCGAGTGCGAGCAGGCCGAACAGCACGATGCGCGCGGTGATCACCTTCGCCCACGACACCTCGAAGCCGAACCAGAACGTCGGGTGCGTCGGCGCAGGCGGCGGTACGGGCTTGCCATCTGCGACGGCGATCCGCGCGGCGGGGAGCCCGGGCTTGCGCGCGGGCTGCGTGCGTTTCTTCTTCGCCATCAGATCTCGTCGGCGACGCACATGTTGAAGCCGCCGTAGATGACGGGTTGGGGTTCTCCGAGGTACTGGCAGGACAGCCGCAGCGTGACCTCGGCGCCGGGGTGCTTGGTGCACAGACGCCTGGCCATCTGCTCGAGCACGCGAAACCGGCCGCGGCGCGCGATCTCGATCCAACCTTCGTGAAACTCGCTGCCGAGCTCGACGCGCTTACCATCGATGCGCATGTCGGGTGCGCACTGCGCCATGCGCATCGGGGAGAACATCCGCCACGCGAACCGCTCGTCGTGGGGATCGCGATGGCTGTAGTAGGTCAGAGGGATCAGCAGCTGGCCGAGGACGACGAGGACGATGAGGCGTCCACGCCACGTCGACAGCAGCGGTCCGAGGTGCGGGATGTTCGCCAGCAGAACGTCACCACGGTAGCGCGGCTTGCGACGCGGTGCTGGGTTCTCGCGGCGGCGGGTGATAGGTCAGGTCGTCGTCGATCCGGGCACCCGGAGGTGGAGGTGCGCGACGCACGAGCTGCCCGGCCTCGAGTGAGGCGACGGCCTGACCATCGACGTAGAGCACCGCATTGCCGACCACCGCCGTCACGCGCGGTCCGGGCGACAGGATGCCGACCAGGTTCAGCGGATCAGTCGCGGCGACCTTGCAGACATCGGGTGCGACGCTCGGATGGCGCACCGCGCGGAGCTCGTCGAGCGCCTCGGACAGCGCGAACTGCTCGCCCACGAACCCGCTGACGAACCGCCCGCCGCGGATCTCGCCGCGTGCCTCGAGCCGGCGCAGCGCGACGAGGATGTCGCGCCACGGAGGGAGTGAGGACTCGCGCGTGATCAGATCGCGGAACACCACGCCGTAGCGCAGCAGCAACTGGCGCGCGGTGGCATCGGCATCGATCTGATCGGGCTTGGTCGGCGGCAACAGCGACCAGCGACCGGCGGCGGTGGGCAGCGAGCGGAGCGCGTGACCGGGACGACTGCGATCGTGCGTGCGGACCTTGCGGATCGCCTCGGCCCACCTGCGCACGGGAGCGGCGGTGGAGGTGGTCGTCGTCCGCTTGTCGAACAGGCTCTTGACCTCGCCGCGCTTGCGATCGACGAGCACGCGCAGGCTCGCGAACCCATCCGCGGTGGCGAGGCCCGCGCCGACGAGCTCCCACAACGCGTCCTCGATCTCGTCGGGGGCGAGGTCGATCGCGGCACATAGATCCGGCAGGAAGCTCGCTCCGTGTTGTGCCAGATGATCGCGCACGCGCTGCGCACTGTCGTTGAGAACAGCAGCGTCGCTTTGCTCGATCGTCTCTCCGCGTCGCTGGGCACCGCTGCGCGCCCCGGCCGAGCCCGTGCTTGCGACCGCTGCAGCCGCGCGCAGCCACGCGACATCGCGGCGGAGCATCAAGGCAAGCGGGGCAGAGCGAGAGGGCGCCGCACGCGTGATCACGGTGCGCGGCTTGGGGGGATCGACCGGTGGCGGTGGAGGAGGTGTCGCGCGGACCCGTGCCGTCGCGGCTTCCCACTTCGAGATCGGCTTGACGACGCCCACCCCGTCGACCATGTCGATTCCGACCTCGGCTTCTTCCTGCTCGTTCTTGAGCATCGCCGTCGAGGTGACCAGCTGCGCGATCACCTCGCGCGCGCGCACCGGGACGTGCGGGCCGAGTGCGTTGGCAGCGGCGGTGGCGATGGCTTCCCGCGACGCACCGGCGAGCCGTGCGGCTTCGGCACCTGCTTCGGCGAGATCGTACGAATCGCCGAACAGATCGCGGAGCGGCGCGACGAGCTTCTTGTCCTGGCGCTTGTCGGGCTTCTTGCCGCGCGTGGCGGCGCCCTTGCGAAGCTTGCGGTCGGGCGCTTCGTCGTTCGCGGCTTCCTCCTCGGGTTCCTCGACGGCGGCCTTGCGCGGCGACAGCCGGCACCACACGAGATGCCCGGCGAGACACATCTGATCGAGCCAGGCGGGATCGTAGTTGCAGATCCGCGAGGGCAGGATCTCGCGCTCCCACGCACCCGACGCGGTCTCGAAGCCCTGCAGCTGCTCGACGATCTGCGCCAGCCCATCTGCCCCGATCAGCTGGCGATTCTTCGCGACGCGCTGCCAGCGCAGCAAGAACCGCTGCAATGCCGCTGCACCCACCGGCTCGATCTCGCGGCGCAGCTTCGCGAGCGTCATCCGGTGGATCCGTGCGAGGACGCGGCGATTGCACCACTCGATGTCGTGCAGCGCGGCGGTCTCGAACGCGGCGGTCAGCGCTTCGCGCGACGTGGTGGCGATCGGCTGACCCGACGTGAAGCGGCCGCGCAAGATGCTGCCATCGCCCTCGAGCGTGAGCACCGCATCGACGACGTCGGCGAGCTCGAGCCCGAGCCCGGCTGCGAGTGCGCGCGTCGACACCGGCCCGCGATGATCGAGGTGCGCACCGACGAGCTTCTGGATCGCGACCTCGCGCGGCTGATCGTACGTCGCCCACACGGGCGTCGGGATCAGCGGGGTGCACGAGACCTCCTCGCCGAGGATCACGCGGACGGCGCCGAGCTTGTCGGTGGCGCACCACGCCGCCTGCTCGATGCCTTCGCACTCCCAGGTGAGCCGCACCGCGCGACCCGCACCCGCGAGGGCCTCGAACCAATCGACGGCGTGGTACTCGAGCGCGATGCCCATCGGCTCGGGCACCAGCCACAAGCCGAGCAGCGCATCGTGCAGCTCGTCGACATCGCGGACGACCGGCGCGACCTCCTCGGCGGCCATCGCGATCGCCTTGTCGTCGAGCGCACCGATCTGATCGTCGTTCGCAGCGCCACTCATCGTCGGCAACCCGCGGCGCAGCGTCACGGCCCGCGTGCGGCGCTCCTCGAGCGGGGCGTCGTCGAGGTAGGCGTACGGGTTCGCGTTGATCATCTCGTGCGACAGCGGGCTTGGCTCGACCGTGTCGCGCGCCACGATCCGGATCTCGCCGGCCTCGAGCTTGTCGATCAGCGCCTGGTACCCCTCGACGTCCATCGCCTCGACGAGGCAATCCCGGATCGTCTCGAACACCAGCGGGTGATCCGGAATCTCGCGATCGCCGGGCATCCCGGGCAGCGAGCCGGGCAGGTTCTCGGGGCACGCCTGCGCCTGCGGGAACACCACGCTGAGCGTGTCGGCGGCGCGCATCTTGATCAGGTGAGGCGGCACCCTCTTGCCAGCGCGACGGCGCAGCACGACCAGCGCGCGCGTCACGTTCCACCGCCACCGGATCTCGAACATCGGGCGATCGAGCAGCGCCTGGATCAACGTGTCCACCGCCGACCTGGACTGGACGAAGCCGAACACGGTCTCGAGCGCGAAGCTGTGCGGCTGGCCGAGCGAGATCACGATGCCGTCGTCGGTGGCGGCGGCCTGGAGCTCGAAGTCGAACGTGCGGCAGAACTTCTTGCGCAGCGCGAGCCCCCACGCGCGGTTGATCCGACCGCCGAGCGGCGCGTGGATCACCAGCTGCATCCCGCCGGCCTCGTCGAAGAAGCGCTCCGCCACGAGGACATCGTTGCGCGGCAACACGCCGAGCGCGATGCGGCCCGCGACCAGGTACGCGACGAGCTGTTGTGCAGCACGCTGCGACATCGACGTTTCGGTGACCAACCACTGCGCGACGGTATCGACGTCATCGCGATCGAGCCGCTGATCGACCTCGCGACGGAGGTCCGACACCTCGTCGGACAGTTCGCGCGTGCGCGCCGGCCCTTCGCCGACCCAGAACGGGATCGTGGGTGGCTGACCGCGCGCATCCTCGACGAGCACGCGTCCAGCTTCGACCCGGCGAACCTTCCACGCCGTGTTGCCGAGCTGGAAGATGTCGCCGGCCGAGCTCTCGATCGCGAAGTCCTCGTCGATCGTGCCGACCTGGAGCTCCTCCGGCCACTGCACGACCTGGTACTGGTTCATGTCGGGGATGGCCCCGCCCGAGGTGATCGCGGCGAGCCTCGCGCCGCGCCGACCTTTGAGGATCCCTGCGACGCGATCGCGATGGACGTGCGCCCCGACACGGCCGCGCCGATCGGAGACGCCCTCGGAGATCATCGACAAGATCTGCTCGAGCTTGTCGTCGGCGAGCTCCGCATACGGCATGGCGCCGCGGACCAGCTCGGCGAGCTCCACTTCGGGGAGATCCTCCGCCGACGCCATCGCGACGATCTGCTGCGCGAGGATGTCGAGTGGTGCGTCGCGGATGGAGATCTGATCGAGGTTGCCGCGGCGGACGCCACGGACGAGCGCGGCGCACTCGACGAGCTGATCGCGGGTCAACGCGAACAGCCGGCCCTTCGGCGTGGCACCGAGGGGACCGGTGGCTCGATCGCCACCGGTTCTCTCGGATCTATTGTACGGAAGGGGCGTGTGGCCCGATCGTCCGACGCGCTGGAGCAGCGTCGCGATCGAGCGCGGCGAACCGAGCTGGACGACCAGATCGACCGCGCCGACATCGATGCCGAGCTCGAGTGACGCGGTCGCGACGGCGCACTTCACCCGGCCGTACTTCAACTTCTGCTCGGCTGCGAGGCGCAACTGCCGCGACATCGAGCCGTGGTGTGCGACGACGTTCTCCTCGCCGAGCCGCTGCTCGAGTGCCGCTGCCACACGCTCGACGAGGCGCCGCGTGTTGACGAACACGATCGTCGATTGGTGCTGCTGCACCAGCTCCGCGATCCGATCGTAGATCCGGCCGAACTGTTCGTTCGAGGCGATCGCGGCGAGCTCGTCATCGGAGATCTCGATCGCGAGATCGATCTCGCGGCGATGCCCGGCATCCGCGATGTACGGCAGCGGCCGCCGCATCCCGACGAGCATGCGCGCGATCTTCTCGATCGGGCGCTGCGTCGCCGACAGCCCGACGCGCACCGGCTTGGTGCCGCGCGTTTGCTGGACCAGACGATCCAACCGCTCGAGCGAGATCGCCAGATGTGCGCCGCGCTTGTCGCCGGCGATCGCGTGGATCTCGTCGACGATCACCGTGCGCACCGCACTCAACGCGGCGCGCCCCGACTGACTCGTCAGCAGGATGAACATCGACTCCGGCGTGGTGACCAGGATGTGCGGCGGATGCTTCGCGAGCCGCGCGCGCTCGGCCATCGGCGTATCGCCGGTGCGCGTGGCGACGGTGATCTCGGGGAACCGTTGTCCGCGGGCGGCCGCGTACACCTCGAGCTCGGCGAGTGGCGCCTCGAGGTTGCGATGGACGTCGTTCGACAGCGCCTTGAGCGGCGAGATGTAGAGGATCTGCGTGCCCTCGAGCGGGCGCTCGAGGCCGCGACGGACGAGATCGTCGAGCGCGGCGAGGAACGCGGCGAGCGTCTTGCCGGAGCCGGTCGGCGCCGAGATCAACACATCCTCGCCGGCGTGGATCCGCGGCCACCCGGCGCGCTGCGGCTCCGTCGGTGCGCCGAACCGTTCGCGGAACCAACCCGCGACCAGCTCGTGAAACGGCGCCAGACAATCCTGCATGCGGCCGGTGAGAGTACCTGAACCGATGATCCGGTTCGACCGGAGATCTCTTGGCTAGCAGCCGCAGTTGACCTGTCCGGGGTGCAGATCTCGGTCGCGGAGAGCATGCCGAGGAATCCGAGGTACTCCGGCAAGTGCGCCGCGAGCCACCCCGGCACAAAGAAGAGCAGCTCGATGGTCCTGCGATCGCTGATGCTGGTGAGGCTTGGATCAGCGGTCAACCAGCGACGCCATTCACCGTCCGACATACAAGACCCGCTGCCGGCGCGATACCACTCTGCGTGGCAGCGCGCTGCCCACCGAGGACTGCCAACCATGCCCAGTTGACCGCAGTTAGGCGGCAAGACGAACAAGCGCGCAGTCGCCCCAAAGCACGGCTATCAGATCGTTGTCGAAGACGCTGTCGGTGCCGTCGTCGTGGGGACGCGTGCACTCGCCCCGGCCCATCACGTCTCCCACGCCTTCGTGTAGTGGTAACGGATCTGCTCGTCGCTGTAGCGGTACTCGTGCAGCGTGCAGGCATCACGCACGGCGAGCCACGCCTGCCACTCGCCACGATCGAGCGCACGCTCGAGTGCGATCTTGCAGGGCGCATTGCAGTGACACGGCTTCGCGATCGGCGAGCGCGAGACCGGCTCGCCGTCGACGAGGACCACCGCGCGCAGCGCCAGCCACGGACCGTAGACGGGATGGATGACGAGCCCACCGTCCGACAGCGCACCCAGCCCGGTGGCGACCGCGAGTTGCTGGAACGGCAGGAACGCACCGCCGTAGGTGCGATGCGAGTAGTAGATCCGCGCGTCGGGGAATGCCCGCGTGAGCTGCGTCTCGACATAGGCATCGAGTGGGTGCGCGAGGGACGGATCTGTCATCGCCTGGGCAACTACCGGCCATAGCGCGCGCGTGTTGCCGATCAGGAGACCGCGGCGCTCGCGACCCGCGAGCACCTCCCAGCCGACCGCGTGCGCATCGAACGCGTGAACGATGTCGAACCCGGCAGCGGCGAGCTGGTCGATCGACATCGCGAGACCATGCCATAGTCGCCGCGTTGGCTCGGCTCCATCACGAACGGATCGCGCATTCGTCCGCCACGCCCTCGCGGTGGCTGGTGATGACGCACGGGATCTTCGGCGCGGGATCGAACTGGCGCGGCATCGCGCGCAAGCTCGTCGATCGCCGGCGCGAGTGGGGTGTGGTGCTTGTCGATCTGCGCCTGCATGGTCGCTCCGAGGCAGGCGAGCCGCCGCACACCGTGGCCGCGTGTGCCGAGGATCTCGCGGGGCTGATCCGCGAGCTCGGCGACGTGCACGCGCTCGCCGGTCACAGCTTCGGTGGCAAGACGGCACTCGCGACGCGATCGCGGGTGACGCTCGCGCAGACCTGGGTGCTCGACGCGAGTCCGGGCGCGCGCCCCGAGGCGATCGACGATCCAGAGAACTCTGTCGTGCGCGTGCTCGACATGATGGCGCGGATGCCGCCGAGCTGGCCGACGCGCGATGCGTTCGTCGCCGCCGTGGTGGGTGAGGGGCACGGCACGGCGCTCGCGCAGTGGCTCGCGATGAACCTGGTCGCGCAGGGCGACGCGATGGTCAATCGGCTCGATGTCGCGGCGCTGCGGAGCTTGCTCGTCGATTACTACCGGCTCGACCTGTGGCCCGACGTGCTGGCGGGGAGCGATCTCCAGTTCGTGGTCGCGACCTCGGGTAGCTCGGTGACGCCCGCCGATCGCGAGCGACTACGCACCGCGCCGCCGCACGTCCACACGCACGAGATCACGGCCGGGCACTGGCTCCACATCGAGGCGCCCGCCGCTGTGGTCGAGCTGTTCGTCGCCCACCTGCCGTAGGCCCGGGCCGTGCAGTTCCTCACGGCGGATGTCGGTGGATCGTGTGCGTACGCGGAGTTCGAGCGGATCGGGAAAGGCGGTTCGCCAACTCCGTTGTCGTGTCGAACCCTCATGGCGACACCTGTCCCTATCCGGACAGCGGCCAGCGCAACCGGGTGCACGGTTTGTGTGTCGCGCCCTGGTGCGCGCATCGCTCCTTGTCCTGCTCGCTTCGGGAACCGCAGCCGCCGACGTGACCTGGACCGCACCGGTCGGGTGTCCAGACGCGAAGGTGGTGCGCGCGAAGATCGAGCGCCGGCTCGACGGGATGTCGCTCGCCGAGGTCTCGATCGACGTCACCGTGGCACGCGCCGGCGGCAAGCTCACCGCGACGATCGCCTCGGGTGCGAACCACGAGCGCACGCTGACCGCCGCGAAGTGCAGCGAGCTCGCCGACGCCGTCGCGTTGATCGTCGCGCAGCTCGCCTCGCAAGCGCGGCATCACGTCGAGGCTGCGCCGATCGAGATCACCGCGCTGGTCCCGTCGATCGCCAGACCGGAGCTCGCCCCGAGCTTGCCCGTCACGAAGGAGCAGCCTCCGTCGGCACCGTGGACCGCCGGATTTCGCGCGCTCGCGCTCAGCGGCATCGGCATGACGCCCGAGGTCGGCGTCGGTGCGGACATCTCGGCGTTCGTCCAGCGCGACACCCGGTTCGTCGAGGTCGGCTACGCGAAGTGGGTGCCGCGCCCGATGCAGATCCTCGCCAGCGACAGTGGCACCGTCCAGTTCGACCTCCAGTTGATCGCGGTGCGCGGTGGCTGGGCGTCGACGAAGATGCCGCTGCGCGCGTGGGTCGGCCTCGAGGTCGGGCAGATGCACGGCGAGGGGCCCGCGCTGCGCACGCCGGAGTCTGGCGTCGGTCGCTGGATCGCGATCTCGTCGGGGTTCGGTGTCGGTTGGCCGATCTCGCCACGGACCCGGCTGGTCGGCACGTTCGAGGTCGCGGTGCCTGTCGATCGCGCAAAGTTTCAGTTCATGGACGGCAGCGAAGTCAGCGAACCCGCTCCGATTTCGGCGCGCTCTGCACTCGGACTGGAGCTCGCCTGGCGATGAAGCGTGACGGATTCGCGGTGCTCGCAACACCAACGCTGCAGATGCCCGCCGCGCTGGTGCTGCACGTGCTCCAAGAGGATGTGGTCGAGATCCCGTCGTTCGACGAGGTCTACGAGCAGCACGTCACGTTCGTCTGGCGCACGCTGCGGTCGTTCGGGGTCGCCGAGAGCCAGCTCGAGGACGCGACGCAGGACACCTTCGTGGTCGTCCACCGCCGGCTCTCGGAGTGGGAGGGCCGCGCCGCGATCACCACGTGGTTGTTCGCGATCGCACGCCGGGTCGCCGGCAGCTATCGGCGCAAGCGCGGGAAGGCCGAGCAGCGGGACACGCCGCTCGATGACAAGCTCGAGCACGCGGACTCCACCGACACGTTCGCCGCCCTGTCGCGCGCCCAGGCCGCGGCCACGGTGATGGCGATCCTCGACACGCTCGACGAGGACAAGCGCATCGTGTTCGCGCTCGTCGAGCTCGAGCAGCTCGCGGTCCCCGAGGTCGCGCGCATGCTCGAGCTCAACCTCAACACGGCTTATTCACGGCTCCGGCTCGCGCGGGGGGCCTTCGAGCTCGCAGCCCGCGCACGTTTGAAAGGAGACCAGCCATGACCTCCGAGCTCACTCCGAGCACGCGCGCCTTGCTCGACGCTGCGCGCGGAGGTCCCCCCGATGCCGCGGCGATCGCGCGCATGCGCAGCAAGATCGACCTCGCCGTCGCGGGTGCCCCGGCCGTCGCCACCGCGACGACGAAGGGCTCGCTGCTCGCGGGCAAGCTCGGCCTTGTCGCGCTCGCGGTGATCGTCGCGACCGGGGCATTCGTGATCAGCTCGCGGTCGCGGTCGTCGATCGAGACGGTCGCCGAACCAGCGATCGACCCCATCGCGATCTCCCAGCGCGGCGTCCGCGAGGCTGCACCTGCGGCGGCGCCCGAGCTCGAGATCGAGATGCCGGCCACGCATCGCGCGCCGGTCCGACCGAAACCGATCGAGCTCGCGCGGGAAGTGGAGCTCGTCGATAGCGCGCTGACCGCACTTCGCCGCGGTGAACCGCGTGCGGCGCTCGCGGCCGTCCGCGTCTACACCACCGAAGCCGGCACGCGTGGACAGCTCGCCGAGGATGCAACGGCGATCGAGGTCGAGGCGCTGTGCTCGCTGCACGATCCCACCGCCGCGGCGCGGCACTCGGCGTTCGAGGCTCGCTGGCCCACCTCGGCGCAGCACGCGAAGCTCGCGCGCGCCTGTCGCTGACCGATCGTGGCTGATCCGGTTGCGTTCCTCGCAAGCGGCAATGTTCGGGCACTTCCCCGTGTGTGGCGGATGCGGCCGGCTTCGACGTGCGCGCCTCCCAGGGCGAACAGGACGCTGCGTGCTACGCTCGAGCAGTGGACGCCGTCGGGGTCGCGGTTCATCCTCTCGAGACCTTGGACGAGCGAGCGCGCAGCCTTGCCGAACTCACGGAGATTTTCAACGAGGTCGGTTCGGACCACGCGTTGATCGGTGGTCTGGCAGTCGGCTATCACGCCCGCAAACGCGCGACGATCGACGTGGACATGCTCGTACCGCGCGAGCGGCTCGACATCCTCGCAGGTGTCTTCCGCGGACGAGGCTATCTCGTGACGCAGAGCCCGGACATGGTTCGCGTATTTTCGGGCTCAGCGAATGTCGATGAGGATGACGCGTTGATCGACCTTCTCGCCCGGGAGGCACATGCGGTTCTCGACGAGGCAGCGCGCGTTGCCGAGCCCGCAATCGTGCTCGGTCACCCCGTGCGAATCGTGCCTCGTGGAGCGCTGGTCGCGCTCAAGTTTCATGCGGCCGTATCGCCGCGCCGAGCACACCTCGATCGTCATCAGGATGTCGTGGATCTCGGACGGATCGTCGAGAAACGCTTTGGACCCGACGACGAAGCGCTCGCTCTTCGCATCGCTGCCTTGTCGTATCCAGGGGCTGACATCGAGCTAGCAGCGCTACTCGATGACCTTCGCGCGGGTCGACCGATCAAGATCTGACTACTGCTAACGCGATTCTTCGCGCGCGTCGGCTGCCTTTTTCTTCGACGGCGGTAGCTCGCGCGGAGGCAACAGCTCGGCCTCGATCTCGACCGCGCACGCCATGAAGATGGCGGCATCGAGCTTCTTGAAGTCGCGCTTCTTGTACCACTCGAACGCGTTCTCGTTGTTCTCCGCCACCTCGAGCACGATGTGGTTGAGGCCGTGCACGCGCGCCAGGTGATGGAGCTGCTCGAGCAGGAACGAGCCGACGCCACGACCGTGCCAGTCGGGGTGCACCGCGAGCTCGTCGACGAACAACGGCTTCATGTCCCGCTTCTCGAAGTAGCGCGGGTTGATCCAGTTATCGGAGCCGGTCGGCTCGTAGCTGCACTCGGCGTACGCGACGATGCCGTCCTCGACCTCGAACACGAGCTGCTCGATGCCCTCTTCCTCGTAGATCTCCTCGAACCGGTGCTTGCTGCGCGGCCGCTGGAACTCGACGGTCTCGACGTTGACCTCGCGGAAGCTGACCTTGAGGAACTCCCAGACGCGGTTGATGTCGCGACGGTGCATGTGGCGCACCGTGATCAGCGGCGCCGGCGCCTTCTTCTTGCTGGCGGCCTTCGCGTCGACGCGAGCACGCTGGCCACCAGTCGCGGCGACCTTCGGCTTCGCCTTGGATTTCGGCTTTTTCGCCGCCTTCGCCATCGCCAGCGAGCAAACCCCACCGTGTAGTCCCGCGGCAAGTTACTGCGCGGGTTTCTAGGGGTCAGTTCGTCGGGATGATGCCGTTGGGCTCGAACGCAGGCGAGACGGCGAGTGGATTCAACATCGGGGTCACCCCTTGGGGGGTGTACGTCAGCAAGTAACCGGCGCTTCCACCGCCGCCACCAGAGCCGCTATTGCTCGACGCCGCTTGACCGTCCGTGGGAGGGAACGAAACACAGCCCCCGAATCCACCGTCGCCCTGTTGTGACGGACCGCCCGTAGCACACACGACACTCCGCTGGCCGCGTTGACCATTCGTGCGTCCATCGAACGGCGTGCCGCCACTACCACCGCCACCGCCATTCGCGAAAATCTGACCCTGCACGACGACTCGCATTGCTTGGAGAATGAGATTGCCACCAGCACCACCTCCAGCGGGTGGCACGATCGGCGGTGGTGGCATTCCCCCACTCGAAATACCGCCTACACTCGCTTGGCCGCCACCACCGTTAACGTCGACGAGTCCGACGATCGAGAGCGTACCGCGACAGGCGATCAAGGTAACTCCACCACCGGAGCCTCCAGGCTTCGAACCACCTAAATGGGTCGATTGGGGAGCGCCGAAGAGCTTGGTGACCTCAACTGGATTCGGTTCTGCGACCCCGCCATTTAGAGCGCCACCGTTCGTGGTCGTCGTCCCACCGTGTCCACCCGGGGTTCGGTTACCGGCGCCGCCGCCGCCAGCCGCCCCTCCGCCGCCCGACTTCTTGAATCCACCACCTGGACCATTCGTGAAGTCGTCCTCGGCGCTCGCATCGAGAATCCCGAGCAGGTCGAGATCCTGGTCGGCCACCATCGCGATGACACGTGTTCCAGTTACTCGAACCACCCGATTTTCTGCGATCGAGATCGATGTGTGATGCAGAACGCAAATCGAGGGACCAGAGGGTTGCTCTACGATCTCGCTGCAACTGGCGTCGTCCGAAGTGTCGATCGCGAGATCTTCAGTCACTGCGAGCGCGGTCGCGGCGGGGTCGTCACAGACCGTCGGCAGGTAGTTGGGGATGACGTGCTTCACGGCGAGGCACTCAGGTGTGTTGCACGGCAAACATCCATCGTCGCCGCAACCGAACTCGCACGCCTTGACGTCGAGGTTGGTCCCCGTCGCGTTGCAGGTAAGCGCGCTGTCATCGCGACAACCAGCGAACTCGCCAGCTGTGCACTGCACTGCAATACACGTATCCGGCGTGCCTCCGATCGAGCCATCTGCATCGCAGAACGGCAGCGTAGGGTCGTCGCAGAAGTCATCCAGACAGGACGCCGGGTTTGGCTTCGTGCACGCACCCAGAACGAACAACAACGCCCACAACCTCGAACGCATCGCGAAATAGTCGTCGAACATACGGGGGCTGTCGAGCTGGATCGAAACGGGTGCGTGGAAACCTCGGAAATTTCGCAACCGCTGCGAATCGTTAGGATCCGACGCGGGCGACCAGCTCCTGAACCTGAGCTACGAAGGCTTTCTTCTGGTGGCGCTCGAACTCGGTCCAGGTCGCGAAGGTCGACGGATCGGCGCGGTCGACGAACAGTTTTCCGTCCAAGTGATCTACCTCGTGCTGGTAGGTCCCGGCCTTGAGCCCATGGACCACCTCGTCGATCGCGTTGCCATGCCGGTCCCACGCCTGGACCCGGAGATGGACGAAGCGTTTCACCACGCCTCTCAGGTTCGGAACCGAGAGGCAACCCTCGTTATTGTCGAACAGCTCCTCGCCCACAGGAGTGAGCACGGGGTTGACCAGGATGGTCAGCGGGATGCGCGGTTTGTAGGGGTACCGCGGATTGTCCCGGACCTCGATCGCGACGATCCGGATCGGCTCGTAGATCTGGATGGCTGCGAGGCCAGCTCCGTCGGCGTCGTGCATGGTCTCGACGAGATCGTCGATGAACTGCTGCATCGCAGGTGTGACCAGTTCCTCACGTGAGACCTCGCGTGCGACCTGTCGCAGGACGGGATGCCCAACCTGAGCGATCTTGCGAATCATGCGCGCGACCATAGCAGGGCGCGAACGCCGGGTTACAGATCGGTCAGAGACGAGCAACAAAAGGTATTCCCGTCGAAGAAAAAATATGGCTAATGTCCGCCTCTCCAAGGAGTCGTCCATGCTCAACCGTCTTTTGCTCTCTCTTCTCTTCGTTCCGGCCGTCGCATGTGGCGGTGGAGGTAGCCCGACCCCAACGCCTGTCGACACGACGGCACCGACGCCGGATTCGCCGCCCGCCCCACTGGCGTGCCCGCCAACCGGCCTCATGGGTTCCGTCGGCACGGCTGCAAAGCCGGTCGGTGTTCCAGCTCCGGGCTGCACGCCTGGTGGCGCCCCACCGAACGGCTGCGCCGCCTGCGGCGCCGACGGTAATACGGGATGTGACTGGTATCCGGAACCGCCCACCCAGGGCACCAACACCGGCATTGCAGAGTTCGCCTTCGTCACAGGCATTGCGGACACGATGGACCAGCTGCAGTTCCGCGTGGCGACGCCCATCATCACCGGTCAGGCGACTCCCTGGAGGACTGACATCAACCTGACGACGTCGTATGCGGCGTTCTCGATTTACCTGCAGAGCCAGAACGGTGCGGACGTCGACCGCGTTCTGTTCCCCACCAGTGGTGCGATCACGGTGACCGAGTCGGTTCCGGCCCAAAATGGAAAGACCACCGCGTCGGTTTCCGCGACGTCGTACGCAGAGCTTGATGATGACGGCCTGGTTCTCGCAGGCGGCTGCGTGACCGACCTCAACAGCCTGCAACTCTTCTTGCAGCAGGGCTCTGCCACGTTCCAGAAGCCCAACACGTCGGATGACGGCAGCGGTCGTCCGTGGGTGAAGATGGTCCCGGTGGACCAGTTCGGCCAGCTCGTCCCGCGCAACTAACGTCGTCGACTCCGATCGCTTCGATCGGAACAGACGTCCTGAGGTGCCGGCTTGTTGCCGGCATTTCTGCGTTTACACCGATTCGCGGCGGGCTTCGCTCCGCGCGTCGAGGCCGATCGCTTCCTCGATCGAGCGCAGCTTGGCCGCGCGAACTCGCTCGACGAGCCCGCGGTGGATCTGCCGTGGCCATGTCGGGCCGCCGTAGATGAAGCCGGTGTAGCTCTGCACGAGCGTCGCGCCGGCGCGGATCCGTTGCCACGCATCCTCGGCGTCCTCGATCCCGCCGACCGCGATCAGCGTGACGCGCGTGCCGACGCGCTCGCGCAGGCGGCGCAGCACCACGAGCGATCGGTCCTTCAGCGGCGCACCCGAGAGCCCGCCAGCGCCGAGCTTCGTCACCTTCGTCTCGGCGGTGGCGAGGCCGCTACGATCGATCGTGGTGTTCGTCGCGATGATGCCGTCGAGGCCAAGCTCCAGTGCGAGGTCCGCAACGGCATCGACATCCGCATCTGCGAGATCGGGTGCGATCTTGACGAGCAGCGGAACTCGACGCAGTGGCGACGCCTGATCGCACGCGGCCCGCACCGCCGCGAGCAGCGGGCGCAGCTTGTCGACCGCCTGCAGGTTGCGCAGGCCCGGCGTGTTCGGCGAGCTGACATTGACGACCAGATAATCCGCGAGCGGGGCAAGCACCGATGCCGACGCGGTGAAGTCTTCGAGCGCTGCGTCCTCGCTGACGCGCTTGGTCTTGCCGATGTTGATCCCGATCATGCCCTCGGGACGGCGCTCGAGCCGCGCGGCGGCTGCATGCGCACCGTCGTTGTTGAAGCCCATGCGATTGATCAACGCGCGATCTGCCGGCAACCGGAACAGCCGCGGCGTCGGATTGCCGGGCTGCGCTTCCGCGGTGACGGTGCCGACCTCGACGAAGCCGAAGCCGAGCGCGAACAGACCGCGGACACCCTTCGCATCCTTGTCGAACCCGGCGGCGAGGCCGAGCGGGCCAGGAAGCTCGCGACCGAAGGCCCGCACGCGCAGCTCCGGCGCATGCGGCGCGAGCCAGCGCTCCATCAGCGCGGCCACGCCGGGCACCTTGACCGCGGCGCGCAGCATCGCGAACGACACCTTGTGCGTGCCCTCGGCGGGGAGCCGCTGCAACACGAGCCAGTAGAGGAAGCGGTACATCGGCGAGCCGACGATAGCAGCTGAGTTCTGCTACCTCTACGGCGTGGCCGAGTTCGTCTTTGCAACCTGCCTTCCCGGGCTCGAGCGCGCCGTGAAGCGCGAGGTCGCGCGCACGCGGCCCGGCCTCAAGTTCGCGTACTCGCGTCCCGGCTTGCTCACGTTCAAAGCTCCGTCGGAGATTTCCCTCTCCGATCCGCCGGGCTCGTCGCTCGCTCGCGTCTGGGGCCGTTCGATCGGTGCGGCCCGCGAGCTCACCATCGCGCGCACGATGCTCGAGCAGGTCGACCGCATCCACGTGTTCGCGCGCGATCCCGAGGAGGCCGTCCCCGATGCGTGGGCTGCGCTCGACACCGGCGCCGCCCGCGAGGGCGAACGCGTCGGTGACGTGATCGTCGACGCCGAGGGCGCATGGATCGGCGTGCACGTTCACGACCGCACGCGCTCCGCGCTCGCCGGAGGTGGCGTGAAGGCGGCGTTGCCCGACGGTGCGCCGTCACGCGCGTACGCGAAGATCGAGGAAGCGATCGCGTTCGCGTCACTACCGATGCAAGCGGGGCAGGTCGCGGTCGAGATCGGTGCCGCGCCGGGTGGGGCCGTGATGGCACTCGCACGCCGCGGCCTCCAGGTCACCGCCGTCGATCCAGGCGCACTCGCGCCGCAGGTGCTCGCCTTGCCCGGCGTCACCTATCTCCCGATCAAGGTGGGGGCGTTGCGCTGGGAACAATTGCCCGAGCGCGTCGACTGGTTGCTGCTCGACGTCAACCTCGCTCCGCAGGTCGCGTTGCACGAGATCGCGCGGCTGATGCCGCGCCTGCGCGACACGCTGCGCGGTGCGGTGTTGACGCTCAAGCTCAACGACTGGAGCTTCGTCGACGAGTTGCCGACGCTGGTCGAGCGAATCCACCAGTTCGGCTTCGCCGATGTTCGGCTGCGCCACTTGCCGTCGAACCGTCGCGAGATCTGCGCGATCGCGATCAAGTAAGGCGTCCGGTGCTGTCCTGATGCTGGACACGCTGTCCGCACATCGACCTTGCGTGGCGCGAAGGTTGCTCGAGGTGGCGTCGTGTCGAGGAGGTATGCTTGGTCACCGCCGTGGGATGCATCGAAGAACCCCTGCCAGCCATCGACGAACGTCTCGCCTTGCCCGAAGCGGGCTACGAGATCCTCGACGGTGTGGTGACGTTCGTGGTCCCGTCGGATCCACCCCACGGCGAGCGACACGCCACGGTCGCCGTGCTGATCAGGTCGCACGTCAGCTCCGCCTTCAAGGTCGCGATCGACATGCCGACGCGCACGTCGAAGATCGATGACGTCGCCCCGGACATCAGCGTATTCCCGCGCGCACCCGATCGACAGACCGGTGGGCGTCAGCTCGAGCAACTGGTGTTCGAGATCGTCAGCACCGAAGCGATGTCCACGGCGACCCGGAAGGCCGCGAAGCTCGCCGACCGGGGTGTGCGGCGCTTGTTCGCGATCGATCTCGAGCGCGGGCGCGTCGTCGAGTGGTCTCGCGAGCGAGCGGATTGGGTGGTGCTGGAGCCGGCGAGCTGGATCGAGGATCCCGCCCTCGCGGTGCCGCTGCCGGTGGCGGCGTTGCTGGACGCCATCGACACCGACGACGAGGTCGCGCGAGCGTTGGTCGCGAGAAACAATCCGGTCATCGAGTCATTCGGCGAGACCTCGAGAGCGGGAGGGCTAGAGGAAGGGTGGTCCGCAGGCCGCCAGCAAGGTTGGCTCGCTGGCGTTGCGCGCGGTCAGGCGGAGGCGATCCTCCGCGTGCTCGCTGTGCGAAACCTTCTGGTATCGGAGAGCCAGCGCGAGCGGATCCTCGCCGAGCGAGAGGCCACTCGACTTACAACCTGGCTCGACAACGCCCTGCGTTGCGACACCGTCGACCAGCTGCTCGACGGCGAACTGTAAACGGGCGTCGCAAGCCTGCTGCAGGTGAGCCACGGTCGGCCGATGTAGCTGATACCCGCGACGTACCCCCGTCGATGCCCACGTTCCTACGGGTTTGGGCCGAACCTGGATCCCATGGAGATCGGTTCGGTTCGGCATGTCAACGGAACGTGGTCCGAGCCGTTTCCCGCACTCGACTCCACCCAGACCCTCGTCCTCGCCTTTGCGGCGACGTCGTACGTGGATCGGCCCGAGGCGCTCGCAGAGCTCGCCGCTGCGTACCCGACGAGCATCGTGATCGGTTGCTCGACCTCGGGTGAGATCGATCAAACCGAGATCCGCGACGAGTCGATCTCGGTCGCCGTCGTCCGGTTCGCGAACACCCGACTCCGCCATGCCCACCAGAAGCTGTCAGGTGCGGCCGACTCGTTTGCCGCCGGCGCGGCGCTCGCAGGCGACGTCGCGGACGACGATCTGCGCGCCGTGCTCGTGCTGTCCGAAGGTCTCCACGTCAACGGCAGCGAGCTCATCCGCGGACTCAATGCGCATCTCCCCGATCACGTCATCGTCACCGGTGGACTCGCGGGTGATGGAGCACGCTTCGCGCGTACGTGGGTGCTCGCGAAGGGTGCGCCGCAGGTCGACACCATCGTCGCCGTCGGCCTCTACGGCCCGGCCCTGCGGGTCACCCACGGTTCGCAGGGAGGGTGGGACTCGTTCGGACTCGAGCGCAGAGTGACGGCGTCCAAGGGCAACGTCCTCTACGAGCTCGACGGCAAACCCGCGCTCGAGCTCTACAAGGGCTATCTCGGCGATCGCGCGGCGGAGTTGCCGAGCTCTGCGCTGCTGTTTCCGCTCGCGCTCCGCGACACGATGAACAGCACGAACAGCGTCGTCCGCACCGTCCTCTCGGTCGACGAAGCGGCCCAGTCCATCACCTTCGCCGGAGACATTCCGACCGGCCAGTACGTCAAGTTGATGCGCGCGAACTTCGATCGCCTCGTGCTCGGTGCTCGCGGCGCAGGTTCCGCTGCGAGCGGTGATCACGTCGGACCGACGCTGTCGCTCGCGATCAGCTGCGTCGGACGTCGCCTGGTGCTCGGCGAGCGCACCGAAGAAGAGACCGAAGCCGCGCTCGAGTTGTTGCCACCGAACACGACGCAGGTTGGCTTTTATTCGTACGGCGAGATCTCGCCACACGCGACGGGGCGCTGTGATCTCCACAACCAGACCATGACGCTGACCGTGTTGAGCGAAGCGGGATGACGCAGGACAGGCGGAGCGGCCACCCGCTGTTCGACCGGATCCTCCGAAAGTGCGGCGCGACCCTCGACGCCGCTCCTTCCGTCGAGGCCTGGCAGGCACTGACGGAGCTGGTGATTCGCACCTACCGCGACGCCGATCAGGATCGCTACACCACGGAGCGCGCGATGGAGGTCTCCTCCCAGGAGATGCAGGCGCTCTACGAGGAGCTCCGCCAACGCACCCAGCACGAGATGATGATCCTCCGAAATTCCGAGGAGCGCCATCGTCTCCTGTTTCACAGCAACCCGCTTCCGATGTGGATCATCGACGCCGAAACGCTGAACTTCGTCGACGTCAATCACGCGACCGTGACCACCTACGGCTACTCGCGCGACGAGTTCCTCACGATGACCGCGGACAGCGTCAAGTTCCCCAACGACGTGCCGCAGATGGTGGAACAGATCCACGGCGTCACAAATCAGATCCAGCACATCGGTCTCCGCAAGCATCGCTGCAAGAACGGCACGGTCCTCGAGGTCGACATCACCATGCATGCGCTCGTGATGGACGGCCGTCGTTGCGTGGTCGGCATCGCGCTCGACATGACGAAGTCCCGTCGGGTAGAGGAGGAGCTCCGGCAGGCTCAGAAGATGGAAGCCGTCGGACGGCTCGCCGGTGGCATCGCGCACGACTTCAACAACATCCTCGCCGTCATCCTCGCCAACTCGGATCTCGCTCTCGAAGATCTCGGCGCCAACCACCCGGCTGCCACGAGCATCTCCGAGATCGAAGGTGCCGCGACCCGCGCGGCGGGTCTGACGCGCCAGCTCCTGACGTTCAGCCGCAAACAGAAGCGACAAGCCAAGCCGGTCGCACTCAACTCGGTCGTCACCGGCATCGAAGCGATGCTCGATCGGATCGTCGGTGAGGACATCACGATGTCCGCGACGATCGCCTCCGATCTGGGACCGATCGAAGCCGACCCCGGCGAGGTCGAGCAGGTCCTGA
>JBBQJJ010000002.1:0-80910 GCA_038325805.1 Haliangiales bacterium
TCGCGCTCGCGCTCGCGGGTTGCTTCACGGCGAAGCCGGATCCGTCCCTCGAGGCGCGCGTCAAGAAGCTCGAGGACACGCTCGCGAAGCGTGAAGCGGCGCTCGCCTTCCTGGCCGAGGTCTACGACAAGCAGAAGGATCAGATCGAAGCCGAAGCGGCGCGCGAGCCTGCCGAGGACGCGATCTTCGCGATCAACATCCGCGACAACCTCGCGGCCGGGATGGTCGAAGGCTCGGCGAGCGCACCCGTGACGATCGTCAAGGCGTTCGACTTCGCGTGCCCGTACTGCCAGAAGGTCAACGACACCCTCGAAGATCTGGTGAAGCAGTACAACGGTAAGGTCCGCGTCGTTTACAAGAACTTCGTGGTCCATCCCGAGACCGCAACGCCGGGTCACCTCGGCAGCTGCGCGGCGGCGAAGCAGCACAAGTACGTCGAGTTCAAGAACGCGTTCTGGGAGAAGGCGTTCAAGCCGTACGCGCAGAGCGGCGGCAACGATGCGTCGGCGCTCGGTCACGAGAACATCCTCAAGATCGCCGGCGAGCTCGGCGTCGATACCAAGCGATTCGACACCGACATGAAGAGCCCCGAGTGCCAGGCGCTGATCGTGGCCGATATGGCGGAGCTCGAGAAGTTCAAGGTGTCGTCGACGCCGACGCTGTTCGTCAACGGAACGCACGTCGCCGGTGCGCTGCCGAAGGCGGAGTTCGAGAAGCTGATCGAGGAGAAGCTCGCGCTGGCCGCGAAGTCGGGCGTCTCGGGCGCCGACTATTACGAGAAAGTGATCTTCGGGAAGGGCGAGAAGAAGTTCCGCTCGAAGAAGGACCCGAAGCCGTAGGGTCCATCTGTACGAGAGCGGCTTCGCACGCTGTTACTTGCGGAGCGGCTCGCCGGTGCCAGCCTGGTACTCGACGATCGCCATGGTGACGTCGCCGTAATCGGTCTTCGCGTTGATCTGGAGCGGCACGCGACCCGCATCGTCGCTGACCCACAGCGAGAAGTCGCGCTCGTCGGTGTCGGGGAACTTGCCGCCCTCGCGATCGAGCTTGACGACATGCGCATCGAAGCGAAGCGCCGGTAGCTCGCCGAGCTCGGTGACCAGCTTGGTCTTGCCCTTGATCGTCACCGTCATCTTCCACAGGTTGCGACTGCGGAACACCTCGAGGTCCTTGACGGTGCCCGGCAAACCTTCCCACGAGCGTAGCGCGACGAGGAAGGCGTTGAGACACCACGTCTCGGCGAGCGCGGCCTTCTGCGGCTCTGGCTTCGGCGTCTCGGCATTGAGATGGAACGTCACGGGGATGACGTTGGCCTCGCGCTTCGCGATATCCGCGACCGTGTGCTCGATGTCCTCGCTGCGCGAGCCGTACTCGTCGACCTGAAAGCGGCGCGAGCGCCCGGTCTCGACATCGATCCACGACGTCAGCTTGTCGTCGACCTTGCCACCGAACCACGCGGCGAGGCCGGCGAGCTTCGCGTTGCCCTGCACCGTGATCGTCTTCTTGCCCTCGAGATCGACGAGGTCACCCACGCTGATCACGTACGACGCGAGCTCGATGCCCTTGAGAGAAACGCGGTACTGCATGCGCTCGCCGGGTGTGACGAGCGGCGGCCCGCTCGGAAACTCGGTGTTGGAGGCTGCATCTCCCGGTGTACCTTTAGTCGGACCGGTTCCATCCGGTTTCGCAGGATGTCCACAAGCAACAAGGATCGCGAGCAAGGCAAGACGACGCACGGCCACAGCCTAGCGCAGAAGCTGCGCTGGCTACACGTGCTGGCGTTCGTTGCCGCGTGCAGTGATGTCGAACCCTTGACGCTTCAGCCGCGCAACCCGGACGACGTCGACGCGGATGGCGTGCCTAACGCACTCGACAACTGTCCGGAGCGTTACAACGACGACCAGCACGACGAGGATGGCGATGGCTTCGGCGACGTCTGCGATGTCTGCCCGACCGTGATCGACGACCAGGGTGATTTCGGAGAACTGGGGGCGCTCGGTTTTGGCGATGGCATCGGCGACGCGTGCGATCCGCGGTCGACGCGCGATGGCGATGTCCTCGAGCGCATCGACACTTTCAAGGTCGACACCTCCGCGAACTGGGTCGGCTTCGGGTGGGCGATCGGGGGCGATGTCGCGCGCACGACTGCAGACGCGCGGTGGTCGAGTCCGCAGGAGTTGTCGGGCGACGGGTTGCGTGCGCAGATCCACGTCCCGTTGCTCGTCTGGTTGAGGGGCGGCTTCGTCGAAGTCGGTGTCAACGGTGATGGAGTCGACGCCGGTACGACGTGTCGGATCACCCATCTCGACGGCCAGCCGGATCAGCTGATCGCGACCGAGCTCGGCGGAGCGTCGATGACGATCCAGATCCCGCCCGTTGTGGCGCCATTCACCCTGATCGCCTGGCGCACGATCAAGCTCGATCGAACGTCGACGCTGCGCTGCATCCTCGGCGACACCGTCGTCGAGATGCCACTCGATGACGATGTCCCCGCGGGCACCTTCGAGTTCGCGTCGTCGGGAGCGATCACCGACATCGGCTCGGTCGCCGTCTACACGTTTCCGATCAACCCGTGCGTGCAGGTGTCGCCCAACGAAGGTGCGACCCTGCGGATCTGCGACGGCGATCCGTTCGATTGACCCCAGCGTTCGCCTGTGTCGATCCTTCGACCAGGCGAATGATGGGGAACGGGGTGGCTCGTCGTCGAGCCGGGGACCCCGAAACAATCTGGGGTTAGCGCTCGAAGTGGTACCTCGACGTCTGCGTCGTGCCGGAGCCGGCGGGCTCCGTTCCCTCGAAGTCGATCGAGTTGCCGACGAGCACGCCCATCGACACCCTGGGTCCGAACCAGTTCAGCGTCGTCTCCGTCGGCATTGTTCCGTTGCAGCTATCGACCACGGTGACCGGGGTGAGCTCGATCCCGACCCCGACGTAGCTATCGTCGTCGAGGAACAAGCTCGACTGGCTCGGGTCGATCGGACCTTCGTAGCGCGCGGTGACGACGCACGGCGGGTTCGGCGAGTTGTCGTACGACGCGTCTTCTGTGTAGCGTAGGGTGCCGCTCGGCACGTGAAAGGCGACCGTGTCGTCGAAGGTCCACGTCACGTCGGCGCGCGTGACCTTGGTGCTCGTCGAGAATCCCTCGACCACGTTCTCGAGGGTGATCTCGGAGGTACCGGTCCACACGTCATCACCGCCGGGAGGACCGGGTTGCGGGAGGCCGTTGGTGGGTTGATCCGCACACGCAGCGATCGCGAACATCAGGCAGAGCCGTCGGGTCATGCAGGCACAGGGTGACCTCGACGGAACTGTCGCAACGAATCTTGTCGAACGAGCTCAGCTACTTGCGAAGGCGTCGGCGCGCACCCACCACGACCAGCAGCGCGAGCAACCAGCCGGCACCGCCGCCGGTCGAGCAACCGCCAGTAGCCACGCCAAAATCGGGGGGAATCGCTTCGCCTGCGTCGTCGGTCGGCTCCGAGCCATCGCCGCTCTCGGGCTCGACGACTTCGGGGACCACCGTCAGCGCGAGGCGGATGTCGTCGCCGAACATCGCGTCGCCGTCGACGAGCGATAGCTGCTCGTTGATCACGGTCTCTTCGGTCACGTCCGGCGTGATCACGTCGATGTCGAGCAGGGCGACCTGGCGCGGACCGATCGTCGTGCCGAGCGTCGCGATCTCGGCGTCCGAGACCCAGCTCGGTGCGCGGAGCTCGCTGCTACCATCGGAGACGATCAGCTTGGTCGACGCTGGCCACTCGACGTTGCCGGTGTTGAGGATCGCGACGCGGTACGTGATCGCGGCCTGTGGCGGAGCGCGATCGGCACCGGCGATCGAGACCAGATCGGCGCGGCGCTCGTCGGGCATCAGCGGCGGCTCGGTCGAGCACATCGCGCCGACCGTGAACCCGGTAGCGGGGGCGGCGCGCAGGCGGGTCTCGGTCATCGGGCCGTAGACGCCATCCTCCGCGATCACGTCCTCGGGATGGTTGCGGTTCCACAGCCGCTGGAACGCCTTGATGTCCTCGCCGCGGAGATCCACCGACTCGACGTGATCGAAGTGCGGGGCGTCGCCCGGCACGCTGTGCGCGTAGTCGTTCGACGTCATCGCGGAGAGCGAGTAGCCGGAGAGGTCGAGCGCGCGGCCCGACTCGTGATTCGAGCGACCGACCGTGGCGGCGGCGGTGATGCCGCACTTGCCGGTGAGGTACCACTGGCGGAGTAGGTACTGCTGCGGCGGCGTGCGGAACGCGCTATTGACGGCGACGGTGCGGGTCTTCGCGACCGTCTGAATATCGGCAGCGGCGCCGGCCTGGAGATAGGGCAGGACGGCGTTGCTGGTCAGGACGATGCCGGGTGCCGAGAAGTCGATGAACTGGTTCGGCATCGCGCAGGCAATCTCGTCCGCGATCTGGCGCGACAGGCCGAGCACGACCGCGGTCGAGCAGCCGATAGTGGCGACTTGATCTGCCACCGTCGCTGCTGCCGAGGTCTCGCCGTAATTCACATCAAGTGCATCGGTGGCGCATCCGGTTGCCAGCGTGGCGGCGAGTGCAACTCGGGGAGCCAGGGCGAAGCGCGTGAAGCGGGGGGCAAGCGACGGCATGCACGGTCATCGAGCAAGCGCTGGACCTGTGCATGCCGCGATGCGCAAAGCACATCCGCAGGTCGCGTTCGGGTAAGCGCCGGACGATGGCCGGTGCTCTACGCGATCTCTTTTGGTGCGACGAAGGTCGATCCGGGCTGGTTGTTCCTGACTGTCGGCAGCCGGATCCCGACAACCCGCTTACCAGCGGGTTGTCGGCACGCGGTATCGTCCTAGGGATGTCAACGATGGACGAGCTCACCAGCGTCTTTCAGCAAGTGTTCGATGACGACGAGCTGATCGTGACGAGGACGACCAGCGCGGCGGATGTCGACGGCTGGGACTCGCTGACCCACGTGAGCCTGATGTTGACGATCGAGAACCGCTTCGGGATCCGGTTCAAGAGCTCTCAGGTCGCCTCGCTCAAGGACGTTGGCGAGCTCGCGGATCTGATCGAGACCCTGCCACGAAAAAAATGACCAGCCCTGTCGCCACGATGCTCGCGTACGTGCGCACCAACCACCCGCGTTCGGTCGTCGGGATCGAGGAGGCGCGCCTACTCGACCCTGATCGGTTCGACGCCTACGCGAACTTGCTGTTGGGGTGGGCGATGCAGGTGCTCGGCGATCGTGCGATCGCGAGGACGGTCGATGCGTTCGTCGGGTTCACGACCGACGTCAACATGGCGCAGGGTCGCTACGAGGCGTCCGGGAGCTACGAGCACAAGTCGTATCGCGAGTGCTACGAGGCGGTGTACGCCGACAAGGTTGCGATGGACGACTACCTGTGGGGGGTCTATCTGACCAACTTCCTGTGGGTCCATCACCTCGACATCTCGGCGTTCTTCGAGACGCGATTCGTCGCGAAGCTCCCAGCGCGTGCGGCCTTGATCGAGATCGCACCGGGGCACGGTGGTTGGGGGCTCCTCGCCCTCCACCGGCGTCCAGACGCGCGGCTCGATGGATTCGACATTAGCCCATCGTCGATCGAGATCGCGCGCGCACTCGCGGTCGCCGCCGGCCTCTCCGGCCACGCCAGCTACGAGCTGCGGGACGCGCTCGATCTGACATCGCATCCGCCCGGGGTCGCCGATGCGTGCATCTGCAACTTCCTCGTCGAGCACCTCGAGCAGCCCGACAAGCTGTTCGAGGTGATTCACCACGTGCTGGCGCCGGGTGGCAAGGCGTTCATCAGCGGCGCGCTGACCGCGGCCCAGGTCGATCACATCTTCGAGATCCGCCGCGAGTCCGCGCTCGTCATGCTGGCCGAACGCCATGGCATGCGGGTGCTGGAGACGTTGTCGGTCAGTCCACAGCGCACGCTGCCGCGAGCTCGATTCCTGCCGCGCTCGATGTCGCTGATCGTGCAGAAACGAACGCGGGAGGACTGGTAGTGGCCAACGAGTCGCTGTGGAAAGCCATCGCGACGCTGCGCAAGCAGGGAGAGCGGGAGGCCATGCTCGCACACCTCAAAGACGCGCTCCGGCGCGATGCGCTCGATCCCGAGGAGCTCGAGCGCGCAGGCCGCTGGCTCGCCAAGGAGCTCCGCGAGCCCGCACCCAAGGTTCGCGTGCTCGGGCAATGCACCACGTCGTGGTTGACTCCGATGGTCTCGGCGGTCGCGTGGGGGCGCGGCGTCCAGCTCGACGTCAGCGATGGCGAGTTCGACAACGTCGTGCAGGACTTGACGACCCACACGTCACCCGACGTGGTCGTGCTGCTTCCGTGGAGTGACCGGCTGCTCGCCGCGACCCGGGCCGACGAGCGGGTCGCGGACGAGCTCGCGTTCTGGCACCACGCGTGGCGGCTCGCCACCGATCGGGGGGCTCGCATCGTGCAGATCGGCTACGACTGGCAAGGCGCCGGTCCGCTCGGCCACCACCTCGGGGGATCCGGCCGGGGCGACCTCGCGATCATCCGCGATCTCGATCAGCGGTTGCGCGAGGCGTTGCCCGCGGGTGCGTACTTCGTCGACCTCCAGGCGGTGTCGGGTCACCTCGGTCGCGCCCGCTTCTACGATCCTCGTCAGTATCACTGGACGCGTCAGCCGTTCAGCATGCTTGGCGCCGCCGCGCTCGCGCGTCACGTCTTCGCCGGGATCCGCACCCTGCTCAGCGGACCGAAAAAGGTCCTGGTGCTCGATCTCGACAACACGCTGTGGGGTGGCGTGGTCGGCGAGACCGGGCCGCTCGGCATCGTGCTCGGGGGATCCGCCGAAGGCGAGGCGTTCCGAGCGTTCCAGCTCCACCTCAAGGGTCTCGCACAGCGTGGCGTGGTGCTCGCGGTCGCATCGAAGAACAATCTCGACGACGCGCGCGAGCCGTTCGGAGTGCATTCCGACATGGTGCTCGCGATGGACGACTTCGCCGCGTTCGAGGCGAGCTGGGATCCGAAGGCGCTCGCACTGCGCCGGATCGCCGACACGTTGAGGCTCGGCCTCGACTCGTTCGTATTCTTCGACGACAACCCGGCCGAGCGCGAGCACATCCGCCAGGCGTTGCCCGAGGTCGAGGTCGCCGAGGTACCCGAGGATCCCGCGGACTTCGTACGGGCGCTCGAGCAGGGGCTTTGGTTCGAGAGTGTTGGCCTCACCGCCGAAGACCAAACCCGCACCGCGCACTATTCGGTCGAGCGCCAGCGTGTCGAGCTGAGGAACACGGCGACCAACCTCGACGACTACCTGACATCCCTCGAGATGTCCGCGCAGATTCGCGAGCTTGACGACACCGACATGCAGCGGGTCATCCAGCTGATCGGTAAGACCAACCAGTTCAACCTGACGACGCGCAGGCACTCCGAGGCACAGGTCCGCGCGATCCTCGCCGGTGCAGGCAACGTCGCCTTGACCGTGCGTCTGAAGGATCGCTTCAGCGAGTATGGCCTCGTCTCCGTCGTGTTCGGCGTTGCGCACGATGCCGAGCTGTCGACGCTGGTCATCGACACCTGGTTAATGAGCTGCCGCGTGATCGGCCGGACGCTCGAGACGCTCGTGTTGCGCGAGCTGGTCCAACGCAGCGTCCGCATGGGCTATCGCCGGATCGTGGGCGAGTACATCCCCACCGCGAAGAACGCACTCGTGGCCGGACTCTACGGCGAGCTCGGCTTTGCATCGCTAGGATCGGGCCGCTACGCCCTGGACGTGCCGACCGGCGAACTTCCACGCACGGCCGTAGCCATCGAGTAGCGCGATGCTGCCGGAGCTCGCCATCGATCTCGGAACCCCGCCGTACTGGTTCACGGTGCTCGCGGCCGTGATCGTGATCGTGCCGCTCGTGCACGGCAGGCTGCGCGCGATCGTGATCGCGAGCTTCGACCTGAGCTTCGCGTGCGTGTGCGCGGGAAGCGCCAGCGCACCGTTCGTGGTGGGGCTGGTCGCGGCAGCGTACCTGCTCGTGTCGCTGATCCGTCCCGACGCGATCCTTCGCACCCGGATCGCGGTGGTCGCGATCAGCGGAGCGCTGCTCGTCCTGTTCGTCGCGCACAAGCTGCCGTCCGTCGAGCTGCCGTCGGGCGCGCGCGGCGCGCTGTCGGCGATCGGGTTCTCGTACGTGGTCCTGCGCGCGATCGACCTGGTGCGCGCGGTCGCCGAGCATCGGCACCCGCCGCCGCGGCCGGACGAGGTGATCTCCTACCTCCTGCCGTTTCACATGCTCGCTGCCGGGCCGATCCAGGCATACGACGAGTTCCGCGGCCAGCCGAAGGTTCCAGAACCCTTGACCTGGGCAACCGCCCTCGGCGGCCTCGATCGGATCGCCAGCGGCCTGTTCAAGAAGTTCGTGATCGCGCAGGCAATCCACGAGGTGCTGCTCACGGGGTTCACGGCGCGCGGTCCGTATCTTGTCCTCGAGGCGCAGGCGAACTACCTGTGGCTCTATCTCGACTTCAGCGCCTACAGCGACATCGCGGTTGGTATCGGCATGCTGCTCGGGCGCGCGACGCCGGAGAACTTCGCGAACCCACTCGCGGCGCGCAACCTCACCGAGTTCTGGGAGCGCTGGCACATCTCACTCTCGCAGTTCGTCCGCCGCAACCTGTTCATCCCGATCCAGCTCGCGCTCGGACGACGCACCAACGGCGCGCACGCTCTGATCTCTGCCAGCGTGGCGCTCGGCGTCGCGTTCCTGCTGGTCGGGCTCTGGCACGGCATCTCGCTACGGTTCCTGGCGTGGGGATGCCTTCACGCCGTCGGGCTCATCGCGACCAACGCCTACAAGCACGCGCTGCAAGCCAAGCTCGGCCGCAAGGGTGTCAAGGCATACCTCGCGCGCCGCTCGATCCGTGTGATCTCGACGGTGCTCACCTTCGAGCTCATCGCGTTCTCGTTGGTCCTCGTCGGTTACCCATTCTAAGGAGGCTGTAGATGAAGAGGAACGACGCGCTGCGGGTGCTGTGGATCGCGATCCGGCTCGGCCTGGCGATCCTGATGATGGGTCGCGGCAGCTACTTCATGTACCAGGGCTTCTGATGGCGATGCGGATCGTCGACCCGGCTCGGTACCGCTCGCTGGTGCACGTCGTTGCCGGCGTGCTCGGCGTGCTCGTCGCGATCGACGTCGCACTGCGCCTGGCGCTCGGAATCACGCCGGCTGTGCTGTTGCGCACGAGCTTCCACGACGCCGGCAACCACGAGCGTGTCGCCAGCCGAGTCAGCGCGGTGATCGCCGAAGGTGATCGCGCGGGACCGCTCGCGGTCATCATCGGCTCGTCCAGCGCCCATGATGGCTTCGTCGCTGCGGAGCTCGACGCGGCCGATCCCACACACCGACGCTGGCTCAACCTCGCCACGACAGGGTCGAGCTTCGACGAGCTGCGATACACGTTCGGCCCCCTGTTCGCGAGCGGGCTCGACGCCGACCTGCTGGTCATCGCGATCCATCCGGGGTGGCTGGCGGGCAGGCTGGTCGATGACCCTGCCCTCGACGGGATCCTGATCTCGAAGACGGCGCCACGCACGAGCTGGCTCCTGTTCAACCGCGGTTTCGTAAATCATCGCGCGCGGAGCGCCCTCGCCGATCTTCGCGAGTGGCTACTGCTTGGCCAGCTCGGGGTCCCGTTCGACGGCGTCTATCCGCCTACCCGCGAACCATGGCGCGACTCCCCGCGGACCGACGGCGCGTGGGATGCCACGTTCGCCGCTCATCAGATGGAGACATGGCAACACAAGCGGTGGTTCGAGCCGAGCTGGTTCGCGCGCGCCGACGAGGAAGTCGAGGCGGCCGCAGACGTGATCGCCGCGGCTCAGCGCACGGCGAAGCGGGTCGTCGTGGTGTTCATGCCCGAATCCTCGACCTTGCGCTCGGCGATGCCCGACGAAGCCGATGCTGCGTTCCGCCGAGCCCTGGCCCGGCTCGCGGCTCCGCCTCCGGTGCTCGATCTGCGTGCGGCGATTCCGGACGAGCTGTTCAAGGACCACATCCATCTCGGTGGACGTGGTGCGCAGCGGCTGTCGGCCATGATGCCCGACCGGATCGCGGAGCTAGCGAGCCGACGCTAGACTGCTGGCAACCACGTGGCCGCGGCGTTGTACGCCACCTTGCGCCGCGGTCGGCGTCAGTTGAGGGTACGCTGACGTGTGGCCGAGTCGCCGCACACAGGGACGCAGCGCGATCGAAAGCCCGCGACGAGGATGGCTCGCGCACTGGCTTCGCCGGGCGGCGTGCTTGTCATCCTGCCCGCGCTCGTGATTGCAGCCGGTGTCTCCGTGCTGCTCCTCGGACGCAGCGCGACGCGAGAGACCGCGGAGACGATGGCTCGCCACCAGCTGATCGCGCAGGCCGGTGCCGTCGAGCACGACGTGGACTTCTCGCTTTCGCAGGCCGAGCCGGTGCTCGCCACGATGAAGACGCTCGCGGATGTGGCGATGCCGATCCCCGATGCGCTGACTCGCCTGCACGACGCGATGCTGAAGCGACCCGGCGTGTACAACGCGACGATCGCGTTTCCCGTCGGCGCGATGTGGGGCGGGTATTTCGACGACGTTGGCCAGCTGCGCGTGCTGGAGAGTAGCGTCGGGCCGACCGAGACCACGCGTATCAACTACGAGGTCAAGAACGGCCAGCTCCTCGAGATCAAGCGACTGACCAATCACTACGATCCGCGGACGCGGCCGTACTACGAGGCTGCGGTCAAGGAGGGCAAGCGCACCTGGCTACCGCCGCGGGTGTTCTCGTCGTCGGGCAAGACCGGCCTGACCGTCACCGAGCCGGTGTACGGCGCCGACAACAAGCTCGAGGCGGTGATCTCGATCGACTACGACGTCGCCGAGCTCAGCGCATTTCTCCACAGCACGCCACTCGAGGGAGCGCACACGGTGATGTTCACCTCGGACGGCACGATCCTCGCGAGCTCGTCGAAGATCGCGCCGAAGGCCTCGCAGGAGAAGCGGCTGCGCCGCTACACGGACTTCGAAGATCCGTCGCTGCAAGCGCTGTTCGCGAGCGATGGCCTCGCACAGGCACGTGGCAACGTCGGCAAGGAGCCGCACTTCATGCGCCTGGCGACCACGGAGGGCGACTACCTCGTGTCGATCGCGATGGTGAGTGGGCAGCGCACCGGCACGCAGGCCTCGTCGGGTTGGTATCTCGCCACGCTCGTCCCGGAGTCGTCGTTGCTCGGGCCGATGCATCGCCTCGATCGCACCTCGATCATCGCGTCGATCGTGGCGCTCGCGATCGCGCTCGGCGTCGCGCTGCTGTTCTCGTGGAACCTCGTGCGGATGCGGCGAGCGGTCGGTGCAGCGCGAGCAGAAGCCCGATCGGCCGAAGCGCGTGCGAAGCAACTCGGCAGCTATCAGCTCGTCGAGCGACTCGGTCTCGGCGGCATGGGTGAGGTGTGGCGTGCAGAGCACCAGCTGCTCGCACGGCGCGCCGCGATCAAGCTCGTGCGCAGCGACATCGCCGGCGATGCTGCGCATGCCGCGCTGATCCACGAGCGTTTTCGTCGCGAGGCCCAGACGCTCGCCTCGATGCGCTCGCGGCACACGATCGAGCTCTACGACTACGGCGTGACCGGCGACGGCACGTTCTTCTACGTGATGGAGCTGCTCGACGGGTTCGATCTGTCCCAGCTCGTCAAGACGTGGGGGCCGCTGCCGGCCGCGCGGGTCATCTCGATCCTGGCGCAGGCCTGCAGCTCGCTCGCGGAAGCACACGCGGCGGGCCTGCTCCACCGCGACATCAAGCCGGCGAACCTCGTGTTGTGCCGCGCTGCGGACGAGGTCGACATCGTCAAGGTGCTCGACTTCGGCATCGTCCACCGGGTCAGCGAGATCGCGGTTCCACGCGCAGCGACGCAGGGTGAGAAGCGTCGTCGTCTCCAGACCTCCTCGGCGACGCGCGCCGGCGCCGATGCCCCCACGGCTCTCGGCACCAAGCCGACGAGCCGGCCACCCGAGCTGCCCGGTGAACCACCGAGCTCCGATGGCAGTCGACTCACCGTCGACGGTTCGGTGATCGGCACGCCGGGTTACATCGCGCCGGAGCAAGCCATCGCGGCCACGCTCGATCCGCGCGGCGATGTCTACTCGCTCGGCTGCGTCGCCTGGTATCTGCTGACGGGCAGGGAGGTGTTCGGCGGCGGCACCGTCGACGAGATCTTGCTCGCACACGTCGACATGCCGGTCCCCGAGCTGCGCCCGCTCGTCACCGGCTGGCTCCCGGCCGAGCTCGAAGCGGTGATCACTCGCTGCCTCGGCAAGGATCCCGTCGATCGCCCCGATGCGCGCGAGCTCGCGCAGGCGCTGCGCGACATCGACGTTCCCTCAGAGCATGCGTGGACGGTCGACACGGCCACGGCGTGGTGGGCCGAACCGCGCAAGCTCGACAGCAAAACCGCGGAGCGCGCGAATGAACAGACCGCGGTGGGGGCGCTGCTCGTCGCCGATCACGCGCCGGTGATCGCGGATTTCGAGCCGCCGTTGCCGCGCTCCGAGGCGCAGACGATCGTCGCACGCCCGTCGAATCCGAACATCGAGTGACTCACCCGAGCGGTGGCAGCATCCGCGTCTTCGTCTTCGTGCAGAATTGGTCGATCTTCACGTTCGAGATCCCGGGGTTGCTGTCTTCCCAGCGCGCACGCTGCTCGATGAACAGCAGCTTGCCATCGAGGAACAACGCGTAGCCGTCCTCGCGCAGCTCGAGCACCCGCGACCACGCGACCATCGCGTCGAGCTTGCCGGGCGCCAGCTCGAAGGTCACCGATGACGAGATCTGATGCTCGACCTTGCCGTCGGCGCGATGGATCTCGGTGCGCGGCTCGTCGGCCTGCACGCGCACCACGTCTTTCCACGTGAACGTCGTCGTCGGCGCGACGTGAAACGTCTCGTAGTGGTGCTCCACCGTCGAGCTGCCAGCGATCGGTTTCTTCGAGACTTCGCGCCACTCGAGTGACACCGGTTTGAGATCGCTGCCCTCGCAGTACGGCCGCACGTAATCCGCACGCTCGTCGTCGAGGTATTTCTTGCACCAGACGTTGGTGGCGTCGAGCTTGACGCATCGCGCGAGGCTGCGCAGCCGCGTCTCTGGCTCGCTGTACGGCGTGACACTCGCGTGCAGCGCCCACGCACGTGACGTGGTCGCGTGCACCTTGATCATCCGCTCGGCGATCGCGCGCGCCTTTGCTTTGATCGCGCGTGGCGAGATCTCGTCGGCGAGCCCGAGCGATTCGACCTGATCGGCCGTCAGCTTGAGCGAGCTCGCGACCATCGCGTTGGTGCCGAGATCGTCGGCCGCGGCCGCGGCCATGTCGTCGTACAGCGCGATCGTGTCGCGCGTCAGCTGGAGCTGGAGCTGGCGCGCCTTCACCTTGTCCTTCTCGGCCATCGCGATCTCGCCCGCCTTGATCAGGGCGATCGTCCGATCGAGCAGCTCACGCTCGCCCTCGGGCACCGTCGCGCGCTGCGCTTCGAGCTTCGCGATCTGCGCCGCGGTGTCGGGTGCTTGCGTCGCACCGAACATCGTCTTCATCCTCGCTTCGATGTCGCTCATGTCGACCTTCGGCGCCGGCTGCGGCTCCGTGGGTTCTCCGGAGGGCTTGACCACGGGTAATGCGTGTTTGTCGTCGCCCCGGCAGCCGACAAGTACGAGGACCAACGCGAGCCGGTGGAGCATGGCCTTCAACGATAGATCGAAGCTCGGCACCGCGATGCGGGGAGCATCAGGCGATTGCGAACGCGAACGTCGGAGGGTGTGACATCGGAGTCATGTGCTCGGCAGGTCGTTGCGAAGTAGTCCAGATCGTTCCTGGATCGGCGGATCGAGCTAGCCAGGTAGAAGGCTTGGGTTCCCCGCGTCGCACTGGTAAGGTCCGCGGCGATTCCGCCAAGGAATCGCGAGGTAACACGCGATGGAAACCAAGCATCTGGATCGAGTGGTGATCCGGTTCGTGGGCGACTCGGGCGACGGCATGCAGCTGACCGGCTCCGAGTTCGCCAAAGCGGCCGCCGAGGCCGGCAACGACATCTCGACATTCCCGGACTTTCCCGCCGAGATCCGTGCTCCAGCCGGCAGCCTGTTCGGCGTCTCCGGCTTTCAGCTCCACTTCTCGTCGTCGGAGATCCACACGCCGGGTGACGCACCCGACGTGCTCGTCGCGATGAATCCCGCGGGCCTCAAGACGAACCTCAAGGATCTCGTCGAGCACGGCACGCTGATCGTCAACTCGGGCGCGTTCATCGAGGCCAACCTCAAGAAGGCGGCGTACGCGTCGAACCCGCTCGAGGATGGGTCACTCGACCGCTACAAGGTCCATGCGGTCGACATCAACCACCTGACGTTGACGGCGCTCGCCGAGAGCGAGCTGACGAACAAGGAGAAGGGCCGCGCGAAGAACTTCTTCGCCCTCGGCCTGGTGTTCTGGATGTACGGCCGCGAGCCCGAGAGCGAGATTCGCCGCATCCACCAGCAGTTCGCCAAGAAGCCGGGCTACGGCGACGCGAACGTCAAGGTGTTCAAGGCCGGCTATCACTACGGCGAGACCGCCGAGGTGTTCCAGACGGTCTACAAGGTGCCGCCGGCGACGTTCAAGCCGGGTATGTATCGCAACATCACGGGCAACGAAGCGATCGCGCTCGGCCTCGTGGTCGGCGCGGATCTCGCCGGCAAGAAGCTGTTCTATTCGGGCTACCCGATCACGCCGGCGTCGTCGATCCTGCACTCGCTCGCCAAGTACAAGAACTTCGGCTGCCTGACCTTTCAGGCCGAGGACGAGATCGCCGCGATGGGCGCGGCGCTCGGTGCAGCGTACGGCGGCTCGATCGCGGTCACGGCTTCCAGTGGCCCGGGCATCGCGCTCAAGGGTGAGGCGATGGGTCTCGGTGTGATGACCGAGCTCCCCGTCGTCATCCTCAACATCCAGCGCGGCGGTCCGTCGACCGGGCTGCCGACCAAGACGGAGCAGAGCGATCTCTTGCAGTCGTTGTTCGGCCGCAACGGTGAATCGCCGTTGCCGGTGCTGGCAGCGAAGTCGCCCGGAGACACGTTCTACTGCGCGATCGAAGCGGTGAAGATCGCCACGCGGTACATGGTGCCTGTCATTCTCTTGAGCGACGGGTACCTCGCGAACGGCTCGGAGCCGTGGGCGCTGCCGAACCTGTCGACGCTGCCGCGCTTCGATGTCCAGCACCGCACGGATCCCGAGAAGTACTTCGTCTACGAGCGCGATCCCAAGACGCTCGCTCGCGCGTGGGTCATCCCGGGTACGCCCGGTCTCGAGCACCGCATCGGCGGCATCGAGAAAGACGCGCTGACGGGCAACATCAGCTACGCGCCCGAGAACCACGAGAAGCAAACCTACGTGCGGCAGGCCAAGGTCGACCGCATCGCGCAGGAGATCGGCGAGCTCGACTTGTCGGGGCCCGAGTCCGGTGACGTGCTGATCATCGGCTGGGGCGGCACCTACGGCTCACTCCGGCAGTCGCAGCAGCAGTTCGCTGCCCAGGGCAAGTCGGTCTCGCACGCGCACCTGCGGTGGCTGTCGCCGCTCGAGCCCGGCCTGGCGAAGATCATCAAGAACTTCAAGCGCGTGATCGTCGCCGAGCTCAACATGGGGCAGCTGCGAATGGTCATTCGAGACAAGTTCCTGATCGACGTGATCGGGCTCAACAAGATCCAGGGGATGCCCTTCAAGGTGGCCGAGGTCACCGCCGCGATCGAGAAGGAGCTGACGAATGCTCCGCTCACGACCACCTCTACCCAGCCCACGGCCGAAGTAGGACAAGCATGAGTGACGCGATCAAGATCAAGCTCTCGAAGAAAGACCTCGAGACCGACCAGGATGTCCGCTGGTGCCCGGGCTGCGGTGACTACGCGATCCTCGCGACGGTCCAACGCACGCTCGCGCAGCTCGGCATCAAGCGCGAGGACACCGTGTTCGTCAGCGGCATCGGCTGCTCGAGCCGGTTCCCCTACTACATGAACACGTACGGCTTTCACACGATCCACGGCCGCGCGCCGGCGATCGCGTCGGGCCTCAAGATCACGCGCCCCGATCTCGATATCTGGGTGATCACCGGTGACGGCGACGGCCTGTCGATCGGCGGCAATCACATGATCCACGCGCTCCGGCGCAACATGGATCTCAAGATCATCCTGTTCAACAACCAGATCTACGGCCTCACCAAGGGCCAGTACTCGCCGACGAGCATTCCGGGTACGCGTGCACCGTCGACCCCGACGGGCTCGATCGATCACCCGCTCAACCCGATCTCGCTCGCCCTCGGGACCGGCGCCACGTTCATCGCGCGCGCGGCCGACACCGACGCGAAGCTGATGGGCAAGATCCTCGAGGAGGCCTACCGCCACAAGGGCGCCGTCTTCATCGAGATGCTGCAGAACTGCCCGGTGTTTAACGACGGCGTCTGGGAAGGCGTCAAAGACGATCCTGCCGGCAAGCAGATCCGCCTCGAGCAAGGCAAGCCGCTGCTGTTCGCAGGCGGCACCAAGGGCATCTCCCTCGGCGCCGGCATGACGCCCGAGATCATCGACATCGTCGACGGCGACGTCTCGAAGGTGCTCGTTCACGAGGAGCGCGGCTCGGTCCTCTACGCGAACTTGCTCGCGCAGCTCGTGCTCCCAAACTTCCCGATCCCGATGGGCGTGCTCTATCGGACCGACAAGCCGACCTACGATGCGATGGCGAACCAGCAGGTCGCCGAGGCGATCGAGAAGCAGGGTCCGGGCGATCTGAACAAGTTGATGTACGCCGGCATGACGTGGGAAGTCGGCGCCGACGGGATGCGACACTAGGCGTCGGTTCGGTCGACGCTCTTCGGCATATCGTCGGGCATGCCTTCTTCGAAGCTGTCGTTCAACGATCTCGTCGACTTGCTCGGCAGGCCGATCGACGCCCCGGCGGTGCTCGCGATGATCGAGGCGCTCGACGCGCAGAAGTCGTCGGACTACATCATCGCGAAAGCCTTCGGCGTCGAGTACGCGCTCGAGAGCCAGGTCGGTTCGAAGAAGAAGGTGCTCGTGGGGATGTTTCTCCACGGCCCGCGAGACAAGCCGAAGCGCCCACCATATGCAGGGTTGCCCGCACCGTTCGCGTTCTCGACGCGCGAGCAGCTCCGCGACGCAAAGCAGCCCGACGAGGCATGGACCCTCGACGAGGGAAAGGTTCCGCTGACGCATCCGGCGTCGGAGCGCGACAGCTGGAACATGGATGGGTACACGATCTCCGCAAAATACCGCGGCGACGCGACCATCTCGAACTACTACGTGAAGCAGACCAAGGTCTCCGCCGAGCCCCTGCTCATCAGTCCGCTCCACTTCGAGACCCAGCCGGTCGACGCGCCACCCGGTGCCGACCTGATCGGGCCGGCGCTGGTGGTCGCCTGGGCCACGGCGCGGTTCGGCCCGAGCGCGAAACACGCGAACACCGAGGCCGGCAGACAGCTCGCGAAGCGAGCCATCTCACCTGTCACCTTTTTCGAGACCGCATGCAAGTCCGAGCTCTCCACGCTCGATTTCGATCCGAAGCTGCACGAGTTCCTGCATGGCTACATCCACCAGGTGTTCACCGGGACGCGCGCGCCGAACCGAGAGGATACCGCCGAGCTGATCGCGAAGCTGTGGGGCTTCGAGGAGCCTGATACGCGTTACTTCGGGCACGACTACGAGGCAGCGTTTCGCGTGCTCGGCAGCCTGTACTACGTGCCCGATTCCTGGGAGGCCGTCGATCGCCTCGGCTCCTTGCTCGACGCGCGGTGGGCCGACTTCGAGGCCACCGGCTTCAAGCAGCCACCGGATCTCGCGCGCTATGAAGCGGCGGCCAAGGCACGTGACGCGATCACGCTCGTGCCGCGCAAGAAGCAGCTCGCAGCGCAGACGCGCGACGACGCGCTGACCACCGATCTCCTCGGGCTGATCGGCAAGTCGCTCAAGGATCCGGCGGTCAAGCCGATCTTCGCGCGCGCAGGCCTGCCGATCGGCAAGCGCATCGACGAGCAGGCCAATCCCGAGCTCGGCATCGTCTACCTGGGCACCAACACGAAGACCGATGGCAAGAGCGTGTTGATCATCGAGTACGTCCGCTTTCACTCGACGGGTGAGTCCGCGAGCGTGCGGGGCCTCGGCAAATCGGTGACGTTCGCCGGCTATCCCAACGCGCTGCCCGGTGGGCTGATGCTCGGTGCGTCGCGTGCCGCGGTGGTCGCCGCCTACGGTCCGCCCGCCACGGTCGGAGACAACCACGACCTCTGGTATCCCGCGGCGAACCAGATGATCGCCGCGTCCTACGACGCGAACGGCAACCTCGCGAACATCAAGTTCGGCGCACCACCATCGTGGGTCGGCACGCCGGCGCCGCCATATTCACCGGTCGGCTGGGTCACGAAGTAGCCGAGCTACCAGTTGCCGCGCTCGTAGTCGTCAGAGTTTGCCGGGTCGAGATCGCCACAACTGTCTCGATCCTTCACTCACGCCGCCTCGCAGATCAGCGTGGGGCAGGCCCGAGGCGAGATCACGCCTCGCCGCCGAGGCATGCGAGTTGCTCGAAGGGTCTCCATGCGGTGGTTCGTCCTTTCGTGCGCGCTGGCTGGCTGTCTCGGCGACGACCCGCCACGTCTTTCGGATAAGGGGCAGGGTGTCTGGGTCGAGGTCCCGAACACGCCCGCGCTGCGCTATCGCGCCGTGTGGGGTGTGCACGCATCCGACGTGTTCGCCGTCGGTGATGGTGCTGCACACTTCGATGGCAGCGCCTGGACGACGCTCGATCTGCCCGCCGCGACGTACCGCGCGATCTGGGGACGCTCGGGCGATCAGATCTGGATCGGCGGCGACAACACGCTGCTCGCGCGCACGCTGACCGGCTGGCAGTCGCAGCTCGTGTTCGATCACGGTCAACCGATCACCGAGTTCTCGGTGCTGTCGATCACCGGAAATGAGGGTGGCGAGTATGCGGTGATCCGCACCGGCGCCCAGCTCCTCCTGGTGGTCAACCAGGGCTCCGCGTGGGAGACGCCGTTCTGGCGCGGTAGTTCGGCGCTGCCGTTCTCCGCGCAGCCGAGCTTGTACGTGGGCTACTCGATGGTGATCGCGGGCGACGGCACGCTGCACGAGCTCCACACCTCGACAGACCTCGGCGTTCCGCTCCTCGAGTCGCTGCCGTACTTCTACGACGGCGCCGACGGCGTCACCGTGGTGGGTGGAGCGCTTGGTGAATACGTCGCGGCAGGTCCTGACCACGTGCTGTTCCGGTTCGGCTTCGACGAGCCGATCGCCATGGTGGATGACCGCGGCCGCAACCCGCACGGGGTCTCGATGCGAAACGGCCAAGCGTTCGTCGTCGGCGAGCAGGTCGAGCTCGCTGCTCGCGCGCGATCGAATTCGGCGGTCGGGTCCTCACCGATCGAAGCCTGCGATGTCGATGGTTGCGCGCTCGAGCGGATCGCGGAGGATCGCGGAGCCGCACTACAGGCGGTGTGGAGCGACGGCAACGGGCACGCGATCGCGGTGGGGGACGGCTGGATCGTGCATCGCACGAGCTGTGGGACCCTGCACTGCGAGGTCGACTAACGCAGCCCACAGGCTCCGTGTTGTTCGAGACACGGGGCGCGACGAACGCTTGAATCTCGGGTGGTTGGTGGCGGCCTCGCTCGTGCAGGTTGTCGGGGGATGGACTCGACTCCGCTCCTGACCCGCCCCGAGCACGTCTACTCGCGCCGCCGGATGGCCTCGGTCGCCTTCGGCGCCGTGGCGCTCGGCCTGTCGTTCACCTCGGGCATGTTGCTCGCCGACGAGGCCGTCGCACCGCCGACGACGACGATCATCGAGGTGCCCAATGTCGCCAATGTCGCGAAAGCGGAGCCCGCTGCCAGCGTGCTTCCTGCGATCGAACCGCCACCCCCGGCCACCGCCTATCGTGCGACCGCGCCGCGTCTCGAAGCCCAGTGCATCGGCTCGCTGGACACCGATGCAGCGTCGCCGTCATGCACGTGGGATGACGGCTTCCCGGCGATCTCCGCGGATGGCAAGACAGTCGTCGAAGCGCGAATCCCCGACGACGGCGGCCGCGGCAATCCCGGTCTGCACATCGTGTTCTTCGACGTCGCGACCTCGAACGTCGCGCGCACCGTCGTCGTGCTCGATCCCGACGAGGCGCCGTTCGGCGAGCCGCTCACCGACAAGGTCCGCGCGAAGATGACCACGCGCGCGATCGCGGTGCAGCAGGAGCTCGACGCGAAGCGGTTCCGTTCACTCGTCGAGCTCGCGCCGATGGGCAACCCCGACATGCACACCGAGACCACGCCGGCGCCCGGCATCCACTCCGAGTTCACCGGGCCGGTGATGCGCCTCGTCGATGCCGATCGCGAAACCGAGATGTGGCGTCACGAGTGGGCCGCACCGGCGCCGGTCAAGCACGACCCCGACGTCGACTGCACCGCCTGGTACCTGGCAGGGCTCGGTGTGTCGTGGGATCCCGAGACGCGCATCGTGTTCGGCCAGCTGCTCTATCACCACGGTGGATGCATGTGCGGCAGCACGCAGCTCGGTCAGGTGTTCAAGTTCTGACGCTCGCTGGCGCTGCGACTTACTGACACCGCCGCGTCGCCGAAAACAGATCCACGCTCGCGCCTGGGCGGTCCGAGACGAAGATCATCGTCGAGCCGTCGGAGGAGATCTCCGGATCGCCGTTCTTGCCGTTGGTGATCGCGAGCTCGGTCACGATCGACGGCGGCTCGAACGCCGAGGCTTCATCCCGGCGCGTCGCCGAGAAGATCTGCGTCTTGCCGTTGCCGTCGTCGCGCTCGAAGTACAGGGTCTGCTCGTCGATCGTGGCGTAGCCCTCCTCCTTGGGGCTCCTGAGCGCCCCGATCGGCGGTTCGAGAACCATCCAGCTCGAGCCCGTGCGCTTCGCGTAGGCGACATTCGCATCCGGACCGTAACTCGTGAACCAGAGCTCCTGGTTGTCGGCGGAGAACGTCGGGTTGTCGCCCATGTTTGGTAGGTCGGAGAGCCGCGCCGCTCCGAACGACGTGCCGCCGTTGTACTCGGCCACCATGCGCTCGTCAGCCGCGCCGAGCCGATGGAAGTGGAGCTCCTTGCCATCCCGGGTCCAGCCAGCCTGCATGTTGTCGTTGCCGGCCAGGTTGATCCCTGCGATCGGCACGGCCTTGGGGAACGTCTCGTCGAGAGACCCGCGCGTCGAGATCATCAGCGTACGAAATCCCGTGAAGCTCGGACCCTCGGGGATCGTGTCGAATACCAGCACCAGGCCGTCGGGATGCAGCGCCGGAGCGAGATCGAAGTTCACCGTCGAGACGTCGTCGAGTCGCTGGACGTTTTCCCACGGTCCGAAGCCGGCGGAGCAACGCGTGACCTGTTCGGCGACGTCGAAGTTCAGCCGGCCGCACCCGACGAGTCCCACGAGTGCTACCGCCAGCCGCATCGATCCATCATAGAGGGGTAAGCTCTCAGGGTGAAGCGGTTGCTTGCATACGCCCTGCTCGCCGCCTGTCCCGCGAAGCCGGTGGGGTTCTCGAGTGGCACGGGCGGGGTCGAGGATCGCTGGACGCTGCCGCTGGTGGGGCCGCTCGAGGACGGCTTGCTGATCACGCCGGTCGTGATCGGCACCACGGGCCCGTACCTGTTCGCGCTCGATCCAGACGCGCCGATCTCCGCCGTCGATGGGACGATCGTCAAACGGCTCGGGATGCGCGTGTTCGATGGCCCGCCGCGTTACGACGAGACCGGGGGCCCTCAGCCTCGGGTCTACGTCGAGATGCAGGGCATGGAGATCGGCTCTCTGATCGTCGAGAAGCGCCGTGCGATCGTGGTCAAGGCAAACACGTTCGATACCGCGGGCCGGCGAATCCACGGCGTGCTCGGTGCCGACGTGCTCGCGAGCGGTGTGGTGTTTGGCTTCGATCGCGACGCCGGCATCGCCACGCTCGTCGAGGACGCCTCGTTCAAGCCGCCGTCGGGCGCGATCGCGTTGCCGTTCCGCGATGTCGCGAAGCCGCTGCCGGTGCAGTCGAGACACGTCGTCGATGCCACGATCGGTGATGTCACGCTGCCGCTGCACCTCGATCTCGGTGCTCCCGGGAGCCAGCTGCGCGATGCCGAGTGGGCGCGCACGAAGCTGACGTCGCGCGAGATCGCCGGTTCGGTCGTCGACGAGGCGGGCACGCATCGCACGATCACCAGGGCGAGCGACCCGGCCGCCGTTGCGCTTGGCTCGATCTCGGGGCGCGCGACCTTTCTGCCGTACGGCGATGCGCGGTGGACGGGGACGGAGGTGGCCGGCACGCTCGGCCTCGGGTTCTTCGCGCCCTACGACGTGTGGGCGAGCTGGAAAGGGCGCAGCTTTTACCTGAGCCCGCGAACCCAGGAGCCGATCACCAGACGGATGACGCGGTGGGAGCAGGGCGCGATCGACAAGTGCGTGCAGTCGGGCTGCGTCACCATCCGCCTGATCGACCCGCTGAACGGCAAGCCCCTCGAGGAGGGCAAGCCCCACCCGGGCGTGATCCTGTCGGTGATCCGCGAGGAGCGCGCCGGCGGGATGCCGCTCGAGGTGCTGCTCGACGTCAAGGACAAGCCACAGCTTCCACTCGTGATCGTCAACCTGCCGGCGCACGTCGACCGGATGTTCGATCAGCTCCCGGCCGAGTTCGCGGGGACCGTGCCGACGGTGGTCGACGTCAGCCCGTACCCGCGGGCCTGCCCGGAGCAGCTGAAGAACGGCTGCGTCGACAAGCTCGCGCGCCAATAGCCGCCCGATCACTTGACGCGGCGATGTAGCCAGAGAAGATCGCGGGTCCATGGCATCGCACGTTGTCACCGCAGAAGAAGTCGAACGCACCATCAATGCCTTCACCAAGCTTGATCAGCGTGGCGACAAGAAGGCGATGAACAAGCTCGCACAGCGGCTCCAGAAGGAGCAGCCAAACCTGCTGGCACATGCCGCCGGAGTGCGCAGCGAGCACGGGGACGCCACCGGCGAAGCCGCGGTGTTCTACGCCACCCTCGTGTGGGCGATGTTCGACCGCCGCGGTGAAGCCACGCTGCCGCGGATCACGGCGAAGAACCTGTCGGACGCCGACAACGTCGTCACCTCCGCCTGGGAGAAGGTCGAGGGTATCGCAGACAAAGCTCCGCACGAGCGGGTGTCGCCGGACCTCGTGAAGGCGCAGCCGGGCATCTACGCGAAGCTCTCCGAGCTCCTCGCGGAGGACGTCAAGGAAGCCGCGATGACGCTGGATACGGCGAACGCGATCATCAAGCCGACGCAGGTCGTGATCGAGGCGTTCGACGCCGCGATGACGGGCCGTCGCCCCGGAGAGAAGCAGGGCACGATCGCCGCGACCGCGAAGCCGGGCCGCAACGAGCCGTGCCCGTGCGGCAGCGGCAAGAAGTTCAAGAAGTGCCACGGCGGCGTCTCCGCCGCTGGCTAGCCCGTTAGTCTGGGAGGGGACTCCCCCCAGGCTAAGCAACGCGCCGCCCGACGGGACCCGCCGGATCCCACTCGATCCAATCACCCGATCTGCTTCGGGTTTTACTCGCGCCATGACACCGCGAGTCATGGACTGTCGTTTGTATTTCATCCGGTCATGCCCCGTCACTTCCGAGCCTTGGTGCTCGCAGCCTTCCTGCTGCCTGCCTGCGCCACCGAGATGGTCGATCCGGGGGAAGATGCCGGCGACGGCGCCGGCGAGGAGTTCGACTACTCGACCGACATGGATGGCAAGAGCGACGGCGCGGCGTTCAACCAGCACGACGTGCTGAGCGACGAGCTGTTCACCGCGGCGGGATCGATGACCGCCGACGACGTCCAGCACTTCTTCGAAGACTCTCCCTATGGAACTCGCTCGTGGTTGGCCGATTACCAGGTTAACGGCGTGTCGGCAGCTCAATTCATCGTCGACGCGGCGGACGCGCAGCAGATCCATCCGCTGATGCTCATCTCTCGGATGCAGGTCGAATCCTCACTCGTCGCCAAGACCGCGAAGCCGTCGCAATCGAAGATCGACAAGGTGCTCGGCTGCGGTTGTCCCGACGGTGGTGGATGCTCGAGCTCGTTCCGCGGCTTCGGGCCGCAGATGCTGTGCGGCGCCGAGACGCTGCGCAAGTGGTACGACGCGTCGGAGGCCGGCACCGGTCAGTGGCGCAAGGGCGTGTCACGCAAGACGCTCGATCCCAAGACGGTGACGCCGGCCAATCACGCGACGGCCTCGCTCTACGCTTACACACCTTGGGTGCTCGTCGGACGAGGCGGCAACTGGCTCGTCTGGAACGTCACCCGCAAATACGTGCGCCACGCGGAGGCCAACGGGCTGGTGCACTGACAAACGACTTTGACGTCTCGGGTGCCAGCCCGGGGAGTCGAGGATGGCTGCTGACGGGGGTAATTCTGCCCCCGTTGGCTTTTTTCGGCGATGGCAGCCTGATCGGCCGCTGTCGCCCGTCGAGCGACGCTCGCTCGCGCGGTTTCGCCGATCTAGCGCTGGCATACGAGGTGCTCGTGATCCGCTGCATGAGAGCCGTGACACTGGTGATGCTGACCGCGTGCGTTTCTGTCGACGAGCCCCACGAGCTCGACGATGGCAAGAGCGACGGTGCGGGGCAGCTCGTCTATCTCAACTTCGGCGGCGACCGGCTGCACACCGGCAATTGCTCCGATGCGCCGAGCAACTGCTCGAACCAGATCGTTGGCACCCAGGACCTCGCGCCGTTCACGCTGTCGAACGAGTGGGATCGCGGCAAGGTCGTCGCCGCGATCACGAGCTGCGTCGACCAGTTCTACGCGGACATGAAGGTCCGGTTCGTCACCACGCGACCAACCGGTGGCGACTACTCGATGATGATGATCGGCGCGATCCACGCGAGCCAGATCGGCTTCCCCGACGGGCAGGGCCCCTACGGCCGCGCGCCGGTCGACTGCGGCAATCGCAACAAGCGCGATATCGGCTTCCTGATCCTCGAGGACGACATCAACCCGGACTTCTATTACATGTGCCGCTCGATCGCCCACGAGGTGGGTCACATGTTCGGCATGGTCCACACCAGGGGACCGAACACGATCCACGGCACACGCGTCGACATGATGTGCGAGACCGCCGAATGCGTGAATGCGGCGGCAGGTGGCACCATCAAGTGGGACACCGTGAACAAGCCGATGCAGTCGGAGGTCGAGGCCTGCGACGGCACCGACACGCAGAACACCTACGCGAGGCTGATGGACACGCTCGGCGTCCGGTAGACTACCTCCGGTGCCTGCCGAGGGGATTCATCTCACCGCTGTTCGTGAAGCGACGGCGTCACCTCGCCTTGCTCCAGAGCTCCGCAAGCGGCTCGTCAAACACGACGATGCCGCGCGGTTCGGCGCGATCCTCGTCGACCTCCCATACTTCCATCAGTTCGCGCGCGAGGTGCTGCGCTACGTCGCCGGCATTCCGGCGCAGCCCTCGAAGTGGGGCACGGCGTTGCACGATGGTGGTGCGGTGGAGCTCTTGCTGGCGCTGCTCGACCTCGCGCGTCGCGAGCACGACGAGCAACTCGCGGCGATCGCGCTGGGCGTGGCCTCGCACTGCTCGATCGATCGCGGCTTGCATCCGCTGATCAACTCGCTCGCGCGACTGCATCGCGAGGGCAAGAACCACGACGCCGCACACCGCGAGGTCGAGAAGTTTCAGTCGATCTGTTTTCACGAGGTCTACCTCGGCGGCGACTGCATGGGCACGCCGGCGATCACGGCGCACCTCAAGATCCCGACGATGAAGACGCTCGACGATCGCGTCAGCTCGCTGGTGCGCGAAGCGTGGCGTCTCGCGTTTGGCGAGGCACCGACGTACGACGAGCTGCTCGGCTTTCGTCGCGGCTATCGTGCGCATTGCCGCCTGCTCGGCTCGCCGCTCGGTAAGCGCCTGGCGCCCGCGAAGGCCAAGGAGCGTGCGCGGCCGATGTACCTGCATGGAACATGGGGCACGTTCGAGCGTTCGCTCGAGGATGCGGTCGCAGCGTCGGTCGAGGTGATCAACGCTGCGGGTGTGTTGCTCGATGCGTCGCCCCGCGATGTGCCGGCGGCGCGCTCGCAGCTCGCGTCACTGCTGCCGCGAGGGACGATCGACCCACAGGGTGAAGAGATCGATCTGCGCGAGCGCTACGCCGTCTCGCTACGCTAGGCCGATCCGACAACGACCGTTTTCGCTCACTCGGGATCTGGAAGTCCCTCGACATCCATCTCGTCAGTAACCTTGAGGCCGAGGTAGTCGCGGCCTCTCACATCGTCGGCGATCGCAGTAGCAACGTCGATCCTACTCGCCGCGAGGACGTGTCCTTGATTCGAAACGAGAAATCGAGTGCGGACAACGTCGATGGCACCTGCGGAGTCCCGTGGATGAGCGACCTCCCCTCGCGAGACCCCTGCTTCGTGATCGTTATGACCGTCGTTAGAACGAAGCTCGTTATAACGACGGTCATAACGATCACGGATCGGGGGCACCCGCAGGGAGCTGTCACGTCGGTGGCCCCCTGTGTCAGGGATGTGGCCGCGTCTTAGGGCGTCTTAGGGCTCCATCGCGACAGTTCGCCCGGACGACTACGCCAGGCCTTCGACCCGGATCCACGGACCCGCGGTGTACGGGAACGACTGATCGAAGTGGACGTGCGCGACGTACCACAGCGTCAGGTCGTCACCGTCGAGCGACTCGTCCCCGACGTACGCCGCCGGGAACGTGGCAGAGCCGGCCGCACTGCGCGGCGAGAACGGCGGCCACTCGCCGTCGTGGTAGCGGATCGCGAACACCTCGGCGTCGTCCCAGGCGTGCGGGCGAATGTTGATCGCCGAGCCCGAACCGAAGTCGACCTGGCGCCAGACGTCGCCCTTCTCGTCGGCCTCGCCACCATACGGGAACCAGCCCTCGGTCTCGATGCGCTGCCACCGCGAATCCTCGAACCGCTCGAACGCATCATTACCGGCGCCGTCGAGATCGAAGTCGAAGCGCCAGTGCGGGTGATACGTGTGTTGATCGTGGACGCCGGGACCGTAGATCGTCAGCCACGGGCACAGCCGGCCGTCGTCGTGGAACCGCCACAGCTGCGTGTACTGGTACGGGCCCGCTTCGAACGACGCCGACAGCTCGACGCCACCGCGGAACGACTGCACGCGCACCGGACCTTGCAGCGAGCGCGTGCCGAGCGGCACCCACCACGGGCCGTGAACCTCGGTGCCTTCTTGCTCGACCTCGATCGCCTCGTGCTGGTGATCGACCGTGACGTACGGCATCGACCCTTCCCAGAGCACGCGCTTTCCCTTGAAGTCGGCGAGGTAGATCATGATCCCGGCCGACTCGGTGAGCCGCCAGTGAAACTTCCAGTTCGCCTCTTGGATGACGTTGCCGGTGCTCATTGTGTCAAATCCTCTTGGGCTCGCACGCTCGCCATTACCAGAGCTCCGCCGGGACGACCTGCGTCACCGTGTTGTCGATCAAGTCCACCACCGCGACGAGCGTCGAGTGACCGTTATCGCGACCGAACACCACCGCCGCGCTGCGCCGCGAGTACGCGACATCCTGCGGGTTACGCCCCCAGTAGTGCATCGTCATCTGCGGCGAGTCGCCCATCGAGAGCTTGTTGCGCACGCGTTCGTCGCCGACGGCGATCGAAGCGGCGAGCGCTTCTTCATCGCGTGACAGCATCGGCTGGCTGCGCGACAGCTCGAGGTGCGTGACCACACCCGCATCGAGATCGATGCACGCGTCGACCGCGCGGTCCGCGGCATAGTCATAGGCGACGACGCGCGCGAGGCGATGACCGGCCATCGGGTGCGGCGGCTTGGTGACCAGCGGCTCGGTGCAGATCACGCGGTAGCGACCGACCTTGGCCATCGAGCCCAGGCGGCGGTCCTCGGTCAGGGTGCGAAGGGCATCGGCGATCTCGCCCTGGGTCAAGGGATCGAACAGGGTCGGGTCTGCGTCCGTGACATCCTGCCCTTTGTTCTGTCCCTTGTTCGGGCCCTTCTTCGAAGCGGCTTTACTGGCGGGTTTACCCTTCGATTTCACCATGGGTTTTGCACCCTTGGACCCCTTGGACTTCTTCGCAGACGCCATGCCGGCGACTATACACGCGTTTAGATCGCCGCCCGGTCCCGTGCGTCTCATTTGCCAATGCGTTCCCTCCTCGCTTCGCTCCTGCTTTCGGCTGCAGCAGCCTGTTCCACCGCACAAGCCGACCAGCCGTTCGGTCCCATGCCCGCCCAGCCGGGCGGAACGGCGATCGCGATCGGCATCGCCGACGCCAAGATCCGCGCGCCCTACGACGTCCAGGTGATCCGCGAGAACGGCGACACGCTGCCGACGTATGCGTCGCGAGACCGCTTCTATGTCCAGGGCAACGCGGGTGAGCGCTACGTCATCCGCGTCACCAACCCCACCGCACGTCGCATCGAAGCCGTGGTGACGGTCGATGGCGTCGACGTGATCGATGGCGAGGATGGTGACCTTCGCAAGCGCGGCTACGTGGTCCCGCCCTACGGCGAGGTCAAGATCGAAGGCTTCCGCACGTCGACGTCGGATGTCGCCACGTTCCGCTTCAACTCGGTCAACGACTCGTACGCGAACAAGAAGGGCAAGGCGCGCAACGTCGGTGTGATCGCGGTCGCGCTGTTCCAGGAGCAGGCTGCGCCGGAGCAGCAGATCATCGTTCGTGGCGACTACACCTACGAAGACGACCTCGCCGAGCGCGGCGGGTCCGACAAGCGGGTGTCCTCCAAGGAGTCCGAGAAGCGGCCCGAGCCGAGGCCCGACTCGGTCGCGACACGCGCACCTGCCCCGAGAGACGTGGCTCGTCGCCCGTCTCCCGCCAAGCCCGCAGGACAGGGCTACTATGGCGTTGGTGGTGCACCGGCGGTTCGCCCGCAGATCGAGTCGACTGTCGACCGTGGTGACTATGACGAGGCGCCGCCTGCCGAGGCGCCGCGCAACAACCGCCCGGGACTCGGTACCGAGTTCGGTGAGAACCGGTACTCCGCGGCGTCGTTCACCAAGTTCGTGCGTGCGGCGGGTGCCCCGATCGCGATCGCGGAGCTTCGCTACAACAACGCCGCCGGTCTCGCCGCTCTTGGCATCAACGCAGAGCCGCTCCCCGACCACGGTGAGGTGATGACCCGCGAGACCGCCGACCCATTCCCGGGCGACCCGCGGTTCTCGCGCCGCCCCGACTGATCGAGTCGTCACCCGAGACGAGAAGGCCTCCCTGGTGAGGCCTTTGTCGTTTTCGGCGGTGATATCTTCGACGTGTTGTTGCGCGCCCCACTTGCCGTGTCTGCGCCAGCGGAGGTGCCCGCGCCATCCAGCTTGACGGTGACGGTCGAGCGGGAGCTCGAAGCTCACCTCACGGCCTGGGAGGATCTGATCGCGAACGCGGTCGAGCGGAACCCGTTCTACGAGCCCTATGCACTTCTCGCAGCGCTCGCGCATCTGCCCGAGGCGAAGGACGTCGAGGTCGTGTGTGTATGGGCGCCCAATCCGCTGCCGAAGCAGCCCGCGATCCTGGTCGGGATGTTCCCGCTGATCCGCGAGCCCTCCTACAAGGAACTGCCGCTACCGACGCTGCGGATGTGGCATCACCTCTACTCGTATGTCGGCACGCCCCTCGTACGAGCGAGTCATTCCAGCAAGACGCTCGACGCCTTCCTCGACTGGCTGCGGTCCTCGGGGGCATCGCTGTTCGTCTGGTGTCAGATCGTGTCCGATAACGGCTTTCGTCACGCGCTCACCGATGCGCTGCATCGCGGGCAACTCGCGACGTTCGAGGACGAGCGCCTTACGCGTGCGTTGTTCCGACCCGCGAAGGACGCCGACGCGTTCATCGGGCGTGCGATCGGCGGCAAGAAGCAGAAGGAGCTGCGCCGTCAGCTGCGCCGGCTCAACGAGGTCGAGGCCGTCACGTTCGAGCGGTCCACGGACGTCGAGCGCTGGATCGAGCTGTACCTCGAGCTCGAAGCGCGTGGCTGGAAGGGCGGTGGTGGCACGGCGCTCCAGGACGATCCGCACGCCGCTGCGTTGTTTCGCGCAACGCTGCGCGGCGCCCACGCGCGTGGCCGGCTCGATCTGTGGACGATGACCCAGGCGAGCCGCCCGTTGCCGATCGCGATGAAGTGCAACCTACGCAGTGGGGACGGCGCCATCGCCTTCAAGATCACCTACGACGAGGAGCTCGCGAAGTTCTCGCCCGGTGTGCTGCTCGAGATGGAGCACATCGCGTGGATGCACGGCCCGGGTGCGCCGTCGTGGATCGATTCCGGTGCAGCAGCAAGCCATCCGATGATCAACGGCCTGTGGCGCGATCGGATCGGCCTCGAGAAGCTCGTGATGCCGATCGATCTCAAGGCGAAGGTCGCCGTCGCCGCGCTTCCGCTGTTACGGTTCGCGCAGTCGAGCTTTCGCCGGCTGCGATCGAGGAAACCCTGATGCCCCTGCGCGAGCCCCTACCCGGTGTCTTCAAGTCCGACTTCAACCGCCGGCCGTTTCAGATCAAGCACGATCTCGTCGGCCATCCGGCGTTCACGCTCGAGCGACTCGTCGAGCTCGCTGCCAGGCTGCCACCCTCACTCGTCGAGTACAACGCCGGCGATCTTCCTCTGACGCAGGATCCGACCAAGACGCCGCAGACCGGCCTGTCGATCGAGGAGACGATCCGCCGCATCGTCGACTGCAAGTCGTGGATGGTGCTCAAGCGCGTCGAGCAGGACCCGACCTACAAGAAGTTGCTCGACGATTGCCTCGATCAGGTCGCGCCACTCGCTCCAGACATGCGCCGGCGCCAGGCCTTCGTGTTCATCTCGTCGCCTGGATCGGTGACGCCGTACCACATCGATCACGAGTACAACTTCCTGCTCCAGATCCGCGGCACCAAGACCATGACGATCTTCGATCCCGCCGTGCTCTCCGAGGAGGCGATCGAGCGATTCTATCGCGGCGAGCACCGCAACTTGATCTTCGATCAGTCGCACTCCGAGAAGTCGAAGACCTTCGTGTTGCAACCCGGCGATGGAGTGCACGTGCCCGTCAACGCGCCGCACTACGTGCTCAACGGCAAAGAAGCCTCGGTGTCGTTCTCGATCACGTTCCGCACACCGGAAGGTGATCGCCGCAGCGCGGTCTATCAGGTCAACGACAAGCTGCGCAGCTTCGGGCTGTCGCCGCGTCCTGTCGGCAACACTCCCATCCTCGATCGCGCGAAGTACCTCGGCTACGCGGCGTACGAGCGTGTGCAGAAGCGGCTCAGGGGCTAGCGTTGTCCGTCTCGCACAGAGCTGCGCGCGGTGCGCTGTGGACCATCATCTCGAGCATGGGCGGGCGCGCCATCGGCGTGGTCGGCACGCTGGCGATGACACGCTTCCTTCATCCGAAGGAGATCGGGGAGATCAACGACGCATCGGTGATCGCGCTGTCGGCGAGCTGGCTCTCGATCTGGGGCTGGGGCCAGTACGCGGTGGTCAAGGGGCGCGGTGACGACGCGAAGGAAGTCACGTTCCACGCCTTCATGGGCTACTTCGTCGTCGGCACGGTCGTGCTGGGGCTCGCCGCCCTGTTCGGCGGTCACCTCGCGCCATTCTTCGGGGCACCCGAGGCTGCGGCGTTCATTCCGGGCCTCTGCCTCGCGGCCTGGATCCGCCGATTCGGCGCGATCCCCGAGCGCGTGCTGTCTCGTACGCTCAACTTCCGCGCGGCCGGCATCGCGACGATGATGGGCGAGCTCGTCTACACGATCACCGCGCTGTCGTTCGCGTACTTCGGGTACGGCGGCTGGTCGATCGTGATCGCGAACATCGTGCAATCGACGGTGACCGCCTTGATCCTGATCCGTGCCTCCGGCTTCGCGTCGTGGCTGACGCCGTGCAAGCTGTCATGGACGCGCTACAAGGCGATGCTGAAGTTCGGCCTGCCGCTCGGCATCCAGGGCTTCTTCCACGGTGGCTCGCGCTACTGGGACAACCTCGCGATCAGCCACTTCTTCGGCCCGGCCGCCACCGGCACGTACAACATGGCGTACAACCTCGCCGACATCCCGGCGATCCAGATCGGCGAGCAGATCGCGCTCGTCCTGATGCCGTCGATGACGGAGCTTCCACCGGAGCGCCGCCCACGCGCGCTCGAACGCTCGACGGCGCTGCTGTCTCTCATCATCTTTCCACTCGCCGTCGGGCTCGGTCTCGTCGCAGCGCCGTTGATCGATCTCCTACTCCCCTCCAACGACTGGCAGATGGTCGCGCCGCTCCTCACAATACTCGCGTGTCTGTCGGTGTTCCGCCCGATCACGTGGGTCATCTCCGCGTACATGGAGGCCGAGTCCAAGACCAATCGCCTGATGATCCTCGAGATCCTGAAGGTCGTGCTCCTGATCGGTGGCATCGCGGTCCTCCAGCAGTTCGGTCTCCGCGCAGCCGCCGGTGCCGTCGGGATCGCGTTCGGTGCCACCGCGCTCGCCGGGGTCGCGATCGTCGTTCGCGAGGGTGTCTCGGGACGCCGGCTGTTCATCGGCTTCTTCCAGCCGCTCGTGTGCTGCGCGATCATGGGCGCCGTCACCTACGGTGTGAGAGAGCTGCTCGTGATGATCGGCTGGGATCACCCGGCCCTGTTGCTGATCGTGATGATCGTCGCCGGTGGTGCCGCGTATGTGGTGTCGGCGTTGATCATCGCCCGCGAGGCCTCGAAGGATCTGCTGAGCCTGCTGAAGAAGGCGCTCAAGCGCTCGCCGTCCTAACCGCGCGCGCGTTGGAGCCTCTCGCCGACGTCATCGGCGACCGTACTGAGCCGGAACTCGACGATGCGTGTCTCGGCGAGGCCGCGCGACACGAACGGATCTTGCTTCGCGATCGCCTCGATCGCGGAGCGTTCGCCGACCGCGAGGATGATGCCGCCGTCGCGTGGAACCTTGCGGCCCGACGCGACGAACGTCCCGTCGGCGTAGTGCGAGTGGAGCCAAGCCATGTGGGCCTTCATGGCGGCGTCGATCTGGTCGAGAGGTACTTTGTAGATCAGCTCGATGACGAACACGTGCGGAGCATATCCTCACGGGATGGTGGTCAGACCGTCGCCAGCGTGCCGAAGGCCTCGCCGACGATCCACAGGACTCCTAGGAAGACGACGCCGAGCAGCGTGATGCCGATCGCGATCCGGCCCACCCCGGTCCGCTCGCGAGCCTGCAGCGGAGCAGCGCGGCGCTCACGGGCGCCGGAGACGATGAAGAGCACCCCGCTGGCGACACAGATGACCACGGCCAGGCCGGCGAGGACTTCCATGACAGGACAACACCAGCCGACCTGCGCGGATTCGAGCAGCGGCGTGAGCTTCGCGTGATCGTCGCGTGACATGCGCCCGAGTGCTATCTAACCGCTCATGAGGGAGCTCACGTGACCACCGAGTCGGCGCTGCGAGCGATGTTCGGTGGTGTGCTGATCGGGCTCGCTGCAGCGATCGTCCTCCTCGCGAACGGTCGGATCGCCGGCATCAGCGGCACGCTCGGCACGGTGCTCGAAGCCGATGATGATGGCGGCCGCTCATTTCGCGTCGCGTTTCTCGTCGGGCTGATCGCGACGGGCGTGGTCGGCGCGCAGCTCGTACCGAGCGCGTTCGGCGCGAATGTCGCGGGTGCGGCGCAGCTCGCGGTCGCGGGCTTGCTCGTCGGCATCGGGACGACGCTCGGCAACGGCTGCACGAGCGGTCACGGCGTGTGCGGGATCTCCAGAGGATCGAAGCGATCGGTCGTCGCGGTGATCGTGTTCATGGGAACCGCGATCGCGACCGTCGCGGTGCGAGGTGCGCTGTGAAGCCGGCGACCGCGGTGATCGCGGGTGTGCTGTTCGCGGTGGGCCTGATGCTCTCGGACATGACGTCGCCGGGGCGGATCCTCGGGTTCCTCGAGCTCGACGACATGACGCTGATGTTCGTGATGGGTGGTGCGATCGGCGTCTATGCACCGTTCGCGTGGCTGGCGCGCAGGCGCCGCGCACCGCTGCTCGCGCGCTCGTTCCATCTTCCGGACTCCGACGCGATCGATCTGCCACTCGTCGGTGGCGCGATGATCTTCGGCGTCGGGTGGGGCTTGTCGGGCTTGTGCCCGGGACCGGCGCTGGTGGCGAGTGGAACGGGGCGCGTGGAGACGCTGATCTTCGTCGGCGCGCTGATCGCAGGCATCGCAGCCTGCAAGCTGGCTAAGGGCCGGCCGGCCTAGGTGCCGGCGCGTCCTGGCACTCGTCGAACGGGTTCTTGAGCTCCTTGACGCAGATCTTGATCCGCTCGAGGACGCACATCGCGTATTCGGATTTGCCGTTGAAGTCGAGGTGAACCTTGCCGGGCTTGTAGCCCGACATCCGGCACTCGAGGTCGAGCTTGGTGCCGATCGGCCGCTCGATGTTGGTACCACCGGGGCCTGTGTAGCTGTAGCCGGCGTAGAGGTTCGCGCCCTCGGGCTTGGTGATCACCTGGATGACCACGCCACGCATGAACACGCCGGCGTCTGGCGACATCGCGACGACGACACTGGCATCGCGCTGGATCGGACGCGTGACGACGACGCGCGCGTCGGGCATGTCGACGACGACGATGTCAGGCGCATCGGGTGAGGGGGCGGCGTCCTCGGTTTGCGTGACGACGACGGCGTCAGGTGTGGTCTGGACGATCGCGGCATCACGCGGCGGATCCTGCGAGCGCTCGCGGCTCGATACGATGATCAGCGTGAGGGCCGTGGCGGCACCAGCGAGGATGAGCAAGCCACCGATCGCGAGTGGCCAGCGCTTGCGCTGCTGGAGCGGCGTCTCGGAGGTGAAGACGTGCTCGAAGGTCTGCGGCTTGTCGCGCGCGGTGAACTGCGGCTCGTAGGCGGCGCGGCGCTGTTGCGTGACCGGACCGACTGCACCAACCGCCGCGGCACTGGAATCGCGATGTGCGCGGCGCGACCCAGACTCCACGGCAGGGCGCGCGTTGCGCGAGGCGTCGTCGATCGAGATGCCGATCGCGGGGCTGCTGCCTCCGCCGGTGGCGTAGTAGGGAGCGCTGCCGATCGAGGGCATCGCGGCGACGGGGACGGCGCCGGGCGGGAGAGGCGCGAGTGCGTAGACCGGCGCGCCGGTGATCGACTTGCCGACGACGGGCATCACCGCCTCGAGATCGGTGACCAGCTCGCCCATCGTTTGATAGCGAGCATCACGCTTCTTGGTCAGCGCGTGGAGGATGACGGCTTCGAGCTCGGGCGTGATCTCGCCGTCGGAGCGGATCCGCGACGGCGGCTCGACGGGATCGAGCATCACCATCGCGAGCGTGCGCACCGTCGAGTCACCGCGATGCGGAACCCGGCCGGTCAACATCTCGTAGAGCAGCACGCCGAGCGCGTAGATGTCGACGCGACCATCGGTGTCGCTCTTGCCGGCGGCCTGCTCTGGCGCCATGTACTCGGGCGTGCCGAACACCGAGCCGGCGCGCGTCAGGCGCGGTTCGTTCGGATTGGCGCCCTGCGAGGGGACGACCTTCGCGATGCCGAAGTCGACGATCTTCACGAAGTCGGTGCGGTTGTCGCGCTCGACGAGGAAGATGTTCTCGGGCTTGAGATCGCGGTGGACGATGCCCTTGTCGTGGGCGGCCCCGAGTGCACGTGCGATCTGGACCGCGATCTTGATCGCGCGTGACGCGGGGAACGAGCCGTGGCGGAGCGCGTGACCGAGCGTCTGCCCGGTGATGTACTCCATCACCGAGTACGTCATGCCGTCGGGGGTGGTGCCGAAGTCGGTGACATCGACGATGTTCGGGTGGCCGATCCGCGAGGCGGCCTTCGCTTCCTGGATGAAGCGTTTGATCGTCGCGGTGTCGCGCATCACCTCGCGCTTGAGGACCTTGATCGCGAGTGGGCGCTCGATCACCGAGTGCCGCGCGGCGAACACCACGCCCATGCCGCCCTCTCCGATCTTCTTCTCGACGAAGTAGCGACCGTCGAGGGTCTCTCCGACGAGCCGGTCGTATTCGGAGCCGGCCTTGGCTTGCTGCTTGATCACCGCGAGGGCGCTGCCCGTGTCCTGCGCCGCGGAGACCGAAGACATCCGCTGCGAGGGTGGTGGTTGGGAGGCGGGCCCTGCGACAGCCGACATCGCCGGCATCGGACGGGCGCGCGCCGTGGTGAGCTCCTGCGTACCCGGACCAGCCAATCCGTAAGAGGGGTCGCCGGGCGAGCCCCCGCCCCCGAGCGGAAACGTACGTCGAGGGTCTACCTGCGTCTTCTTGTCGTCGGAGAGCGCAGCGTTCGCGGCCGCCGCGGGGAGCTCGACCGACGTGCGCCTCGAATCGGGAGCGATCGCCTCGCTCGGGATCACGATGCCGGGCGAAGACACCTGCGTGCGCTTGGCCTCCTCGGGGATCGAATCCGGCGCGTAGGGGCGAGTGATGTAGCCCTTCGCTGCCTGGTTCTGTGCGGAGATCAGCGTCTGCGCATCGGGGTTACCAAGCGAGACCAAGGGCGAACGATCGAAGGGACAAAAGCCGCCCTCCTCGAACGTGCGCCGACACGCCGGGCACTGGTGCTGCGGCGTCACCGTCCCTGACGTCGGTCGGAGTAGAGCGTCGGCGTGCGGAAGAACGTGTAGACCTCGTTGTTTCCGGCGGCCGAGATCACCGGGGACCCGTTGTACTGGATCACCGCGACGCTGCGACCGAACGCCTGGCCGTCCTCGGGCTGGCTATCCGTGAACGTCTCGTCGGCGGCGACGTTGATACCCTCGACGGTGTCCATCGGGTAGACGAGCACCTTGCCGCAGCTGACGCCGTCCACGATCGCGCTCGGATAGCCGGCGACGACATGTAGCGTGCCGTCCTCGTCGAACAGATCGACCGAGCGGACGCCGGTTTCTTCGACCTTCGATCCCACGATCTTGCCGGCCGTCGGATCGGCGGGATCCTTGAAGTCCCACACGGCGATGAAACCTGCGCCGTTGGTGTGACCCTGCAGCAGCGAGAACCGATCGTCGATCCGGATGATCTGCGAGAGCGTGCCGAGCTCCGGCGTGATGCCGACCGGTGCGGCCGGCCTGATCACGGCTGGCGACAGGGCGACCGGATCGATGTCGACGACGCCATTCGCGCACACCGCGGTCGCGGCATCCGCACCGGAGCGGGCGCCGTTGAAGATGTGACCGTCGAGGACGATCATCTCGCCGTTGTCCGTCCACACCGCGAGGTCATCGGTGCCATCGCCAGCGGGGACGGCGCCGAGGCCGCGAATGCCGACCGGCGTGCCCGCGTTGGTCAGCGAGCACTTCGGTTGCAGGAACGCGCCCGGCGCATCGGGGTTCACGAAGTACGTGCCGAACAGCGTGTCGTTCGCAGCGATGATCGGCTGCGACGGCTGGATGCCGGTGGTGCGTGCACCGTGGGGCTCGATACTCTCGATCGCCGGAGCGCGAACATACGCGGCAGCGTCGGCGCTGGTCGCCCCGTTGATGATGAACTGCAGGAGGTTCGAGTCGCCGCCGGCGGCAACCACGACCTGCTGTGCGCTGCCCTGCGTGATCAACGCGAAGTCGTCGCCGTTCGGATCGCCGAGCACGATCGGCTCGACGGAGAGATTGCCGATGCCGATGTTGCCGAGGTTCTGCTCGGGCAGTCGCTTGACGCTGCCCTTCTCGTCGTACTGGAGCTCGTCGAGCCGCGACGAGGCAGTGCCGAAGATCGCGAGGCGGCCGCCGGCGCTCGACGTGGCCTTGCCGCGAACGATCGAGACGCCCCAGTTCGAGGCCTTGCTGCCGCTGTCTTTCTCGGTGGCCTGGACCCACGCTTCATCGCGGAGGTCATCGAACTCGGTCCACTTGCAGGCACCGAGCGAGAGGAGGAGGAGAAGGAAGTGCGGGCTTGCGAGCCGGGAAAATTTCGTGCGCATCACCAGTTCACCTCCATGCCGACGCCGGCGTAGCCGTTGCCGATCTGAGGAGTCAGTGCGATCGCGCGGACGTCGATCAGGCCTGTCGACGGCGCGCCCTTGTCGCGGAACGTGTAGTAGATCGCGGTCAGCGCGGTGATGCCCGCGATCGCGAAGGTGGCATCGGCGGCGATCGCGAAGGCCTTGCCCTTCGTGTAGCGACCGTCTCGACTGTCGGGTGGTGTTGGCTGGCCGGTATCGATCTCCTTGCGGAGCTCGTCGCGAGCCTTGTTCGCCTGCAGGCCGAGGAACACGCCGCCGCCGGCGAAGGCGCCCGACAGGATGTACGCGATCACGGCGTCGGAGCGGCTCGGTCGGGGTGCGAGCGTGACCTTGACGTTGGTCTCGGTCTTCGCCTGGATGCGGATCCGTCGCGAGTACGGTTTCATGCCGGGCCTCGTCACCGTGACGGTGTGCTCGCCCTCCTGGAGCGACTTCAAGCAGGGTCCGCGTTCGCAAGCGAGCTTGCCGTCGACATAGATGGTGGAGTCTTCGATCCCGAAGCCGAGCACGTTGAGCTTGCCCGTCGGCGAGCCCTTGAGCGTCGCGTTGATCTCGTAGGTGCCACCCTTCTCGATCTCGATCTCTTGTTCGTACGTGTTGTAGCCGTCGATCGTGATCCAGAACTTGTGCTTGCCCGGGATCATGTTCTTGGCGAACGGCGTGGTGCCGACCGAACCGATCTTCTGGTCGTCGATGAACACCTCCGACTTCGGGATGTTCGACTTGACCTCGACCCAGCCCGTCGTGCCCGTGGTGCCGAGGACGACCGAGAGGATCGTCAGCTTGTTCGGATCCGCCGACAGGCTCTTCTCGAGCTCCATGTAGTTCTTCTTCTCGATGATGATCTTGTGCTCGCCGTCGAGCGTGCCGGACCACGGCGTCTGTGCGAACACGCCCTTCTTGCGGTCATCGAGGTAGATCGCCGCGTTCTGCGGCTCGCTCTCGATCACGACGAGGCCGCGAACTTTGACCTCACCGAGCGCCTGAACTTCCTGCGATGGCGTGGCGGCCATGGGCGTGTCCGAGCCGGAGCCGGAGCCCGAGCCCGGTCCTGGACCGACGGCAGCGTCCTTGAGACGCTTGATCTCGCCCTCGAGGACGCCGATCGCCTTCTCGACCTTCGCCTTGTCGGCGGCCTGCGGATCGGCGGCGAGGTACTTCTTGTAGTAGCCGACCGCCGACTCGTACGAGCCGATCGACACCGGGATCTCCGTCGCCTTCTTGCCCTTCATGTGATGGCAAGCGCCGGCGTTGTAGAGGAACTGGGGAAACTGACGCGAGTTGTACGCATCGTCGAAGCCCTTGGCGGCCTCGTCGTACTTACCCGCGACGAAATCCGATTGCGCTTGGTCGAAGGCCGACTGCGCTTTCTTCAGTGCATCTGCTTGTTGTGCTTGGCTCTCACGCGCGCTCAAACCGAGTGCGCAGATCGCCATCAAAACCACGAACACGACACGTGATTTCATCAATCTCTCCCCAGTAATTTGGCAGCGTATCACAGCGGATTTACGTTAGCCCGTCGACGACCGTGATGTTCGCGGAGGTGGGCTCGCGAGTCGTGCGGCACCTATTGGGTGCAGCGGATTCATCCGCGTGGCCGAGCACGAGGCCGAACAGGATGATGTCGGTCTCGGCGATTGGCAGCGCAGCGCGCAACGGCGCGGGATATGCGGCGATCGACGCCATCGGGCAGGTCTCGATCCCCATCGCCGCCGCGGCGGTCAGCACGTATCCGAGCCAGACACCGACATCGACATACGCGTACGGGCCGAGACGTCGATCACACGCGACCACAGCGAGGTGCGGGGCGTCGAACAGCGCGTAGTTGCGGAGCCACGCATCGTAGCGGCGCGCCTTGTCGTCCTTCGCGATGCCCATCGCCTGGTAGAGGGCCACGCCGCAGGCCGTGCGGTGCTGCTTGTAGGGTTCGGGATAATCGAGAGGGAAAGGCAACTCGGCCTGCGGAAACCCACCCTTCGCGGCGGTCTGCAGGCGCTCGGCGATCGCGGCGGTCGCGGGCGGCTGGGTGACCACCACCCGCCACGGCTGCACGTTGCACCAGCTCGGAGCGCGCTGCGCAGCATCGAAGAGCGTGTCGAGCTGCGCGCGAGTCAACGGCTCGGGGCGAAACGCGCGGGTGCTGCTGCGCTCTCGCCAGAGTGCCAGATGCTCGTCGATCGTCACTTTCTCTCGAGCTCTTTGAACCGATAGATGCCGGTGGTGTGCCCGTCGGAGAAATGGATCCCGACGCCGTAGTTGCCGGCGAGCTGCATGTCCGTGACGGTGATGTCCTCGGGGATCGTCGCCGGATCGAGCAACCGCTCGCCGGTCGCTTCAGACCGGCAATGCGCGCACACGCACTTGATGCGGAGCTCGCGGGTTCCGTAGACGTCCTCCCGCCCTTCGTCCCAGACGAACCTGACCTCGCGTTTACCGAGGCCAACGATCTCGAGGGGCATAGGCATGCGACTTCATACCTTAACTGTGGTCTGATGACAGGGCAGTGATTGCCGACCTCGAGAAGTTGTCGATCGACATCAAGGCAGAGTTCACCGGAGCGAGCACGGACATCGAGTCGTACGCGAACGGGTCGATGATGCTGAACGTGCGCTTCAAGAACAAGCTGTTCATCTTCGGCTTCGTCGGGAATCGCTGGGGCGTCGACATGGTCCGCGAGGGCGAGATCGGCGACACCGGTATCCGGATCCTGGCGGCCGACTTCGCCGGCGGAAAAGCCGATCTGCTTCGGTTGATGCGCGCTCCGTAATGGCGGCGCCACGCGACAAAGGGCGCGACCAGAACTCGGCGCGCAAGAAGCGTCGCGCCGCGCAGTTCGGGCATATCCGGACGGCCCGCGATGCGCACGCGCACGGTGAGGTGCAGGCCACCGAACCGGCTCGCGTCGAGACGGTCAAGGATCCTCGAGCGAAACAGCCGCACCGCGGGCAGCAGCTGCGTGCGAAGCCGGCGAAGCGAAGTGCGCAGCCAAACCGTCCGATCCGAGACTGGAGTGAGCGGGGGCGCGCCGCGCAACCGTCGGCGACGAGTGGTCAGCAAGGCGATCAGCCGCAGGGCGCCACCAGCGACGAATCGAAGGGCAGTGGGTTGTTTGGCGGGCGCGACGCCACGCAGGGCGATGAACCTCGTGGCTCTGGTGGGCGAGACGACTCGCAGGGCACCACATCGTCCGGGGGGCGCGAGGGTGGCGGACCGCGAGGACGCGACGCCGGATCGCACGCGGGACCGCGTGATCGAGATGCGAGCGGCGGATTTCGTCGACGCGACGACGCTGGATCGTTCAACGGGCGTGGAGCGCAGGGCAGGGACGATGCCGGATCGCAGGGCTCACGTGACCGCACGGAAGGGCGTCGGGGACGTGACGATCAGACCAGCGGTCGGACACCGACGGGCGGCGGCAAGCAGCGTCGCAGCTTGTCGATGCCGCGATCGCCAGGGCGGATCAACGCCGACGGCCCGCGCGACCTCGCCGAGGCACTCGTCGCGTCGCTGCGCGCCCCGGTCGAGGACGACGTCGCGGCCGATTCGCTGACCCATCCGTTTCACACCTATCCGGCGAAGCTGCACCCGGCGACCGCGCGCATCCTCGTCGACATCGTCGCCTCTGGTGCGCGGCGCGGTCCGCTCGTCGATCCGTTCTGCGGCTCGGGCACCGTGCTCGTCGAGGCGCGCGCCGCCGGCCTGCGTGCACTCGGCATCGATCTCAATCCGCTCGCCACGCTGATCGCGCACGCGAAGACGTGGACGGTAGTCGCGCGACGTCGCCGAGAATTCCGCGAGACCGGCCACGCGATCGGCGCTGCCGTGATCGCGGCGGGCAAGGAAGCGCGCCGCGGTGGTGCGCCCGAGTTGCCGCAGCGCAAACCCGCCGGCTTCGATCCCAACGCGCGCGATCGCCGCCTCGCCTCGTGGTTCGCGCCGCACGTCCGGCGCGAGCTCGAGCTGATCGCGTGGCACCTCGACGAGCTACGCGCGCGCGACGCCGAGCTCGCCGACGTCTTGCTCGCGTGCCTGTCCTCGGTCCTCTACAAGGTCTCCTCGCGCACCTCCGACACCGACGAGACCTGGATCAAGCGCGACGTCGCCCGCGGTGCACCGACGCGCTACTTCCTGCAGCGCGTCGATCTGCTCGAGGCCGGGCTTGCCGATCTCCCCGGTGGCTCGCCCGCCGAGATCTACCTCAGCGATGCCCGCCAGCTCGGCGAGTTCGTCGCAAACGGCACCGCCGCCGGCATCGTCACCTCACCCCCGTACGCCGGCACCTACGACTACGCCGACCACCAGCGCCTCCGCTTCGACTTCCTCGCACTGCGTCATCGCGAGTTCGAGGCTGGCGAGATTGGCTCGCGCCGCAGCTTCCGCGACGCCTCGCTCCCCGCCGAGAAGGCCTGGCGTCAGGCCCTCGTGCAGACCCTCGACGTCATGGCCGCCGCGCTCGGATCCGGTGCGCGCGCCGCGATCGTGATGGGCGATTCCTGGGCCGGTGGGCGCGCTTACTACGCGATCGACGACATCCGCTCCGCCCTCGGCGGTGACCTGTTCGTCGAGGCGTGGGCCTCGATGGAGCGCCCGATGCTCGGCCTCGGAGAGATCCGCGCCTTCGGCGATCGCGCGAAGTCCGAGCACGTGATCCTGCTCCGCAAAGCCTAGGGCGATAGTTCCGGCCAGGGAGTACCATGGCGTGACAGGTGTGACGTCTCACTCTCGTCAGCTCGGGTCAGCATGTTGGCCGTGGATTCTCGACGACAACGGGTGTACGACCGCATGCGATGAGGAAACTCGCCATCCTTGCGTTCGCTCTCGCCGCTTGCGGCAGTGACACAGACCCGGTCACGCCGGTCGATTCGCCGCTGACGCCGGATACCCAGCCCGATTCGCCGCCGCCACCACCGCCCGATGTGCAGCAGCTCGACACCTCGTGCGCCGCGAATTCGGCGCCGACGACGGCCACGGCGACGGTGACCGCAACGGGCACCGCGACCGAGTTCAGCCAGGCGGCACAAGACCCGGTTCCGGACGCAACCGTCGACGTCTGCACCGGGGACTGTGCGGGCAACAACCTGCTCGACAGCACCACGACCGATGTCAATGGAGCCTTCACGACCGCCGCGGTCGCGACCAACTCGCTGCCGCTCGAGGGCTACCTCAAGATCTCCAAGCCGAAGTCCGGTCTGCTGACGTCGAACATCGTGCCGTCGGAGCCGATCGTCGCCGATCTCGCGAATGTGCCCGGCGTCGTGATCTCGGAATCCACGTTGGCTCTGCTCTCGAACATCGGACAGACCCAGGACCCGACGAAGGGTCTACTCGTGCTCGCAGTTACCGATTGCGCCAACCAACCCATTGGTGGGGCCGACGTCGCGCTCACGACGGACGGGGATGTGTTGGACCTTGGGGCGTTTATCGCGCAGGCTGCTGGCACGTACTTCGTGTTCAACGTTCCGCCCAGTACCACCACGGTCACGGTCACGGCGGGAGGAACCACGTTCCGGGCGCGCACCCTGCCAGTGTTCGCCAACGAGGTCTCGCTGACGCAGATCACGCCCGGCTTCGCCGCGCCGTAGTCACAGCCGCTTGTGCGGGTAGCGGAAGTACAGCTCGCTCGCTTGCACGGCCTTCTCGACACGGTCCACTCGGAACCGCACGCGATGGCGATACACCACGTGGTACGCGAGGCCCTTCGTCGAGCCCTTGCCGAAGATCACGAGATCGAGCTTCGCACCGGCAGCGATCGTCGCCTTGGTGACGCGCGTCGGCGCCGGCAGGAAGTTCGCGTAGTCGATCACGAGTGACGTCGGAACATCCGTCGGATCGAGGATGTCGAGCGCCAGCAGCTCGACAACGACCGGCTTCGCGCCGCGGTTCTCGAGCTTGTAGTGCGCGTTGAGAATGGAGGACTCGCCACCGTGCGACGGCGCTTCCGTCGGCTCGCCGCAGATCCACAGGCCATTGATCGTGGCCTCCTCGACGCACGGCTTGGCTTCCGCCGTCGAGGCGAGCAGACCGAGGATCAGGAGCGAGCGCACGCCGCGAGCGTAACGCGACAACTACGGAGTGCCAGCGGCAAGCTCGGCGCGCTTCTGGAGCTGCCACATGTAGTGGTAGGGGTTCTCGCGGATGAAGCCGCGCGACACGACGTCGAACACCGTCGAGATCTTCTTCGTGATCTTGCGAGCCGTGATCGGATAGCCGAGCTCCCAGAAGTGCTCGGGGATCGGCTTGTGGCGCCACGGCAGCATGAACTTGTGGCCGAGCGTGACGTGGTGACCGCCCCACCAGAACGCCCAGCGGACGCGGAGGCCGCGGTAGGGCAGGGAGATGAAGACGTGCCGGTTGGAGCGGCGCGCGAGGTTGCGCAGGCAGAGCTCGAACTGATCGAGCGGCAGGTGCTCGAGCACCTGGAAGGCGCAGACCACGTCGAAGGTCAGGCCGGCGGGCAGCGTGTCGTCGAGCTTGGTGATGTCGGCGACATAGTCGACGCCGCGCGACGCATCGATGTCGAGCGTCTTGACGTCGACGCCGGCATGCTCGAGGTACCGGCGGCAGACGCCGGAGCCCGGGCCGATCTCGAGGACGGTTCGCGGGCGCACGGCGAGCACGGCGCGCAGCTGATGCCAGTACGACATCCACCGTTCGGCGTCGTCGTAGCGTTCGAAGTCGTAATGCTCTGGCGCGACCTGCACCTCGCGCATGCGCGGACGCTAACACGGAGACGCCGGCAAGTAGCGGATCGTCGAGGCAGATGCGCGATCGCAGCGGGCTCGTCCTGGGCCGCGTTTGCACTAGAGTACCGCCGTGGCAGACGGCCCCTCGCTCGGCACCCAGGTCAATCGTGGGATTGCGTGGGCGGCCGTGGCGCAGGCGGTGATCGCGATCAGCGACGCGATCTCGTACATGCTCGTGGTCGCGCTCTTTGTCTCGGTCGACGACCTCGGCGTTGCAGGCGCGGCGATGGCGTTCTACCTGCTGCTGGACTACGCAGCGGATTTCGGCGTGACGAGCGCGATCATCCAGCAGGACGACCTGACACCCGAGCGGTTGTCGACGGTGTTCTGGTTCAACGTGATCGTCTCGGGCAGCCTGTTCGTGGTGTTGCTCGGTCTCGGTCCGCTCTACGGGTGGGTGCTGGGCAACGCGACAATCGGATGGTTGCTCGTCGCCTATGGCGGCAAGCTCGTGTTCCAGAACGTCTACGCGATCCCGTTCGCGCTGCTCCGCAAGGAGCTGCGATTCAGCGACATCGCGAAGGCTCGCATCGCGGCGCACCTGCTCGAGAGCATCGGGCGAGTGGTGTTCGCGGCGATGGGCGCGACGATCTGGTGCTTCACGCTCGCATCACTCCTGCGTTCGGTCTCGTTCGGGCTGATCGTGCAAGCGCGACATTCGTTCGTGCCGAAGCTGGTGTTTCGCCCTCGCGAGATCTTGCCCGTCATCAAGTTCGGGCTCCGCAGCGCGGCGAGTCAGATCCTCTATCAGTTCTATACAAACATCGACTACCCGATCGTCACGTATGCGTTCGGCTCTTACGCGAACGGCATCTACTACATGGCGTACTGGGTCGTGCTCGAGCCCGTCAAGACGATCGCAAACGTGGTGATCGACGTCGCCTTCCCATCGTTCGCGCGGATGCGCAACGATCGCGGCGAGCTGGCTCGGCAGTTCATCTCGTTCACGCGTCTGAATCTGATCGCCGTGCTGCCGTACGTCGTGATCGTGTCGCTGGTCGTCCCCGAGTTGCTGCGGTTGTTCCTCGCCAAGAGTGAGTGGACACCCGCGGATGTCGAGCTGTGCGCGACGGCGTGCCGCGTGCTGTGTCTCGTCGGTGTGTTGCGCGCCCTCGGTTTCATCGGGCCGCCGCTGCTCGATGGGATTGGCCGCCCCGAGCTCACGCTGCGTTACATGACCACTGCGGCGGTCTTGGTCCCGGCGATGTTCTTGATCGGCGCCTTCGTCCTCGGCCCGTACTTCACGACGGAGTCGGAGACCAACGGCTTGCTGTCGGTAGCGATCGCGTGGGCCGTCGGCTATCCCCTCGCGTTCGGTGTGCTGGGGTGGATCGTCGTCACGACGATCGAGCTGCCGGTCATCGACTACCTCAAGGCAAGCTGGGGAATGGTGGGGTGTTGCGGCGCCGGGGCTGCAGCGGGATTGGGCGTGTCGATCGCACTCGCGGGGATGTCGGATGTGGTGCGGGTGTTCGCCGTCGGCGGCGCGGCGCTGGTGGTCATTGTCTTCCTGCTAGTCACCTGGCAGAAGATCACGCCCCGTTCGATCAAGGCATCGCTCCGGGGCTGACGCTACAATCGCGCGACATGCGGCTCACTCACCTTCGCACCCAGATGTTGATCGCGATGGGCTTACCCGCGTGCTGGACGGGCCCGGCTCCTGCTCCGCAACCGCCCGGACCGCCCGTGGTGAACGTGTCGCGCGACTTCGAGGCCGCGAGCTGCGTGCGCGATTCGATTCCGGAGTCGATCTGCGGCGAGCGTCGCGAGACGGCGCGGACGTGCGGTGCACGGGCGTCGAACCTCGGCACCGTCGAGGAGATGAAGCTGTACGTGTCATCGGAGGATGTCGACAACGCGGCCACCGCGTATCGCGACTTTCTGTTCGATCGCGAAGCGACGCGGCAGTATCGCGAGGGTCAGGATGTCGGCACGCGCTCGAGTCACTGCTGCTATTCGCAGTGCACCGCGTTGACGCTCGGCGTCGCGGAGCCGATCACGCTGTCGGGTGGCATGCGGCTCGGCACCAACTGCATGCCGGCACCGCCGAACGGAACGAGTCGCCCGGCGAAGGATGACCCGGCGTGTCCCGAGGCCGTGCTGATGGAAGGCGCGATCCGCCCGTACGTGTCCACCGACGAGGGCACCTGCTGCTACTCGATCCCGATGCAGTTCCGGATCCACTCGGTGCCGGGGCGCGCGCTGCGGATCGAGGGTGTGCCGCATGTCGCGGCAGTCGTGCGTCGCGAGGGCTGGAGCACCGCGATCGCACCGGACCTCGCGCTCGATCTCGTGCTGCGTGCGCGGCTCGCCGACGCGTGGCTGGCCATCGCGAGGCTGGAGCATGCATCGATCGCGGCGTTCGCATCACTGGCCGTGCGACTCGTGGCAGCCGGTGCCCCGCCGTCGCTGCTCGCACAGACGCACGAGGCCGCGCTCGATGAGGTTCGCCACGCGCAGGTCGCCTTCGCCCTCGCATCCGCATATGCGGGCACCACGCTCGGTCCCGGTGCGTTCGAAGCGGCCACCCGCGCGTCGATCGACGGCGACCTGCGAGCGCTCGCCCTCGAGACGTTCACCGATGGTTGCATCGGCGAGACCGCCGCAGCGCATCAGGCCGAGCTTGCCGCTGCGGCAGCGCGCGATCCCGAGGTCGCCACCGCACTCGCGCAGATCGCCGAGGACGAAGCTCGGCACGGTGCACTCGCCTGGGCGATCGTGGCGTGGTGCGTGCGCGAAGGGGCGGTCAGCGTTGCGGAGCTGACGGAGCTCGCGGTGATGTCAGCGCCGATCGTCGATGCCAACGAGGATCTGCTCGACCACGGCATCCTCGGTGACCGTGCCGCGGCGACCGCACGTGCCGACGTCGTGCGCGATGTCGTGCTGCCCTGCTTGCAGTCCCTCGCCGCCTGACTCTCGCGACCGTCCGGCCGGGACCCGGCTCGCATGCGGCAAGCCGACGGCATCGAGCCATCCTCGGCGCTGGTCGGTTCCGCGCTATGAAGGAGTGGCCGATGGCGAAGCATCGAACCATTCCCTCCAACCCTGCGGCACCGAGCGAGAAGCTCGCCGTCCAGCGCTGGATTCGTGGCCAAGTGCTCGCGGGCCTACGGAGTCGTCAAGCGGCTGCAGACGAGGGTCCGAACCCAGCGCAGGCAGTCGCCGAGGCACAGGCCGCGGTGAATGCCCTTGAAAAGATGGGGATGTGGCCCGGCCCGCGCGATCCTGCGAGCGAAGTAGCGGTGAGTGAAGTGCGCGAGCGGTGGGCTCGGATCCAGAAACGGGCTATGCGTGAGCGTCAACGTTGACGAGCGACTCGAGGCGGCACTTCGAGAGCTGTCGGCGACGCTCAACGCGACGGGCGCACCTTGGATGATCATCGGCGGCATCGCCGTGATTGCGCGGGGGGTTCGCCGCTTCACCGGCGACATCGGCGGCGATCCGCGGCGACGAGATCGAGATTCCCCGTTTGATTTCGGCACTCGCGAAGCATCGGATCGTACCGCGCATCGCAGACGCCGAGCGGTTCGCGCGCGAGAGCATGGTCCTGCTGCTACGCCACGAGTTGTCCGGTGTCGACTTCGACATCTCGTTCGCGTACCTCGTTCGAGCACGAGGCGATCTCGGCGGCGACGCTGACAGCGTTTGGCGGCGTCAAGGCACCGATGGCCCGCCCCGAGGATCTCATCGTCTTCAAGGCGATCGCGGGGCGCGGGCGAGACATGGACGACCTGACTGCCCTGCTCACGCTGTACCCGAAGGTCGATCTGGTGCGCATCCGCGCGAGGGTGCAGGAGCTCGCGGCCCTGGCCGATGCGCCGACCATCTCGGTGGGTCTGGAGGCCGCGATCACCGCCTCGAGAAAGGTGCGCTCGATGGGCGCCGTGCGGGCTCCTGGACAGAAGGCCGCACGTGGTCTGGCTCGAACGGGTCGTGCGAAGCCCAAGAAGGCGAGGCGGCCCACCACCAAGGTGCCGCGTTCTCGGTTGACCAAGAACAAGAAGACCTCACCTCGCCGGTGAGCAGGCACGTAGGCAAGCTCGCCACGCCGACGCAACTGCGACTTGTCTCGGGTGTCTCGGGCTGGTGAGGCTGGTCACCGCGCTCGTCGCCATCTTCGCGATCGCGCGAGCGGCGCACGCCGATGATTGGGGACCAAAACGCGCGCCGTTCGATCTCGGCGTGGTCGCGAAGTACGAGGCGATCCTCGCGAAGGACCCCTATGACCACGTACTCGCGAAGCTCGCGGTCATGTACAGGCGGTATCGCTCGTTCGAGGCGCTGATCGCCGCGTACGACGCGAGGAGCCGCGAGGGCGACCACGGTGCCCTCGTCGTTCTCGGGCGATTGCTCGAGGATGCGAAGCAGAACAAGGATGCGCTCGCCGCGTATCGCCGTGCCTGGGAGCTGCGCTCCGACGATCCCAAGCTCGCGCTGCGCGTCGCCTCGGTCGAGCGCAGCGTGCATCAACCGGAGCGAGCACGCGAGGCCTACGAGCGGGCCCTCGACGCATCTTCTTCCATCGCGGTCCAGCGCGAGGCGATCCGCGGCTTGCTCGATCTCGCCCACGCTCGTCGCGATCGCGTGGCCGTGCTCGTTCATTCCAAGGCGCTCGCGAACCTCGACCCACGCGATGCGAAGGCGCAGCTCGAGCACGGTGACGCGATGGTCGCGCTCGACATGATCGACAGCGCCGTCGGGGCGTACGCGCTCGCCGAGAAGCTGTACGCGACCGATCCGGTTCGGCGCGTCGAGGTCATCGCACGTCGCGGGCACGCGCTCGAGGACCGCGATCGCCTCGCCTCGGAAGCGGAGTATCGGCGCGCGATGGCGCAGCTGCCGCGCGGTCACTACCTGCGCAACGAGCTGTTCGGCCGGCTCGTCGAGCTCCATCGCAGGGGCGGCACCCTCGGCGCCCTGCTCGCGATCTCCCTCGAGGACTGGCCCATCGCCTCGCGCGGCGTGTTCGAGTGGTACGAGCTATCGAAGCTGTACGGCGCCATCGGCGATCAGGCGCAGTCGATCGCAGCGCTCGAGCAAGTGGTCAAGCGCTCGCCCGATCCGCGCATCCATCTCGAGCTCGCAGATGCATATCCAAAGGCACGCGCCTTCGATGCACTCGCGATCCTCGGCAAGCTCGCCGCACGCAACGATCTCGACGTGTTGATCTCGGTCGCCGAGCGCTACGCGAAGGCCGGCTCCACAGCACTCGCCCTCGCGACCTACGACCGACTGCTCCGCCTCGATCCCTCCGCGGCGGGTCGGATGCTCGATCTCGTCGAGGCTAGCTTCCGGACGGGCAAGCAAGCCGCCGCGATCGCACTCACGAAGAGCGTGGCTCCGAAGCTGCGCACCGCCGAAGCGCACGGCCGGCTCGGCCAGATCCTCCTCGAGTGGGGGCACTACAAGGGCTCGGTCACGGCGTTCGAGCGCGCGATCGCAGTCGAGACGAAGCCGCAGGGCCCGGTCGCGATCGACGTCTGGGGCAACACGCGCGTCGACACCAAGCTCCGGCCCCACGTGGTCAGCGATCCCGTGACGCTGGCCGGCTATTATCGCGGTCGCGCCGCTGCCCACGATGCGCTGCGCCAGATCGATGCCGCCGTCGCCGACGGGGAGAAGGTCCTCGAGCTCGCCGGTAACGATCCCGAGCTGCGTCGCATCGCTCGCAAGGAGCTCGTGCGCATCGTGCTCCACGCCTCTGGAGAAACCGGGGAGCGCGGGGTGTTCGTCGAGGCCTGGCGCGTGGCGTTCGATTTCAAGCCGCCGGAGATCGAGGCCGGCTTCCTGCTCCTCGACTACTACGGCACGTCACCGTGTGATCACTTCATCGCGACGAAGCATTCGTGCGAAGGCGAGGTCGCCCGCATCGTCGAGAAGCTCTCGAAGCTCGCCGACATCGATCCCGACGAGATCATCCTGATCGCCACCGCGTACTCGGCGGCGCAGCGTCACGACGAAGCGATCCAGATCCTCCAGACCCTCCGCGCGATCGCACCGCAGCGCGAGACCGACATCGTCGCGCGCATCGCGAAGATCAACCGGTGGCGCGGCACCTTCGATTCACGCAGCGCGTACGGGCTGGCAGCCGGCGAAGGACTTCCCGACCCCGAGCGCGAGATCACCGCGCACGCGCGCCGCTACCGGCAGCTTCGCGAGGCGATCGAAGCTCCGCTGCGCCTCGGTCTCCGCTTCGGCGTCGGTGAAGGCCTGCGCGGCGGCGGCGAGCACATGGGCTCGATCGGCGTGATGGCCTCGTCGCGGCTCGGTGCCGGCACCTTCTTCACGTTCCGCCTCGACCTCGCCGATCGAGGCTTCCACTCGTTCGGTGGGAGCGTCGGGATCGCGAAGGCGCTGGTCTCGACGCGCACCACCGCCCTCGTCCTCGGCTTCGGCGAACGCCTCGAGCGCCGGTGGGGCGAGCAGATGACCGCCGACTACGGGCCGATCGGGCTCGCCGCGGAGGCCACGCTCGAGGTCGTCGGGCGCAAGCTCCCAGCGAGCTTCGGTGCGCGGCTCGAGCAGGGAATGTCCGATGACGGCCGCAGCACCGCGCTGCTGTTCGAAGCGGCCATCGAGCTCCGCTAACCTAGCGCCTGATCCGCCCCTGCGGGAGCTGACCCTTGCGACGGAACCCACGTCGAAGCTGTCGCTCGATCGCGAGATAGATCGGCGCCGCCGCGAGGAACGGCACGAACAAGACCGCCAGGCCAGGGACCACGGACGCGAGCTCCGAGATCACGACAATGATCCCGGTGATCACGATCATCGCCACCACGACCAACGGCCCGATCAGGAACCCGCGACGCCGCGCACCCATCTCCCACTCGTCGTTGCATAGCGCGCAGAACATCCCGGCACCCCACGGCGCGTGCAGCGCACACAAGGGACGCGTACACGCAGGACAGGTCGTCGAGCGCTTCTCGTCGCAGAAGTCACACAGACTCGGGTCATGCGGGCGATCGACGAGTTGCGGCGACCGCGACGGCGCGACCGGGCCGCGAGCACGCGCCTCTCGAACCTTCAACGCGATCAACCAGCCGAACAGACCCACGAGCAAGACGCCGCTGAGCACCAGTGCAGCCACGCCAGGAGATTCGCTCGCCCGGAGGCCAAAAGCTACGGCTTGTCGTGGAGCCAGCGATCCCACAGCCGCACGAGCACCGAATCCGAATCCGCGCTCACCGTCGCGCGGAGCTTGCCGAGCTCGCCGGCGTCGAACCACAGCGTGTGATCTTTCGGGCAGCGCTCGATCACGACACCGTCGATGTTCAGCTGATTCATCCCCGCATCGCAGGTCGGGCACGCGCGTGCCGTGGCGAGGAGCCGCGAGGTATCGAGCTGATCGGCGAGACCGAGCCCGAGCTCACCCAGCTCGGTCTCGAGCTCGCTCGACGCGATGACGACCGAGGCGCAGGTCGGGCACCGCCACTTGTTGCGCACGCCGTATTGCTCGAGGTTTGCCTGACAGCCTTCGCAGCGCGGGACGCGGTCTCGGTACATGCCGCCAGCGTATCCCGAAACGAGTACGGGCCCGCAGGAGCGACTCCTGCGGGCCCGTGGAGGTGAGCTGTGGGGTTAGTCCTTCTTGCCGGTGATGTCGAACTTCGCCGCCGCCGACGAGAAGCCGTTCACCATCACGTGGATCGGTGCGGGCTGCGCGAGGGTGACGGTGCAGCTCTCGTTCGAGCCGGTCTTGAAGGGGCGGCAATCGAACTTCGCCGTGGTCGGCGCCGAGCCGACGCGGACGTAGAGGTCGGCGTCGTTGTTGCCGGTGATGGCGAACGTGTAGCGACCGGCGGCGACGACCGGCGTCGACCACCTCTTGGACTCGCTCTTCTTGACGCTGCCGGAATCCGTCAGCCCGCCCCACGTCGACGGCGTACCGCCGCCACCCGGGGTGAACGCGTTGTCCTGCTCGCCGGCGACGAGGACGAGCTGCGAGCTGTCGATGCCGCGGAAGATTTGCTCGTACGTCTGCGGGTTCGCCTGGTCGAGGAGGCCGCGGAACATCGACATGGTCGCGCCCGACATCGAGGCGAAGAACGCCGGCAGCGCGTTGTTGACGATGTCGATGTACTTGAAGCCCGTGGTGTCGTCGGGGTTGATCGCCTTGTGTGCGTTGTAGAGCGCGTCGTCGATGTACGCGAACGTGTCGCAGCCGTTCATGTAGACGATGACGTACTGACCCTTGACCCACTTGCCACGCTGCGCGAGCGCGCGGACGTTGGTGCCGAGGCCGGCGTGACCGTTGTAGACGATGAAGTCTGCGCGGGTCGACAGCGTCTCGTAGCGGGTGCGGAACGCGGTCTGCGACAGGCCGGTGGTGACGTTGTCGGTCATCAGCGCCACGACGTGGACCTTCTTGCCATCGGGTAGCACCGCGTTGAACTCGATGTCGGGCGACGCGACGCCGGGGGCGTTCGGCACGTTCGCCGGGATCGTGGTCAGCTGCTTGGCAGCGAGCTCGCGCTTCATCGAGCCGACGAACTCGTTATAGGCCGCGATGCCGGCGTCAGAGCCGCTCGTCGCGCCGTCCTCGAACTTGCCGAAGATGGCGAGCACTTCGAGCGTGCCGTCCTCCCAGACCTTGTTGTACTCGGGGAACTTGCCGGTCGACTGGGTGGGCGACGGCGAGGCAGAGGCCTGCACGGTGTGGAGGTCGGCCGCGTCGATCTTGCAGCCGGTGTTCTTCGGCCGGTAGTAGTAGAACATCGAGCCCGAGTCGACGTCGTGCGCGCCGAAGTCGACGCAGTCGTGCTTGTACTTGTCGGCGAAGGCGTTCTGACCTGCGCTGGAGATATCGAGCGGTAGCTTGAGCTCGACCGAGGCCGGCATGCCGGCGCTCTTCTTCCAGGCCACCGGCAACTTCGCGTGATAGGTCAGCTCGGTCTTGCCGCCGACCGTCTTCTTCTGGACGTTGCTGATCTCGGCCTTGTCGATGCGGCCCACCGCGTTGAGCCCGTTGAGCTGACCCACGGTGTAGAGGAGCTGGTCCTCGATCGTGTTGCGGCTATCGAACGAGAAGTCGGTGACGAGCTTTCCATCGAACTCGACGTCGATGAACATCGCGAGCAGGCTCGAGTCGGCCTTGCCGTCCTCCGACTTGACCGTCTCCCCGTCCAGGAAGGAGTCGTCATCGGTGCACCCGACGGGGAGCAGGGCGGCTGCGGCAAGGAGCGTGGCTGCGAGGCGGTTCATGCCCCGGCGAACAGCAAGCCCAGTGCCGCAAAGCGTCGTGGGCAAGCCCTGGAGATCCCAGGCCCCAGTGACGCAACCGGACTAGCCGGTCCCGACAATTTCGGCCACGCTAGCCGGCCACTGGATCCGCCAGGGCCAGGATTACTCCCAGGCGATGGTCATGCTGTCGTCGGTGCCGAGCGCCTTCTCGAGCACCGCGAGAAGCTCGGGGTCGCCACCATTGTCGGACATCAACTCGAGCGTGTCGCGGTCGATGAAGTACTCCTGGTCTTCCTCGTGCTCTTCCTCAAGCTGTTCGACGAGGAACGCCAACTGTTTGTCGGTGATCTCGCCGATATCGTCTCCGGTATCGATCCGGGTCAACTTCGGCATGCCGGGAATCTGCCAGCCGCTCAGGCTCGCGGTCAACGTCACCACGCGTGCTAAAAGCCGGAGATGCGTTTGGAGGACGTCGTTATCGTCGGGGCCGGCTTTGCCGGTGCGGCGACGGCGTGGGCGCTGCGCGAGCGCGGCATCCGCGCGACCCTGCTCGAGCGCGAGGCCGGGCTGGGCGTCCACGCGAGCGGGCGAGGCGCCGGGCTCGGGCGCGCGCTCGCCGAGGATGACGACACGTCACAGTTGACGATTCGTGGTGCGCAGCTCTTGCGGGAGCGGTTCGGAGCGCATTGGAGACCGACCGGCGGGTTCCTGACCTTCGATCGCGCACAGGCAGCGGAGGACTACCGAGTCCGCGCACGCCGGTTCGACGTTCCGCACGAGATGGTCGATCGAGCGAGGGTGGCGCAGCACTGGTCCGTGGAGATCGCGATCGAAGCGGCGGTGGAGTTCCCGCGCGATGGCGTGATCGAGCTCGACGGGCTCCTGCGGGCGTTGGCGGGAGAGGTCGAATTCGACACGGCCGTGCAGCGGATCTCGCCGTCGACGCGCGGCGCCGTGATCGAGACGACTCGCGGTGCGATCGAAGCGCGTTGCGTCGTCGACGGGTCCGGTGCGTGGGCCGGTTCGTGGACGCAGGATCCGCCGCTCGAAGCGTACAAGCGGCACCTGTTCGTCATCGAGATGACCGCACCGGCGGATGCGCCGTACCTCTGGCATCTTGGCGAGCGAGAGCTGTATCTGCGTCCGCACGCCGATGGTGTCCTCGCATGTCCGTGCGATGCGGAGCGCGTCGACGCGATGCTGCACGAGCCCTCGATCGATGCGGATGCTCGGTGGGATTCGCGCCTGCCGGGCACGGTGATCACCAAGCGATGGGCGTGTCAGCGGGCGTTCGCACCGGATCGCAAGATGCGGATCGGGCGCGATCCTGCTCGACGGTGGCTCGTCTGGGCCGCTGCACTCGGTGGTCATGGCGCGACGGCCTCCGCGGCGGTCGGCGAGCGGGCAGCGGCAGCGGTGCTGGAGGTGCTGGATGAGCGAGCCTGAGGTGCTTCAACCCGAGCCGGCGATCGAGGAACCGGTTCCGACGGGACCGCTGAAGGACGCGAACGCGTTCGACGATCCGATGGAGGAGCGCGACTACCAGGACACGGTCAAGCTCCTGCTGCATCCGCCGAAGGTCCAGCAGAAGACGGTCTTCCTGCTCGTCACGGTCGGGCTGTTCGTCGTGATCTCGATGCTCCGAGGCTCTTCCTCGATCCTCGATCTCGCGCTGCTCGTCGGCGTGTTGATGGTCCACGAGCTCGGCCACGCGATCGCGATGCGCGCGTTCGGCTACTCCGACGTCCGGATCTTCTTCATCCCGCTGTTCGGGGCCGCGGCCTCGGGGCGGCGGCTCGGCGTGGCGCGGTGGAAGCAAGCGCTCGTGCTGCTGCTCGGGCCGCTGCCGGGAATCATCGCGGGGCTGATCCTGGGTGTCCTCGGCGTCACCGAGTGGGCGAACACGCTCGCGTTGATGCTGATCGTGGTCAACGCCCTCAACCTGCTGCCGATCGAGCCCCTCGACGGCGGGCAGCTGTTCAGCGTCCTCCTCTACTCGCGCAATCGCCACCTCGAGATCATCGTGCGCGCGATCACGGCGGTCGGGATCGTCGCCGCGTCGATCATCTACCATCAGTGGATCTTCGTGGTGGTCGGCGCCTTCATGCTGATCTCGCTCGGTGCGCGCAAGCGTCAGCTCGCCGAGGCAGAGAAGCTTCGCCCGCTCGAGCTCCCCGCCGATCCGCACGCGCTCTCCGACACGCAACGCCGCTCGCTCTACCGCGCGATCTGGAACACGATCCCCACCGAGCTCCACGCGAAGTGGCGCGGCACGCCGAAGCCGCAGGCGCAGATGATGGAGACGCTGCTCGATGCGGCGACCACGCGCGCTCCCTCGGCAGGTGCGACGGCGGGCTTGCTGGCGACCTGGGTGTTCGGCCTCGCCGCCGCGGCCGTCGCGCTGTTCCTCGCCGTCCCCGCGCACTGGGAGACCTTCACTCACCCGACGGCAGGCTTCACCGTCGAGATGCCCGGCAACATCAAGGAAGAGACCTCGCCGCAGACGTTCATCAACTCCAAGGTGTGGTCGTCCGAGTACCTGGTGATGTGGATGGAGGTCTCCGACGCCGGGCTGTGGCTCGATTTCACGCGCGACGGCATGGCGCGCGACAAGCAGATCGTCGAGCACGAGTCCTCGCCGACGGAACGCCTGTTCGACGTCCGCGAGGGTGACGTGGTCCGCGCGGTGCGCCTCGTCGTCAAAGGTAACCGCGGCTATGCGGTGATCGCGCAGCCCGCAGGCTCGGGTGACTCCGACCGGATGATCCGGTCGTTTCGGACGAATTGACTACTCGCTGTCGCTGTCGCACTTCGCGACGTTGTCGATATCGGTCGCGGCCATCGCGCACTCGACCCGCTCCTTCGCCGTCTTCTGCTGACACGCTTCGAGGAAGTCGCCCCAGCGGGCCTCGGCCACGGCGGCCTTCTGCTTCGCCAGGTCGGTCTTCTGGGCATCGGCCTGGGCGTTGGTGCCGGCCTTCTTGAACTCGAGATCGACGAGGTGATCGAGGAGCGCCTTGCACTGGTCTTCCGAGGCGGACTTTCCGCAGGCGGCGACGAGCAATGCGATGGCAGCGAGACGCTTCATGGTTCCAAGCGTATCACCGGTCCTACCCACGGCGCACGTAGCTTGCCAGGCCGCAGCCCTGCCGAGGGATTTGGCTCGCGCGACCGTGCTTAGTGCGGGATCGAGGCGCGGATCTCGTCGAGCTTCTTCTGCACCCTCGGCGACGGCTTCAAGGCGACCGCACGATCGAGCGTGGCGTTTGCCGTGCGTGGCGCCCCATCGGCGAGCCACGCCGCAGCGAGGTGGACCTGGATCTCGGCCTCGAGCGGGGCGAACCGAGCGGCGCGATCGAGGACGCGGACGGCCTCCCGGGTGCGCTTCTGCTTGAGGAGTAGCCAGCCGTAGCTGTCGAGCACCGCGGGATCGCCGGGAGACAGGTCGCGCGCACGCAGCAGGTACTTCTCGGCGAGGTCGAGCCGCTGGTTCGCGTCGGCGAGCAGATAGCCGGCGAGGTTGAGCACGTGACCGAGGTCGGGTTTGACAGCGAGCAGCGCTTCGCAGATCGCGATCGCATTCGCGTGATCGCCCGCGCGATCGGCGACACGTGCACGCGCGAACGTGGCGGAGGCCGAATCACCGAGGGGCGCGAGGGCCATCCGCGCTTCCTCGGCACGCTTGAGATCGACGAGCGCGAACGCTGCGAGCGTGGCGAGCTCGAGATCGGTGGGCTTCGCCGCTCGCGCCGGTGCGAGTGCATCGAGGGCAGCTTGCGGATCGCCGGCGGTGAGGTGTGCATTCGCCGCGACCTTGCGCGCATCGGCGAAGCGTTCGGACGCCTTGTCGATCCCGAGCACGCGCTTCGCGGCGCTCGAGGTGTCACCTGCAGCGAGTGCGATCTCTCCCTCGAGCAGCGTGCCGAGATCGGCATCGGACTTACCGATTCGCTGCGCGAGTACACGGGCCTCGACCAGCCGACCGAGCCCACGGTAGAGCCGCGCCACGCTGACCAGCGCGTCGGCATCGCTGCGTTCGTCGTCGAGCAGCGTCAGTAGATCGAGTGCGGCCTGCTGATCGTCGGCTTCGAGGAGCAAGTAGAACAGCTCCTCGGCGAGATCCAGTGCTTGGCCCGCGCGATCGAAGGCCGAGCGCGTCTGTGCGATCGCCTCGGGCAGCTTGCCCTTCATGCGAAGCCCACGCGCGAGATCGAGGCGGGCGTCGATATGGTCGGGATCGAGCTCGAGCACCTTCTGGAGCTGCGCGATCGCGGGATCGAGCTTGCGCGCGATCGCCAGACGCTGCCCGAGCCGGTAGCGACCCTCGATCGACGTCGGCACCTGCTTGACAAGGCGGGTCAACACGGCCATCGCGATCTCGGGCTTGGTCTCGAGCTTCGCGATGCCGAGATAGGCCTTCTCCTCGCTCGGCTCCAGCTCGATCGCCTTGCGATACGCCCTGATCGCCTCGGCAGGCGACGACCTCGCGAGCAGATCGCCCGACGCGATCCAGATCTGGGAATGCCCGGGCCACTTCGCGCGCGCGGCCGCGAGCGTTGCCTTCGCCGCGTCCTCCTGCTTCGCGCGCACCTGCGCACGCGCGAGCTCGACGGCGACCATCGGCTGATCCGGTGCCGCAGCTGCAGCGGCGGTCAATGCATCGACCGCGGCGGTCCAGTCGTCACGGTAGCCGGCGAGCTTGCCATCGAGGTAGTTCGCGTACGCGGCAGAGGCGAGCGGCGGCAACGGTGCCGGCGGCTTGTCGGGGCGACAGCCGAGTAGCAGCAGCACCACCAGTGTCAGCGCACGCACGGCGCGTGAGCTTGCCACGGAACGGGTGCAGGACGGGCGCACGTAGTAGCGTCGCCGCATGCGAAGTCAGTTCCTCGTCGTGTTGCTCGCGCTCGGTTGTGGAAGCAAGGAATCGAAGGACGCCCCCAAGGATGATCCGAAGCCCTCGATGGGCGACAAGCCTGCGAGAAAGGATCGTGCGCCCACCGGCACGGCGCGTCCACAGAGCAAGCTCAAGGTCACGCTCGACGGCAAACCCGTCGACATCCAGCAAGCGCTCGCATGGAAGACCAGCGAGGGCATCCGGGTGATCGCGTCGTCGGTTCCGGTCGGCTGTGACGAGGTCACCGGCTCGATGCGCAGCATTCACGAGGGCGAGGTCACGTTCGACGTCAACCTCGGCAACGCGTTGCAGCCGGATGGCTCGGTCAAGTCCGAGGTCAAGTCCACGTACTACAGCGGGATGACCTCGCAGACCAACGCCGGCCCGGCCGTGACCACGGGTGATGCGGCCCCGAAGTCGACCTTCACCGCCGAGGTCGACTTCAAGACCAGCAGCGCCGGCAAGGACACGCACGAGATCGAGGTCAAGGGCACGATCGATGCGCTGGGCTGCGAACCCGCGAAGGCCAAGGATGCGCCGGCGCTGCCGCCCGAGATGCCGGCCACGATCGAGGTCGCCGGCAAGAAGCTGCCGGTGCGCGGTGCGCAGATCTCGTCGAATGGAGGCGGCTGGGTGCACCTAAAGCTCACGACCGGCCCCGAGACCTGCAAGAGCTGGCAGAGCGGTGAGATGTCCGTCGAGATCTCGTGGAAAGAAAAGGCCGACAAGGATCCGTTCCAGGTCTCGCTCGGCGGCTCGTTACTGAAGCAGTCCGCGGATCAGACGTTCGACAAGAAGAAGATCACCGTGAAGCCGACCCCAGTCGCTCCCGGCGAGATCGAGATCGCGGGAGACATCGAGGTGATGAAGTACCCGGTGAAGCTCGCCGGCAAGGTCACCGCCGTCGAGTGCCCGAAGTAGCTCCGCGGGCTTACGGGCTCGACTCTCCGAGGACGAAGCTGACGACCGTGGTCGCACTGCCGCCGAGGTTGAGGGTCTGTACGGTAGTCGCGCCATCGACCTGACACGCTCCGGCCCTGCCGGTGACCTGGCGCGCGGCATCGAGCGTCATCCGTACGCCGGTCGCACCGACGGGATGCCCTCCACCGATCAAGCCACCACTCGGGTTGATGGGTCGGCGACCGGTGCGCTCGGTCTCGCCACTCTCGATCGCCCGCCACGACTCGCCGGGCGGCGTTAGCCCGAGGTGATCGATCGCGAGGTACTCGGTGGTCGTGAAGCAGTCGTGCACTTCGAAGGCGGAGATCGCGTCGAGCGACCGATTCGCACGCTTGCGCGCATCCTCGATGGCTTCGGCGACGTGAGGCACCAGCAGACCGCCGCCGCGGCTGCGCTCGAGCTTGCTGTCGAGCGAGAGGCCGGCCGTGCGATGTCCCCAGCCGAGGATGCGTGGGGTGGTCGTGCGCCCGCGCTTGGCTGCCCATGCTCCGGTGAACCGCGGTGAGGCGAGCACGATCGCGGCACCACCGTCGGTGACCTGCGCGCAGTCGTAGCGTCGCAACCGGCCCTCGACGATCGCGTTGCGCGGATCGCTGCCATCCGATGCGAGGATCTCGTGCTCGATCGTCCAGCTCCGCGTCTGCGCGTTCGGGTTCGAGCGTGCGTTGCCGAGGTTCTTGGCCGCGATCGCGGTCAGGTGCTTCTGCTCGAGCCCCCAGCGCTCGGCGTAGGCGTCGCCGAGCTTCGAGAACATGTGCGGCCACAGATAGCGCGCGTCCTGTCCCTCGTGACCGATCCACGCCGCCGCAGCAAGATGCTTCGCAGCCTCCTCACCGCCAACGTTTCGCTCCTGTTCGACGCCGAGCACGAGCGCGACGTCGTAGTGACCCGCCGCGAGCTCGGCCATCGCCGCGAGGATCGCGATCGATCCGGAGGCGCAGGCTGCCTCGTGGCGTGCGGCCGGCACGCCCCACAACGCGGGACGCACCGTCGCCGGCATCGCACCGAGCTGGCCCTGGCGGTTGAACAGCTGGCCGAACGCATTACCGACGTGGATCACGCCGACCTCGGCCGCCTCGATCTGCGCATCCGCGAGCGCGCCGTCGACCAGATCTCCGACGAGATCCGAGATCTCTCGACCCTCGCGGGACAGGTGCCGCGCGAAATCACTCTGGGCGCCACCGAGCACGAACATGCGCACAGCATACCCAGACGCGCTGTCGGCGAGTAACGTTGCGCGATGCAGGTTCGTGAAGTCCGCCGGCTGCCGAACCGGCTACCCGCCGGCGACGATCATCCGTACCGCACCGGCGCGTGGCAGCCGACGTTCGTCGAGTATGACGCCGATGATCTCGACGTGTTGGAAGGCGCGATCCCCGTCGAGCTCGACGGTCTGTATCTCCGCAACACCGAAAACCCGGTGATGGACGCGATCGGCCGCTATCACCCGTTCGACGGTGACGGCATGGTGCACGGCATCCGGTTCTCGGGCGGTCGCGCGAACTATCGCAATCGCTTCGTACGCACCACCGGACTCGCCGCCGAGCTCGAGGCTGGTGCACCGCAGTGGGCAGGCATCATCGAGTCGCCGGCGAAGTCGCTGCGCCCAGGCTGGGGAGCACGCGGCGCGATGAAAGACGCGTCGTCGACGGACGTCATCGTCCACGCAGGTCAGGCGCTCACCACGTTCTATCAATGCGGCGACGCGTACAGCCTCGACCCGGCGACGCTCGACGATCGGGGCAAGGCCAGCTGGGTTCCGCCTGCCGGCATCTCCGCCCACCCGAAGCTCGATCCCGCGACGGGCGAGCTGCTGTTCTTCTCCTACTCGACGACCGCGCCGTATCTCCACTACGGACTCGTCGACGCGACCGGCACGCTCGTCCATCACCAGCCCGTGCCGCTACCCGGTCCGCGGTTGCCGCATGACATGGCCTTCACCGAGCACTACGCGATCCTCAACGACCTGCCGCTGTTCTGGGAGCCCGAGCTCCTCGCGAAGGGCGTCTACCGCCCGAAGTGGCGCCCCGATCTGCCGACGCGTCTCGGTGTGGTGCCGCGTCGCGGTGGTGAGCCGCGCTGGTTCGAAGCCGCGCCCACCTACGTGCTGCACTGGATCAACGCCTACGAGGACGGCAACACGATCGTCCTCGACGGTTACTTCCAGACCGATCCGATGCCGCGCCCGAATCCCGCCGACGGCATCTACGCCGGGCTCAAGACGATGGTCGATCTCCACGCGTTCGGCGCGCGTCCGCATCGCTGGCGCCTGGATCTCTCGACGGGCCGTTGCACCGAGGAGCGACTGTTCGACGACATCTCCGAGTTCCCGTCGCTCAACTACTTGCAGCCCGGTCGCCGCAACCGCTACGCGTGGTCGATGACCGCGCCAAAGGGTTGGTTCCTGTTCGACGGTCTCGTGCGCTACGACTTCGAGTCCGGCGCGATCGATCGCTATCAGTTTCCCGCCGGTACCTACGCGAGCGAATCGCCGATGGCGCCGCGTCCCGGTGCCACCGCCGAGGACGATGGCTGGCTCGTCACCTTCACGAGCGATGTCGCGAACGATCGTTCCGAGTGCCAGATCTTCGACGCAGCGAAGATCTCGAATGGTCCGGTCGCGCGCGTCGCGTTGCCCGCACGAATCTCGAGTGGTACGCACGCGTGCTGGGCGCCCGCGAGCGCGCTGTGACCAGGGCAGCGATCTTCGTGGGAGGTATGTCGTGAGCGAAGCATTCGTCGTCGCTGGTGTGCGCACGCCGCGCGGTAAGGGCTCGCCGAAGGGCGCGCTCCATGCCCTGACGCCGATCGAGCTCGTCACGCATCTGCTCGAGCACCTCCGCGTGCCCGCGGACTCCGTCGAGGATCTCGTGCTCGGATGTGCAACGCAGGTCGACGCGCAGGGTTCGAACATCGCGCGCACCGCGGCGCTGATCGCCGGCTGGAACACGCCGGGCGTCACGATCAATCGGTTCTGCGCGTCGGGGCTCGACGCGATCGCGACCGCGGCCTCGCGCGTGCGCGCCGGTGATGCGTCGCTGATCGTCGCCGGTGGTGTCGAGTCCGTGTCGCGCGTGCCGATGCTCGCCGATCGCGGACCGCTCTATACCGATCCCGCGATCGCGGCGAAGCTCGGCACCGTCCACATGGGCGTCAGCGCAGATCTGGTCGCGACGCTCGACGGAGCAACCCGCGAGGCGCTCGACGACTACGCCGATGCGAGCCGTCGCAAGGCGCGCGCTGCGTCGAAACCTCCGTCGCTGGTGCCGACCAACAACCTCGGTCACGACGAGCTCCTCGACGGTGCACCCGATCGCGCGACGATCGCCACGTTCCCGCCGCTGTTCGCGGATCCCGTCGCAGACGCGATCGCGCAGGCGCGCTATCCCCAGGCCACGCCGCTTCGCCACCTCCACACCAAGGGCAACTCTCCGCAGCTCGCCGATGCCGCGGCCGTGCTCGCGATCGCTGACCACGAGACGGCCACGAGGCTCGGCCTCCGCCCCCGCGCACGCATCGTCGCCACCGCGACCTGCGCCGTCGAGCCGGTGATCATGTTGACCGCCGGGCAGCTCGCCGCGGAGCAGGTCCTCCGCAAGGCCGGCCTCGCAGCCCGCGATGTTGCCGTGTTCGAATTTGCCGAAGCGTTCGCCGCGCTGTGCCTACGCTTCATGCGCACCTTCGACGTCGATCACGATCGCCTCAATCCAAACGGGGGCACGATCGCGCTCGGCCATGCCTTCGGTGCCACCGGCGCGATCCTCGCGCTCAACGTCGTCGACGAGCTCGAGCGTCGCGGCGAGCGCTATGGTGTCGCGTGCGTCTCGGGCGCCGCCGGGCTCGGCTCGGCGGTGCTGTTCGAGCGAGCGTAGCGATGTGGGGTCGCGGCAGTGGGTTACTTACACCCCGTGTCACGTGACTAGAAAAGTACGCCGGTGACGGTTGTAGAGCGTTCTGCATTCCCGCACGGTGGATATCGTGTCTGCGGCGCACACCGATCCTGTTGTCGGGACTCTACTCGGCAAGGACTACTACGTCATCGAACCCATCGGGTTCGGCGGCATGGCCGTGGTCTACCTCGTCGAGCACCAGACCCTGCAAAAGCGGTTCGCCGCGAAGGTGCTCTCGGTCGAGCTCGCCGCGAACCTCGAGGCGCGCGCGCGGTTCACCCAGGAAGCGCACGCCGCGTCGCAACTCGATCACGAGAACATCGTGACGATCTCCGACTTCGGGGTCACCAACGATCAGCGCCCGTTCTTCGTGATGGAGCTGCTGCGCGGTCAGACGCTCGATCAACGGCTGGATAACGGGCCGATCACGATCGAGGAGATCGTCTCGATCGCGGTGCCGCTGGGACGCGCGCTCGCCCACGCGCACGCCGAAGGCATCGTCCACCGCGACGTCAAGCCCGAGAACATCTTCCTGGTCCAGCGCAGCCAGAACCGGTGGAACGTCAAGGTCGTCGACTTCGGGATCGCGAAGGCACCGATCAACCCGAAGCTGACCAAGATGGGCCAGACGCTCGGGAGCCCGATGTTCATGTCGCCCGAGGCGTGTCGCGGCGACGACGTCGATCACCGCGCCGACATCTATTCGTTCGGGGTCGTGCTCTACCTGATGATGTGCGGGCGGGTGCCGTTCCGCGACGACTCGCTGCTCAAGGTCCTCCAGCTCCAGGTCTCGGCGCCGCTCCCCAGACCCTGCGAGGTCAACCCCGAGCTGGCTCCCGAGCTCGGCGCGATCCTCGAGCGCGCGCTCGCCAAGGATCCGGAGGATCGCTACCAGCACCTCGACGATCTGCTCAGCGAGCTCGAGAGCGTGCTGCCTCCCGGCGCGGATCGTCTATTGATCGACGCGCAGCATGGCTCGACCAAGGCGTTTCGTCAGAGTCAGCCGATCCCGATCAGCGGATCGCAGCCGATGATCCCGGTGGCGCAGCCGATGATCTCGCCGACCGCACCGGCGATCGCGGCGCAGCTCCCTGTCGCGCCGGTGCCAGCATCCCGCCGTCCGTTGCTGATCGCGCTCGTGTTCGCCATCCTGGGCGTCATCGCCGTGATCGTCGTGATCATGATGCAGCGCGATCCGGCGCCGACGGTCGCGGAACAGCGCGTCCCCGTCACACCCGACAGGATCGACAACCGCACGGAGAAACCTCCGCGCGTCGTCGGTCCGGCGCCGGCGATCGAGCCGAGCAAGGGAAGCGCCACGCAAGGCGAACCGGCGATCCCCAAGGTCCGGTTGCAGGTCGGCACCAAGCCGATCGGCGCCACAGTCACGCTCGACGGAAAGCTACTCGGCAAGACCCCGGTCGACCTCGAGCTCGACGCGCGCCGTGGCTCGCGAACGCTCGTCGTCTCGGAGCCCGGGTACGCCCGGCTGGAGCATGTCTTCGAGGGTGCAGATGGCGGGTCGTTCGAGCTGGTGCTCAAGCGAAACGTCGTGGGAACCACAGCTCCGCGTCCGACCAGCACGGCCAAACCACGCAGTGGTAGTAACAGCGACACCAAGCCGAATCTCGATATTCGTCTGACTCGCTGAGAAAGCAGCAGTAGAGATGAGGCTCAGAACGATCGGACTCGCGGTCCTGTCCACGTCGCTTGCGCTCGGCAACGCCTTTGCCGACGGGGTTGCCGACGAAGCCGATCTCCAGTTCGGGATCGGCGCCACCGCCTACTCGAAGGGCGACTTTACGTCCGCACTCGAGCACTTCCTGGCCTCGAACCGACTGGTGCCGAATCGCAACGTGATGTTCAACATCGCGCGCGCGTACGAGCAGCTCCAGCGCTATCCCGACGCGTATCGCTACTACGTCGATGCCGGTCGCGGCGAGGGCGGGGACACCAAGCTCAAGTCCGACGTCGTCGAGGCGTTCGCTCGCGTCGCGCCGAAGGTCGCGGTGATCAAGGTCGAGACCTCGCCACCGGGTGCGACGGTGTACGTCGATCGCAAGGACCTCGGATCGATCGGCACGTCACCGGCGAGGCTCGGGCTCAAGGCAGGCACGTACAAGCTCGTCGTCGAGCTCGCAGGCTACGAGCCGTCGATCACCAGCGACCTCGAGGTCGGTATCGGTCAGGTCAAGGAGGTCAAGGTCGACCTCGTGCGGATCCTCGGCAAGCTCGAGATCACCGGTCCGAGTGGCACGAGCATGCGGATCGACGACGAGCGCGGCGCCGTCGCGTGCGTCCTGCCATGTTCGCTCGAGCTACCTCCGGGGCAACACATCGCGTACTTCGAGCGCTCGGGCTACGCGGTCGCGCCGCAGTCATTCACGATCGCCGAGAAGCAGACCGTGCGCGTTGCCGCGAGTGCGACCTCGGTCGTCGGGTCGCTGCTGGTCTCGGCCGACGAGGCCAACGCGATGATCGAGGTCGACGGCAAGGTCTACGGCTTCACGCCGGCCGTGATCCCGAACATTCCGATCGGCAAGCGCACCGTGCGGATCAGCCTGCGCGGCTACCTGCCGATCGAGCGCGAGATCGAGATCCGGACCAACACCCAGACCGATCTGCGCGATCTTCGCCTGCAGCCCGAGCGCTCGGTGTCGGCGGCCTCGCGCGAGACCGAGAGCATCGACGATGCGCCGGCCTCGGTCACGGTGATCACCCCGCAGGAGCTCGAGGCGTTCGCCTATCCCACCATCCTCGAGGCGGTGCGCGGAGCGCGCGGCTTCGCGGTCAACTTCGACAGCATCTACGGCAACGCGGCGGTCCGCGGCCTCGGCCAGGCCAACGACTTCTCGAACCGCTTGCTGGTGCTCTCCGATGGCGCGGTGCTCAACGAGAACATCCTCTATCAGCCGTTCATCCACTACGATGGTCGCGTCGATCTAGGCGACGTGCAGCGCATCGAGATCGTTCGCGGCCCCTCGTCGGTGCTGTACGGCACCGGCGCGGTGTCGGGTGTCGTCAACCTGGTGATGAAGGATCGCGAGGAGCCCGACGGTGTCCACGGATCGATCTCGAGCTACGACAACTCGACCGCGCGCGCACGCGTCGGGTTCACCGAGAAGCGGGGGGACCTCGGGATGTGGGCCTCGGTGGCCGGCGCGACCTCGCAGGGACGCACGGTCACCGTCGGTGGCATGGAGACCGCCAACTTCGACGCGTTCGACGCGTACACCGCGACCGCCAAGATGTGGTGGAAGGACCTGACGCTGCAGACGTTCTGGACCTCGCGCGAGAACAACGTTCCGACCGGCAACTACTCGTCGCGGTTCGGCGACCCGCGCAACCACGGCGACGATCAGCGGTTCCTCGCTGAGCTCAAGCTGAAGACCAACCTCGACAAGAAGACGAAGCTCCTCGTACGCACGCACGCAAACTACGCCTACTACCACCTCGACTACTGGTACGACGTCGAGGCTCCTGTCCCGGGGGAACCGGACTCGACGAACTACTTCGAGACCTACAAGAGCTGGTGGGGTGGCGCCGAGGCCCGCGTCACGCACGAGCTCACGCCGAAGCTGAGGGTCTCGATCGGCGGCGATGCCACCATCCACACGCGCGTCAACATGGAGGGCGGTAACTTCGATCTCGCGCACGAGACGATCGAGCCGGGGCTCCACGTCAACACGCCGTATCAGGTGTTGTCGGCGAGCGGGCTCGTCGACTGGCGCCCCTCGAAGCGCCTCCGCGTCCAGGCCGGCCTGCGCTTCGACTACTGGAACCTCGAGGGCAACACCTTCGCCATGGACGACGGCGCGACGACGTTCCCGGCGTTCGCACCGCGCATCGCCGTGATCGCACGTCCCACCGAGAAGGACATCATCAAGCTGATGGGCGGTAGCGCGTTCCGCGCGCCCAGCGCCTACGAGTTCTTCTACAACGACGCCGGGGTCACCCAGGTGCAGAGCACCACCTGTGGCAGCAAGCTCTCGCCCGAGAACATCTACTCGGCGGAGCTCGAGGGCAGTCACCGCTTCAACCCTGACTGGGTGGGGCTGGCTTCGGTGCACGGCACGCTCGCGCGCGACTTCATCGAGACCGTCCCCGTCGGGGACGCGTGTGCCGCGCAGAGCGGTGCGGACGCGGCCGCGATCTACTATCGCAACAGCAACGCCGATCAGCGCCTCCTCGGCACCGACCTCGAGCTCCGTCGCGACTTCCGCGCCGGCATGATGGCGTCGCTCAACTACGGTTACATCCACGGTCGCTACAGCGAGCCGCCGGTCGCCGATCCGGGGGTGAGCCAGAGCCGCATCCTGCCGAACGCCCCGACGCACTATGCGGGTGCGAAGTTCATCGTCCCGATCATCCCGAGCACGTTGTCGGGTGCCGTACGCGCCGCGTTCGAGGACCGCCGCCGGATCGACACTACGCTGAACGCCAAGTCTGATCGCGCGGTGGTGGCCGACCTCGTGCTCTCGGGCGTGATCGCGAAGCACGGGCTGCGCTACGCGGGCGGTGTCTACAACCTGTTCAACTGGCAGTACGCGTTGCCGGCGGCACCGTACGCCGCAAATGTGATGCCCCAGAACGGGCGGACGTTCATGCTCAGCCTCACGCTGGCGCGCTGACGCTCGACCTTCCCGCGCTGTGGTCTTCGAGACCTCGAGATGTCGGCGTGACAATCGAACGGCGGTGCGCACGAGGCTCGGGGTATGCTGAGGCCGTGTTCATCAAGGAACTGTTCGCAGCGCTCGAAGCTGCCAACATCAGCTACGCCGTGGTCGGTGGCGTCGCGGTGAACATCCACGGCGTACCTCGTATGACCTATGACGTCGATATCGTCGTCGCGACGAGTGAACAAGCACTCCACGATTGTCGCCTCGTGCTCGAAGCTCTCGGCTTGCGTTGCCGCCTCCCATTCGTGCTCGAGACGATCGCGGAGGTCTCGAAGCGGGTCGAGCTGGAGACCGACCGCAACTTGATTGCTGTCACCTTCACAGACCCATCCAATCCGCTGCGAGAGGTCGACATCCTCGTGGCTCCTTCCCTCGATCCAGATGGCATCGTTTCGCGTGCCATCCGACGAACAGCCGCTGACATGGTGGTGCGCGTCGCATCTCTCGAAGATCTCGTGGCCATGAAGCGACGAGCGAGTCGGCCGCAGGACCTTGCTGACCTCGAACATCTGGAGCGGATCGCCAAGAGGAATGGTCCGTGAGTGATGTTGGGTTCAGCTACCAGGTATCGGACGAGATCCTCGAACGCTTCGCCACCAGCACCCTCGCACAACGGATCCAGTGGCTGGATGAAATGCGTGAATTCTCATGGCTGATGGCGTCACCTGAGACCCGGAGACGCTGGCGACAAGCACGTGAAGCGCACCGTTGTTACCTCCGATCAGACTCAGCTCTGGTGTTCGCGATCGGAGCCTGCCCGGTTTGTCGGGACCCACTCCTCGTTCTTCAGGCGCTCCCAACCACGAGCCTGTTCTTTCACTGCGCGATGTGCGGTCTGGCCTTCGACCAACTGCCCATCACCTCCGAACTGAACAGCCGCACGCTTGATGAGCTCGCGCCCGACGGAATCCAGCTGCCCACCGGGGCTGATGTTGCAGGACTCGACGGCATGCACACGATCAAGCTCGAATCATGGATGGACGAAGTCGCGTCGCGGCTCGTAGTCGCGCGACCCTAGCTCAGCTTGATCGTCAGGCTCAGGCAGTCGGGTTCGCTCACGATCACGACGTCGCCATCCTTGAGCGGCGCCTTGCTGATCCGGCCATTGCGCACGTCGTTGACGAACGTGCCGTTGGTCGTGCCCTGATCGATCGCGACCAGCATCCCGTTCTCGTAGCCGATCCACACGTGCTTGCCTGACGAGCGCGGGTCGTTGATCACGATCTGCGCCACACCGGGCTGCCGACCGATCAACAAGCCCTGCGGACCGAACGTGAAGCGCTGACCCATGAGCAGCCCACGCGTGCAGGTCAACGCTCCGAGCGTCAGCGAACCAAACGCCGTGGCCGCGACCGGCGCATGCTGTTGCGGTGCGCCGATCGCCATCGTCCTGGCTACTTGCCCCTGCGGCTGCCCGTAGGCACCGGGCGGGGGCATGTGTGGTTGACCCGGATGTCCCTGCTGCGGACCTGGCTGACCCATCTGCGGGCGCGCTTGCTGCGGATGACCCGGATGTGCGCCGGGCGCCGCCTTCTTCTTCTTCATCACCACGATCACGATCACGAGCACGATCGCACCGATCAGGATGAACGCGATCGCGATGCCGGCAGCCGAGCTACCGCCACCACCACCGCCGGATTCGGATCCCGAGCCTTCCGTCGCCACCGGCGCGGGCTTCTTGCCCTTGCCTTCCTTCTTCATCGTGCGCGCGTGCTTCATCTGACGCGGCGCCTCGGCGTGGTTCTGGAACAGCGTCTGGACCTCGTCGAAGCCCTGGATCGCGGCGTCGAGATCGCCGGCCCACATCGCTTCGAGCGCCTTGCGCCAGGCCTTCGCCGTCGAGGACGGTGCCGTGTTGACCTTCGCCTCCTTGAGGAAGCGCTTCACCGTCTGCGACGCGACGATGAAGTTGAAGCCCTGGACTTCGCCCTTCGAACCGAAGGTCGAGAGACCGATGACCTCGCCCTTGTCGTTGATCGTGGGGCCGCCGGAGTTACCGTGCGTGATCGACGCCGTGATCTGGATGATGGGATCGCCCGAGGGCGTGCGCTTGATCGCAGAGATCGCGCCGTCGTTGATCGAGGCCTCGAGCTGCGACTTGTCGTCGAGCAGGCCCTGCATGTCGGCGGCGCCCGGGTAGCCGATCGCGAGGACCTTGTCCTGGAGCTCGACGCGCTCGGAGTCGGCGATCGTGAGGTTCGGCGCGTCCTTGGTGTCGACCTTGATGATCGCGACGTCGGTGCCTTCGCCGGGCTTGCCGTACTGGACGACCTCGTATTTCATCTTCGCGCCATCGGCGAGGACGATGTCGTTGTTCTTGGTGACGACCGCGCTCTTGTAGAGCGTCTCGGCGAGCTCTTGTCGTTGCTCCTCGGTGAGGCGCCCGAAATCGGGGGTGCGGGCGAGCTTGGCGAAGATCTGGCGGAGGCCCGTCTTCTTCGCTTCGTCGTCGCCCTTCTTGATGTCCTCGACGACGTGCGCGTTGGTGACGACGTAGCCGTCCGCCGAGGCGAAGAACCCCGACCCCATGCCGCCGATGTACTCCTTGGCGGAGTTGGTACCGAGCGAGAACGTGATCTCGTAGAAGCCGAGCACGCGCACGACCGAAGACTTCGCGAAGATCGCGGCCTTCTGCGCCGAGCTGGGCTGATCGTCGGCACGGACGGTGTCGGTGGACAACGTCGCGACGAGCAGCAGCAAGCGGACCGCGATCCCCCGAAACATGCGAGTCATCGTACTACAGCGGCTACAGCGGAATGTTGCCGTGCTTGCGGGGAAGGTTACTCTGGCGCTTGTTCGCGAGGGTGCGGAGCGAGCGGATGATGGTCCAGCGGGTGTCGCGGGGACGGATGATCTCGTCGATGTAGCCGAGCGAGGCCGCCTTGTAGGGGTTGGCGAACCGCTCCTTGTATTCGGCGGTGAACTTCGCCCGGGCCGCGGCCTTCTCCGTCGGGTCGGTGAGCTTGTCGAGCTCGCCCTTGAAGATGATGTTGACCGCACCCTCGGGACCCATCACGGCGATCTCTGCGGCCGGATAGGACACGTTGATGTCGGCGCGGATGTGCTTGGACGCCATGACGTCGTAGGCGCCACCGTAGGCCTTGCGCGTGATCACGGTGATTTTCGGAACCGTGGCCTCGGCGAACGCGTAGAGCAGCTTCGCGCCGTGCTTGATGATGCCGCCGTACTCCTGGTTGGTACCGGGCAAGAATCCTGGCACGTCGACGAACGTGACCAGCGGGATGTTGAAGCAGTCGCAGAACCGCACGAAGCGCGCGGCCTTGATCGACGCGTCGATATCCAGGCACCCGGCGAGGTGATTCGGCTGGTTCGCGACGATGCCGGTCGAGCGACCATCGAAGCGCGCGAAGCCGCAGACGATGTTCTTCGCGTAGTCCTTGTGAACCTCGACGAAGTGCCCGTCGTCGACGACCACATGGATGATCTTCTTGATGTCGTACGGCTTGTTGGACTCCAGAGGAACGACCGAATCCAACGCGGCATCTGCGCGATCGGCAGGATCCTGCGTCGGGCGGAGCGGTGGATCCTCGTTGTTGTTGTTCGGCATGAACGACAACAGCTCGCGCAGGCGCGCGATGCAGGAGACCTCGTCGAGCTCGGTGAAGTGCGAGACGCCGGACTTGCTCGCGTGCGTCATGGCGCCGCCGAGCTGTTCCTTCGAGACCTCCTCGTGGGTCACCGTCTTGATGACTTCAGGCCCGGTGATGAACATGTACGACGTACGATCCACCATCAGGATGAAGTCGGTGATCGCGGGCGAGTACACGGCCCCGCCGGCGCACGGCCCCATGATCGCGGACAGCTGCGGGACCACACCGCTGGTGAGGACGTTGCGCAGGAAGATGTCGGCGTAGCCGGCGAGCGACTCGACGCCCTCCTGGATCCGCGCACCACCCGAATCGTTGAGCCCGACGACGGGGCACCCGATCTTGGTGGCGAGGTCCATCACCTTGCAGATCTTCTGGGCGTAGGCACCCGACAGCGAGCCGCCGAACACCGTGAAGTCCTGGGCGAACACACACACCTGGCGGCCGTCGACGAGGCCATGCCCGGTGACGACGCCGTCGCCGAGGATCTTCTGCTCCTGCATACCGAAGTCGGCGCAGCGGTGGGTGACGAACTTGTCGAGCTCGACGAAGCTGCCCTCGTCGAGCAACGCCTCGATGCGCTCGCGCGCGGTCAGCTTGCCGGCCTCGTGCTGCTTGTCGACGCGGGCCTTGCCCCCGGCGAGCTGGGCGCGCGCCTCCATGTCTTCGAGGCGGCGGAGCGGATCAGGAGATTGGCTCGTAGTCACCCGAGCGGAGTAGGATAGGCACGTGGCGAACGTCAAGGGCAGCGCGCTGTCGTCGCGTGTCCTATGGGTGCAGTTGGGGCATGGCAACGCTGGAATGGAGCGCCTGCGCGCCCAGGTCTCGCCCGACCTCTGTCACACCCTCTCCGAAGGGGTCAACAAGGCGAAGTGGTACCCGTTCGACCAGTTCATCGAGCTCAACGAGACGATCGACCGCGTGTTTGGAAAGGGCGACCTCGGCTTGATCCACGAGCTCGGTCGCTACGGCGCCGATGCGAACCTGACGACCATCTATCGGCTGTTCTTCAAGGTCGGTACCACGCACTGGATCCTCGGGCGGGCCGTGCGGCTGTGGAGCGCGCACTACGACTCCGGCTACCTCGAGGTGCTGACGCGCGGCCCGAAGACCGCGGTGCTGCGGATTCGTGGGTTCGCCACACCTCATCGCGTGCACTGCATGGCGGTGGCAGGGTGGGCCGAGCGCTCGATCGAGCTGTCGGGCGGGCTGAACGTCAAGACCGAGGAGCCGATGTGCCGGACGCGGGGCGACGAATACTGTCAGGTCGAAGCCAAGTGGGAGTGATCTCGGTACATCACGTCGGTGCGCAGCACGTACTTCGTGCCACTCGTGACCACGGCTCCCTCGTGGAGGATCCGGTGCTGGAACAGCAGCGCCATGCCGGTCTTCGGCGTCACCTCGAGCTCGTAGTCGAGGAACGTGGTCGCACCGCCACCGAAACCGTCGTTGAGATAGATCATCAGCGTTAGCTCGCTGCGCTCGCGGGCGTCGCGCTGGAAGCAGCCATCGAGGTGCGGCGCGAAGCGTTGGCTCGGCTCGTAGCGGTACGCGCGAAACCGTTCGTTCGCACCCACCGGCTTGGTGCCGCACACGACCGGCAGCGCGTGCTCGAGCTTCGCGTAGATCCGATTCGCGAGCTCCTGGTGGTCGAAGATCACCCGCGTGTTGTTGCGGATCTGCTTGTTCATCACCGGGCCGGCGATCGTGGTGATCGGAGCCTCGTCGAAGCCCTGACCCTCCAGCATGCCGATCAGCATCTTGCAGTCGCCGGCGGTCAGCACGTCGGGGACCGTGAACACCAACGGCGCCGAGAGATCGAGCGAATCACCGTCGACATACCGTCTACCAATGCCCGGGATGACGACATCCATTCTTCTTAGTGTGCAAGAGACACCAATAGAGATCAAACGAAAAAACCCCGTCGCTCGCCACCCACTGGTCCTACGAAGGCATGGACACGCGGAACCAGCAGACTGGTGGCGAGCGACGGGAAACCGAGCTCGAACCAGGTTCGAGCGGACCGACTCAGTCGGCCGAGTACTTCGCGGCGAACGACAGCGGCACGCGGAAGGTTCCGGTCGTGCCTTCGAGGTGGATCCCGAGTGCACTCTGCACACAGGTGTTCTCGTTCGGTAGACCACCGGTGACGGTCACCTGGGTCCCGTTCTGATCCGACACCGTGAACGTCACCATCATCCGGCCCGAGCGAGTGCCGTCGAAGCAGCCCTGCACGCTACCCGAGCGAGCCAGGAGGATCCGGCGCGCCTGCGGGTTCGGAATGGTGCCGAACGAGACGACCACAGGCGCCCCGGTATCGATGGTCTCGACGCGCTCCTCGAGGTTGACCGAGACACGCGCCACGGTCTTGCGTGCACCGGTGAGCTCGAACGGGATCGACTTCTTGCTGCCGAGCACCACGACGTCGAGCGTGCCGCGCACCGTGTTCGAGGACGGCACACCACGCGCCACCTCGAGCAGGTAGTGACCCTTCTTGAGCGACTTGAGGATCAGCTGCTCCTTCGCGGTGCTGGTGGCATCGGTGACGCGAACATCGGTGCGACCACCCATCCACGACACGCGCGTGCCGTCGGGCGTGACCAGCGAGACATCGAGGTCCGCGCCCGCATCCCAGCGCGCGTCGACGACGAGGTCGCCACCAGCCTTCGGTGCGGGCTCAGCAGCGAGCAGCGCCTTCTCGGTCGCCGCGCGCGTCGCGTCGTTCTCGAGACCCTTGATCACGAGCTGGGCATCCTGGTCGCGGTTGAGCGTCCGCAGGCAGCGCACGGCTGCCGCGCCGGCCTTCGCATCCTTGGCCTGGATCGACGCGAGGGCGATGCGGTGACCACACGCCTGCGTCATCCGACCGACGTGCTCGTAGGCGGTGACCATGCGCTCGTGCGTCGCGACGCGATCCGCATCGAGGTCGACGACACCGGCGAGCAGGCGCAGCGCTTCGTCGCGCTTGCCGTCGCGGCCGAGGAGATCGGCCTGATAGCCGAGGGCCTGTGGGTCGAGGCGGTCGCGATCGAGCCACTTCGTGGCGACCGCGTGAGCGCGATCGATCTCGCCGGCGTAGGACAGCGCCTGCACGAGGGCGCGATGGCGCTCGCGGCTATCGGGAGACTTCGCGAGGGCGCGCTCGGCATCGCCGATCGCCTTCGTGATCGCCGGGTTCACGTTGTCGTACGCGGACACCGAGGGAACACGCACCCACGAGCGGCGCATCGCGAACATGCCACCGCGCATGCCGCGGCCCATGCCGGTGGTCGTCGCCATCGGCCTCGGAGCCTTGGCCATCGGCGCGCGTGGAGCGGGAGCCGTGGTGGGCTTGTCCTGCGCGTCCGATTCGCTCACGTCGGCAGGCGCGCTCGCGGCGCCAGCAGCCTTGCGCGGCGACGCGTTCGAGGCCTTCGCATCATCCGCATCCTTCTTGCCCATGGTGCCTTCCGCGAGCGCCATGGTTCCCGACGACACGACCTCGTCGAGGGACTCCTGACCGGTGAACTTCGTCGTCGGCACGGTGCGATCGACCCCGAACGCATCGAACATCGCTTGCGACTCGAGTACGAGCAGCGAGGTCTCTTTCGACATCACACCGTAGCCCTGCGACAACGCGACGATCTTGGCGCGGTCTTCACCTTTCCCCTGGCGTTCGAGCTGTTCGATCGCGAGCGAAGCCCACAGACGCGGCACGAAGCGGTTGCCTGCACCCGCCGAGGCGGCGAGCTTGAGCGGATAGCGCTGCTCGAACTTCTCGCCACCAACGGTGCCACGCAGGACGATGTCACCCTGGACGTCACCGGTGAGGCGAGCTGCGACGAGCACTTCTTCACCCGTGCGGATCGTCGGCAGCACCGTCGGTGCAACGTCGGCGAGGCCGGTGGGGAGCTCGATCGTCGCGTTGCGCAGCGTGGAGCCGAACGTGGATTCGAGACTCGCCATCGCGGCGGTCTTCACCGACTGACCCGGCACCCACGCGAGATAGCTACCGCCACCACCGCGCGCGACTGCGCCGAGCACGGCGGAGTCGGCATCGGTGCCGAGCCCGATCGTCGACACGTTGACGCCCTTCGTCGTCGCGGAGATCGCCGCTTCGACATCGCCGGCCTTGCGGAAGCCGGTGCTGGCAAAGCCATCGCCAACAAAAATAACCCAACGCTCGCGCTGCCCATCGGCGGCGAGCTTGCCGGCCGCACTGCGGATCGACGACACGATGTCGCTCGCTCCGGCTGCGGGTTGCTGGCCGAGCCAGACGCTCGCGTCCTTCGCGGCACCGACCGACGGTGCGCGCATCGCACCGAGCTCGCGGCACTCCGTGTCGCATGCCATCACGCTGAAGCGATCGCGGCGATCCATCTGCTCGACCAGGCGCTGCGTCAGCTCGGTGGCACGCGTGTACCGCTCGCCCACCATCGATTGGCTCGAGTCGACGACGATCATGTAGTCGTGCTCGTGCGCCTCGCGCCAGCGCGGCAACTTGGGCCGCAGTGCGACGACGGCGGTGGGCCGTGCATCGGCCGCGACCGTCTTCTGCTCGTCGATCACCTTGGGGTCGATGCCGACGTTCTTCTTCTCGGCGAGCTTCGCGTCGGGAGCGACGGCGAACCCACCGGTGAATGTCCACGCGCGCACCTCGGCATCACCGTCGGTCGCCTTGTAATCGACGACGAGATCACCGCGTGGCACGAAGCCGGTCTGCTTGAGCGTCAGCGCGTTGACGTCGGCGCGCGCCGGATCGGCGTTGAGGTCATACCCCGCCGCGCGAACTTGGCCCTGCTGCGCGCCGCGCACCTCGACGTCGACCGTCATGTTGTCGGCGACCGTCGAGCCGTCGGCGGAGTGCGGCAGCGGATACACGTACTGGCGATACGGTCCACGCGGCGTCACCACCTGCGTGTACGCGATCTTGATCGTGCGCGAGCCCTTCGGTGGGATCGGGAAGATGCGGAGCTCGAACCGGCCGCCACGCTTCCAGTCGAGCAGCGCCGGGTCACGCCACGAGCCGTCGACCCAGATGATCTCGTCGCGCGCGATCTCGAGCTTCTTCTGCGTGGCCTTCTCGATCACGCCGTTCCAGATCTTCTGCGCGCGCGCCTTGTCGAGGAAGGCGCCCTGTTCGAAGCCGCCGGGTGCATCCTTGACGTCGAGCTCGAGGCCATCGATCTGTGCATCGGGCGGCAGCGGGAACGCATAGACACCCTCGAGCGTCTGATCGGAGTCGTTGCGGAACGTCTCGGTGATCTCGGTGCGGGCGACAGGCCCGACGATGCGGACCTTGACGTCGTGATTCGCGAGCGCGAGGTTCCAATCGCGATCGCGCGCCTCGCCGGGCTTGTAGGCGCGGAGGGCGCCGACGCCGGATCCGGTCTGCGTGTCCTTCTTCTTCTCGCCAAGCTCGCTCCACTCGACCTCGCGTGCGAGGCCCGGAGCTGCGTTGACGGCGAGTGCGCCGTTGTCGATCACGCCTTCTTCACCGGCGCGCACGGAGTCCTTGTTGCCGTTGGCGGTGGTGAGGATGACCTCGCCGCGCACGACTTGCACCACGGTGAGCGTGGGCGTCGCGGTGAGCGCGAACTTGGTGCCGATCACATCGACGCGGCCCGACGGCGTCTCGATCACCGACGGTGCGTTGTCGACATGAATGACATCTGCAACGACGCGACCGGCGGTCAGCTTGGTCTTGCGTGGATCGCCGGCGTCGAACGCCAGCGTGGTGTTGTGATCGAGCGTGAATCGCGTGCCATCGGCGAGCTCGATCGCGGCGCGCGTGCGCTCGTCGGTGCGAAGCTCGCTACCGCCATCGATCGTGTCGTCGGCGCGAATCGGGCGCCAGTCGTTACCGACCTTCCTCTCGAGGCCAGCGCCACCGCTCTTCGCAGCGCGATCCACCTGGAGGACCTTCGCGATCTTACCGGTCGGCAGCTTGTTGCCGGTCGTGATCGTTTCACTCGGGTTGTCCGATCCGCGCGTCGCCGCATAGATGCCGATGCCACCGGCCGCCATCGCCGCGATCGCCGCGACGGCAGCGAGCTTGCTGCGGGATCCGCCAGGCGAGCCAATACCCTTGGACTTCCTCGCGGACGTGATCGGCGTAGGCGGTGCCATCACCTGGACGGCTTTCGGTGCAGGCGGGAGCTGTTGCGAGCCCTGCGCCATCACGGGATCCGACGAGCCCTGCGCCATCACAGGAGCCGGCGCCACTGTCGGCATCTGCAGCGTCGACGCGGGACTGTTCGCCGCGGCGAGCACGCGCTCGAGCATGTCGCTCGGCAGCACGTAGTCGGCACCCGCGGCACCGAGGGTGGACGACAGTTGTGCGGCGTCGTGGCGAGCGTCGCGACAGTCGTCGCAACCCGCGAGGTGATCGGCGTGGCGGGCGATCGTGGCCGAGTCACCGGCGACAAGGTCGGCGAGGTCGTCGTGAACCAGACTGCATTCGGGCGTCATAGGGAATCTCCTGGAAGAGCAGTGCGAAGACGGGCGAGGGCGCGGCTGATCCGTTTGCGCGCGGCGGCCTCGTCTTGGTTGATCGAGATCGCGATCTCGCGACTCGACAGCCCCGCTACGAAGCGGAGGACGAGCACGTCGCGCTCGCTGGGTTTCAGCTGGGCAAGCGCTGCGCGGAGAGTGCGCGCCTGGTGTTTCGCAGCCAAGGCTTCGCGTCCGTGGTCGGTGTCCGGCACCGGTACGAGCGCGAGCTCTCGACCCTTGCGACGGGTCTCGAGCATGTGTGCGCAGACGTGCCGCGCGATTCCACAGAGCCACGCCTTGATCGTTCCTTCACCGCGATACGTCGGCATCGCGCGATGAGCGCGGAGCAACGTCTCCTGGACGGCTTCATCTGCATCGGCCTGTGAGCCGAGCAACGCCATACAGGTTCGACCAAGGATCACACCGTGCTCTCGCACGCATGCAGCGAGCGCCTCGCGGTGCTGTCCTTGATGAAGAAGTGAGAGGATCGGATCAGGGCGAGGCTCGATGTCTGTCATGGGAGAAAGTGCGCGAGCCTGCATTTCAGACCCCACGTGCGGAGATCCGGGGCTTTCGTGACCGTCGAATTCACGAAATCCGACAAGTGCCGAGGATCCATCGCGATCTTCGCGAACCGGAGGTAGCGCCATCTGGCTACCAACGCGCGGGGCTCCAGATCAGGTCAGGAACAGGCGGGTGATCGCGAAGGCGACCGCCGCCATCAGCACGGCGCCGAGGATGAGTACCCAGGTCTTCACCGACGACTCGCGCTTGCCACGCCCTCCGTCGATCACCGGCACGCTCGGTCGCTGCGGGTAGACCGGGCGTTCGTACATCTCGAGCGCGGTTGGTGAAGCACCGCGCGGTGGAAGCTGCGGCTGCGCGCCCCACATCGGATAGGGACCGCCGTGCGGAGGCTGCGGAGAGAACGGCTGCGCGGTGTTCGGGCGTGGGGTCGGCGGAAACCCGGGCGGCATGCCCATCTGATCCGGAGGCATCGGATTCTGCGGCATGGGCATCTGCTGCATGCCAGGCGGCATCTGCTGCATGCCGGGCGGCATCTGCTGCACGCCGGGCGGCATGTTCTGCATGCTCGGGGGCATCCCGATCGGCATCGCCGGTGGTGGCGGCAGCGACTGCGGCGTCATGCTGATGCTCTGCTGCTCGTCGATCGTCGAGTCGTCTTGGCCACGCGGCGGCAATCCCGGAACCCCGGCACGCTCGTGCACGGTACCGGGACTCGTGAACGAGGGCGGCGGCGTGGGATTGCGCGAATGGCCGGTCGGGATCGGCGGAGGTTGGGTCACCCCGCGCGGGAGAGAGACGCGTTCGACGTGGGGCCGAGGCGCGAGCAGCTTGGTGCTCTCGTCGGAATCGAACGGGCCGCTCGGCTCCTCTCGCGTCGCCGCGTAGTTCGCGACCTCGTCGCCGCGCAGTGGTGCGCGCGCGACGGTGGGCTCGTCGGTGGGACGGCGCGAGCGCGAGGGTGCCGGGCGTTCCGCGGACACGCCCGGCAAGCGGGGTGGCTTCGGCGGTTCGATCTGCGCGCTGTCGCGACGGCCGCTGCGCAGCACCTTGAGCTGATCGCCGGAGAGCTGCGCCTGTCGCGTCTCCTCCTCTTCGAACCGATCGATCACCATGCGCGCCTTCGCGACGCTGGCGCCGTCCTTGTCGCGCGTGGCGAAATCGTCGGCGGTGCGGATCCGGATCACGGTGTGCTCGCCGGGCTCCGACCCCTCGACACCGCTGAAGCTATTGCCGGCGCTGACGGGCAAGTGCTGCGCGAGCATCTGCGCGCTCTGCCGCTGCACCTCGTCGGCGTTTTCGATCACGCGTGCGAGCTCGCTCGCCGGATCTCCGACGGTGACCTCGAGCGAATACCGGATCGCGCGCAGCTTCTGACCGAACTGTCCGGCGGTCGGACGATTCCTCGAGTCCCGCGACAACGCCATCATCAGCAGCGAGTCGATCTCCGGCGAAAGCGTGCGGTCGACCTCGAGCGGGCGCGGCACCTTCGCGTCGCGCACCGCACGCAGCGCCTCGAGATCGCCGAGGCCCGAGAACAGCCGGCGATTGCAGATCATCTCCCATAGCAACACGGCGACGGAGAACACGTCGCTGCGTGGATCGAGGTGCTCGTTGCGCGCCTGCTCCGGCGAGATGTACGCGAACTTGCCGCGCACCGCGCCGTGACCGGTCTGCTCCTGTTCGGCGCGCTTGGCGATGCCGAAGTCGGTCAGCTTGATCTCGCCGGCGCGGGACAGCAGCACGTTCGACGGCGAGACGTCGCGATGTACGAGTGCCATCGCCTTGCCGTCGGGGGACTTCGCGGTATGGGCGTGCTCCAGCGCCTCGCAGACCTCCGCGCCGATGTGGAGCGCGAGGTCGAACGGCATCCGCCGGCGACGGACCTCGAGGCCGGTCTGCACCGCGCGCAGATCCTTCCCGTCGACGTACTCCATCACCAGGAAGTACTTGCCATCGTCGCCGAGACCGAC
>JBBQJJ010000003.1:0-67814 GCA_038325805.1 Haliangiales bacterium
CTTGAGCACATGACACATGGTGAACGCGGCGCGCTCGCCGGGCGGCAGGCAGTTGATCACCGCCGTCATGCAACCCTGCTTGAGCTCCCACAGCAGGAAGTCGCGATCCGGATCGCTGAGCGAGCGCACGACATCGGTGCGGGTGGCCTCGCTGCGCAGGGTCTCGTCGAGGATGTCGAAGTTGACCTCGGGCTGACGCGGGAGCCGTTGCTCGAGCAGCGCGTTTGCGAGCCCGAGCAACCAGACCTCGATCTCCGCGGGATCCGCGGGGATCGTGTCGCTCTTATCGAGCGCCGCGGTGTAGATGTCGGTCAGGTAGCGCTCCGCGCGATCGCGATCGAGCGTGAGACGGAACACGAAGTTGTAGAGCCGGCGCCAGTGCGGCTCCACGATCGCCTGCACCCTCTCTGGGGGAAGCTTCGCCATCCGAGCCTCGATGGTACACCGAACCACCTCCGTGCTTCGTGCTACCGTGGGCGTGATGAGGCGCATCGTCTTCCTGGGCATCGCCCTGGGCCTGGCGTGCATGATGGGCAGCGGACTCCTGAGCCTGTCCGCTTGCTACAGCGTGCCGACGCCCGCGTGCGGGTTTCGCTGTGGTCCCGCGGCGGCGTGCCCCGAGGACTACACCTGCGATCCGACGATCAATCGCTGCATCCTCAACGGCTCGACCCCGATCTGCGGCTCGAGCGACGTGCCTGACTCGGGCGTCGACGCCGATGCCTCCGATGCCTCCGATGCCTCCGATGCCTCCGATGCCTCCGATGCCTCCGATGCCTCCGACGCCACCGACGCCTCCGACGCCTCCGACGCCTCCGACGCGAGTGATGCCCCACTCGACGGCGATGCGGGCACCGACGCCGTGACCGACGGTCCCTAACTCACGAGCGTGGGCTTCGCCGGCGACTGCGACGACGAGTCCGCCTCGACGAGCCCGACGCGATCGCTACCCTCACCCGCGGGATCCGCGAACTGCGAGAGCTCGCGATTGACCTCTCGAACGAGGTCCACCTTCTCGCGGTACGGCATGAACGCGCTCTTGAAGCCCGCGATGATGATCTCCTTGATCGTGCGCAGCGACCACCCGTAGTGCTTCGAGCACAGCTGGAGCTCGCGCGAGACCGTGGTGTCGGACATCAAGCGGTTGTCGGTGTTGATCGTGACGCGCAGGCCGTAGTCGACGTAGAAGTCGACGGGGTGCGTCTCCCAGGATGTCGCCGCGCGCGTCTGCACGTTCGACGACGGACAGACCTCGAGCGCGATCCGGTGATCGTTGACGTAGTTCAGCAGATCGCCGCTCTCGACGAGCCGCGTGCCGTGACCGATGCGGTGGGCACCGCACTTGTGGATCGCCTGATGAACCGAATCGGGTCCGAACGATTCACCGGCGTGCGCGGTGCAGTTGATGTTGTTGTCGATCACCAACTGGAATGCGTGGCGGTGCAGCTTTGCCGGGTTGTTGACCTCCGATCCCGCGAGGTCGAAGCCGACCACGCCGCGGTTCTTGAAGGCGACGCAGAGCTCCGCGATCCGCAGGGAGGACTCGGGACCGAGTGATCGGATCGCACACAGGATCAGGCCATAGCGAATGCCGAGCGTGCGCTTCGCATGGCGCAAGCCACGCAGCACGGCCTCGACGACCTGCGCCGGTCGCAGTCCCGCTCGTGTGTGAAGCACGGGCGAGTAGCGAACCTCGATGTAGCGCACGTGCTCGCGATGCGCGTCCTCGGCGAGCTCGTAGGCGCAGCGCTCGAGCGCTTCCTCGGTCTGCATCACCGACAGCGTGATATCGAACGCGCGCAGGTAGTCGTCGAGCGAGGCGATGTGCTCGCCGGCCACCAGCAGCCCGTGCAGCTCGCCGCGGTCGAAGGTCGGGAGTGCGACCTGCTGGCGCTTCGCGAGATCGAGCACCGTATCGAGCCTCACCGATCCGTCGAGGTGGCAATGCAGATCGGTCTTCGGGAGTTGCTGGAGCAGCTCGAGCGGGATCTCGGACATCAGGTGACTGTAGGCCGTGGGTAGTGGGGGGTGGAATGACCGATCAATGGAGTCCTGAGGCTGAACAGATTCGCAGCAGCCCTGCGAAGCTCACCGAAGTACTTTAAAACCTGGCAGTTTTCGGGCGTCCAGATCACGACACGCACGTCATACCGAAGCGGCAACTAACCCCATTTTTTCAAGCACATAAAAGATAATACCCCGAATCCTTTGACCCCGGTTCGTGTCACGAATATTGCTTGGTTGCGCGAACGACGCGCAGCCTAATTTGCGGTCGGTTCTAGCTTAGGAGTTCTGCGTACATGCCCAACGATTCAAGGATCGTGAGCCTTCCGTCTGAGAAGGATGGAAAGCCGGCAAAAGGCCAAGGCCGATCGCGTGCGGAGATCGTGAAAGCGAACCGCGCCGCGAGCTCACTGGTGGGCGGGGTCCGTCAGGCGTTGCTCGATCAAGCCAACGAACTGGCGCGTCTGGCGCAGCGCGTCGATCAATCGTTCGTCACTGCGGTGACCACGATCCTGGCGTCGCGCGGTCGGGTCGCCGTGATCGGGGTCGGCAAGTCCGGCATCGTCGGCCGCAAGATCGCCTCGACCATGGCCTCCACGGGAACGCCGGCACTGTTCGTCAGCGCTGCGGAAGCCCGCCACGGGGACCTCGGCATGATCACGCACGAAGACGTGGTGATCATGATCTCGTACAGCGGTGAGACCGAAGAGATCACGCACCTGCTACCGCACCTCGTGGCACTAGAAGTGCCGCTGATCGCGATCGTCGGTCACGTGCAGTCGAGCCTCGCTACCAGCGCAGACGTCGTCCTCGACGTCTCTGTGACCTCTGAGACCTGCCCGCTCAACCTCGCCCCCACCACCTCCACGCTGACCACGCTGGCGATGGGCGATGCCCTCGCGGTCGCGCTGATGAAAGAGCGTGGGTTCGGAGTCGACGATTTCCGTCGCACGCATCCCGGCGGCGCGCTGGGCCGCAAGCTCGGCGCTCGCGTCAAAGACGTCATGAAGGGCCCGCCGTTGCCGGTGGTCGCCCCGGGTGACACGGTCGGGCGCTCCCTCGCCACGATGTCCGATGGCCGGCTCGGCCTCCTCCTCGTGCAGTCGGGTCACCGCCTGGTCGGGCTCGTCACCGACGGTGATCTGCGGCGGGCGATGCTCCGCGATGGCGATATTCGCGAGATCTGCGTGGCCGAGATCATGACTCGCAACCCCGCTTCGATCAGCGAGGACGCTCCCGTCTCCGAGGCCCAGGCTCGCATGAGGACGCTCAAGCTCAAGGCGTTGATCGTGCTCGATGCGGAGGGGCGAGCGTCGGGGGTGATCGAGGTGTTCGACGACGGGCATGACATCCGCGGCTGAGGTCACCCCTCGCTCGGAGCTGCCCCGGGGGATGTTCGGTGACCGGCGGCTGTTTGGTCGCTTCGCAACGCTGCGCAAGGGTCTGGCTGGCCAGACTGAAGTGATCCTGGCGTTGATCCTGCGCGAGACGCGAACGCGGTTCGGGCGCAGCCGGCTCGGCTATCTATGGGCGTTGATCGAACCGCTGGTCATCACGTTCACGTTCTACGCGGTGCTGATGATCGCGGGCCGCTCGCGCCCCACGGGGATGGGACTGTTCTCGTTCATCGCCACGGGTGTGCTGCCGTACACGCTGTTCAGCAACACGGTGAACCGCGTCGCCGATGCGGTGAGCAGCAACAAGGCGCTGCTCTATTACCCGCAGGTTCGTCCGATCGAGCTCGTGATCTCGCGCGCCGTGCTCGAGGCCGCGACGTTCATCGCGGTGTTCGTCCTCATCATGACGGGCGATGCGCTGATCTCGCAGCGGTTGGATCTCGAGGATCCGTTGCTGGTAATGACCGGCTTCCTCGCCGCCTCGGCACTCGGCACCGGGGTCGGGCTGATCTTCTGCGCGCTCGGCCAGGTGTCGTCGATGACGGACCGGATCCGCGGCCCCTTGCTCCGCCCGCTGTTCTGGGTCTCTGGAGTCTTCTTCACCGCCGGCACCATCCCCGACAACGCCCGTGACGAGATGCTGTGGAACCCGCTGCTCCACATCACCGAGGTCACGCGCGCCGGCTGGTTCACCGGCTATGACGCCACCTACGTCGAGATGGGGTACGTTCTGTGGTGGATCGGCTGCCTCGCGCTCGTCGGACTGCTCCTCGAACGCTGGGTTCGCAAGAAGATCGATCTCAGCTGATCACCATGCTCGAGCTTCGCAACATCACGAAGATCTACCAGACCTCGTCGGGGCCGAACGTCGTGCTGCGCGATCTGTCGTTGTCGTTGCCGGCGCGCGAGAGCATCGGCGTGGTCGGCAAGAACGGCGCGGGCAAGTCGACGCTGCTGCGGATCGTCGGGCACGCCGAGGCGCCGACCGCGGGGGAAGTGATCCATCACGGGCGCGTGTCGTGGCCGATCGGCTTCGCGGGCGGGTTCAACGGGTCGTTGAGCGGCGAAGAGAACTGCCAGTTCGTCGCGCGGATCTACGGGCAGGACATCGACTACGTCATCGAGTACACGCGTGCGTTCGCCGAGATCGGGCGGTACTTCTACGAGCCGGTGCGAACGTACTCGTCGGGGATGCGTGCGCGCGTCGCGTTCGGGCTCAGCATGGCGATCGATTTCGAGCTGTATCTCGTCGACGAAGTTACCGCCGTCGGCGACAAGGCGTTTCGCAAGAAGTGCAAGGAAGCGTTCCTCGAGCGCCGCGAACGCGCAGGTCTGTTGATGGTGTCGCACGAGATCAGCACGCTCGCGGAGTACTGCCAGCGCTGCATCGTGCTCTCCGATGGGAGGGCCACGATCTACGACTCGATCGAAGAAGCGGCCGAAGCGCAGGAGGCCGCATGAGTACCGCCGCGAAGTCCGAAGATCCGTTGCCGCCGGCGCTCACCAAGCCTCCCGCGAAAACCCAACCCGCACCGCCGGTCGTCACCACGGTGCCCAAGAGCGCGATCGAGCTGCGCATGGCACGCCGCCGGGTCCTCCAGCGCCGCTACGGGATCTGGGTCGGGATCCCGACGGTGATCGCGCTGATCTACTACCTGCTGATCGCGACCCCGCAGTACGACTCGATCGCGCTGCTCGCCGTCGAATCGAACGAGGGGCGCGTTGCCGAGGCGGCCGGCAAGGCACCGAATGCGGGCAACCTGCGCGATGCGCGGCTGCTTCGCGAGGCCCTGCGCAGCGCCGGTGCGCTCGCCACGATCGACACGGGCGGCGCGTTTCGTACGCACTACAGCGAGCACGGCGATTGGTTCAATCGGCTCGCGAGCGACGCCGGCAGCGATGCCACGCTGTCGTACTTCCGCGACAAGATCGTGGTCACCCACGAGGCCGGCACGAACCTGACGACGATCCGCGTGCGCGCGTTTGCCGGAGCCACGGCGCACGACTTCGCCACGAAGCTCGTCGAGCACGCGAAGAGCTGGGTCGCGCAGCAGAACGATACGTCGAGCAACGCGCGGCTCAAGCAAGCGCAGATCGAGGTCACGCGCGAACGGACGCACCTGACCACCGCGGCGGCAGCGCTGGCAAAGATCGAACAGCCGAAGTCTTCGGATCCCGCGGCGATCGAGCACGAGATCGCCGAGAAGCGCCTCGAGGCGGCACTGCGCGGCCTGCAGGAAGCACAACTCGAGGTTGGCCGCGGGCAGCGCTATCTGGTCGTCCTCGACGAGCCTTCGCGTGCGGACAGCATCGCGGCACCGCGCCGGCTATGGGGCATCCTCACGGTCTCGGTGTGCGCGCTGGTGCTGGTCTCGGTGCTGTCGCTGCTCGGCGCGTCGGTGCGCGAGCATGCCAAGTTCTGAGCATTCCGTACTATAAGACCCCTCGATGAAGATCGCAGGTCACGACGTCGGTGCCGACAAGCCGCTGTTCTTGCTCGCCGGTCCGTGCGTGATCGAGAACGCCGACATGATCTTGTCGACCGCGACAGCGCTCGCGGAGATCGCACAGAAGCTCGGGATCCCGTACGTGTTCAAGGCGAGCTTCGACAAGGCGAACCGGACGTCGGGCACCGCGAAGCGAGGCGTCGGCCTGGCAGCCGGTCTCGAGATCCTCGCGCGGGTGAAGCGAGAAGTCGGGGTGCCCGTGCTGACCGACGTGCATGAAGACACGCCGATCGACGAGGTCGCGAGCATCGTCGACGTGCTGCAGACACCCGCGTTCCTGGTGCGGCAGACCAACTTCATGCAGCGGGTCGCGAAGGCCGGCAAGCCCGTCAACATCAAGAAGGGTCAGTTCCTCGCGCCGTGGGACATGACTCACGTCGTCGAGAAGTGCCGCGCCGTCGGCAACGATCAGATCATGGTGTGCGAGCGCGGCGTGTCGTTCGGCTACAACACACTGGTCGCCGACATGCGCTCGCTCGCGCAGATGCGCGCGACGGGCTGCCCCGTGGTGTTCGATGCCACGCACTCGGTGCAGCAGCCCGGTGGGCAAGGCGCAGCGACGGGCGGGCAACGCGAGATGATCCCGGTGCTCGCACGTGCGGCGGTCGCCGCGGGCATCGCGGGGTTGTTCATGGAGATCCACCCGGATCCCGACAAGGCGTGGAGTGACGGTCCCAACCAGTGGCCGCTCGCGATGGCGGAGTCATTGCTCTCGCAGTTGATCGAGATCGATCGCGTGGTCAAGGCGAAGCCGTTCGCCGAAGACACGCTGCTGGGTAGGTGATCGATGATTCCACTCGCACGGCTCGCCGGCGTGCAGCTGCTGGTCTGTGACGTCGATGGTGTGCTGACCGACGGTCGGCTCGACTACGACGGCACGGGCGAAGGCGAGCGCAAGCAGTTCCACGTGCGCGACGGACTCGGGTTGCGCAGGCTCCTCGAGGCCGGGATCCATGTCGCGTGGATCACCGCGCGCGGTGGACCTGCGGTCGAGCGCCGTGCCGCCGAGCTCGGGATCCAGCACCTCGTGCAGAAGTCCGGCGACAAGGCCGTGGTGATGGCGGAGCTCGCCGCGAAGCTCGGCGTGCAGCACGAGGCGATCGCGTACGTCGGCGATGACCTCGTCGATCGCGATGCGATGAAGGCAGCCGGGATCGCGATCGCCCCGGCGGATGCGCATGCCGAGATCCGCGCGATCGCCGCATGGGTGACGTCGGTGGGTGGTGGGCGCGGTGCGGTCCGCGAGATCTGCGACGCGATCTTGCACGCGCGCGCGCCGGCGGCGGGCCTGATGGAGTTCAAGATCGTGATCCCGTCGCGGATGTCGGCGACGCGGTTGCCGGGCAAGCCCCTGCGACTCCTCGCGGGCAGGCCGATGGTGGTGCACGTGCTCGATCGCGCGATCGAGGCCGGCGCCGAGGACGTGATCGTCGCGACCGACGACACGCGGATCGCAGACGTGATCACCGAGGTCGGAGGGCGCGCGGTGATGACCCGACCCGATCATCCGTCGGGGAGCGATCGGATCCACGAGGTCGCGACGACCCTGCAGTGGTCCGACGACACGATCGTGGTGAACCTCCAGGGCGACGAGCCCGGCATGCCTGCCGAGGCGGTGCGCCGGGTGGCGCTGCTCCTCGCGTCCACGCCGGGTGCGCACCTCGCGACGCTCGCGACGCCGATCCGCTCGGTCGCCGATCTGTTCGATCCGTCGGTGGTCAAGACCGTGCTCGACGAGGCCGGCCTCGCGCGCACGTTCTCGCGTGCAGCGATCCCGTTCGTGCGTGGCGTGTTCGACAAGGGCATGCCCGACGCATTGCCCGAGGGCGTGCCGTTCCTCCGGCACCTCGGGATCTATGCGTATCGCGTCGGCTCGCTGCGCCGACTCTGCGAGACGCCGCCGCACGCGTGGGAGAAGGCCGAGTCGTTGGAGCAGCTGCGCGCGCTCGCCATCGGTATGGAGATCGCGGTCGGCATCCTCGACCGCCCCCCGCCGCATGGCGTCGACACCGAAGCGGACCTCGCACGCGCCGAGGCCGAGCTCGCGAGCGGCTTGCGATGAATCCCGTCGAGCACCTTCAGCCGGGACCTCGCCTCACCGCGCGAGATCAGTCCGCCGGTACCGTCGAGTGGACCTACGCCGTCCCGCACGCGGTCGTTCGAACCGCCGTTCGAACGACCCCGGTGAATCCCGTCGAGCATTTTCCCCCGGGGCCTTGGGGGCCCTGCACGGACTCGAGACGCACCCCCCGCTCCGAACTCGTTAGAACGAACGTCCTGACGAGCTCCGTTAGAACGACCGTCCTGACGAGCTCCGCTACGACCATCCAGTGGAGTGCCCCCCTGCACCCCCTTTGCTTCGAGCTCGTTAGAACGAACGTCCTAACGAGCTCCGTTAGGACGACCGTCCTAACGAACACGGAAGCCACCCTCGGCGGGGGTGAGGAAACGCAAGACCGCGAGATCGCTACGCGTCTACTGGTGGCCGCGTGACGAAGGCGTGGCGCACCGTGGCGGTGTTTCCGATCCCGCCACTGCGTGGATTGACGAAGATCCCGCACCTCACCGAGCTGCTCGGCGCACAGAAGATCGTGGTGCGGCCGCTGTACAGGACCGTCGACATCGACGCGGTCGTCGGCTGGGGTGAGAAGCGCAACACGCAGCTTGCACGCGCGTGGGCGGAGCTGTTCGGCGTGCCGTACTTCAGAGCGGAAGACGGGTTCGTGCGCAGCGTCGGGCTCGGCGTCAACGGCGACCCACCACTGTCGATCGTCCTCGATGATCTCGGCATCTACTACGACGCGCGCGGACCCTCTCGCCTCGAGAAGCTGATCGCCGAGGAGCCCGATCCCGCGCTCGTGGTGCGCGCGAAGGCCGCGATCCAGCGAATCGTCGTCGGGGGCCTGTCGAAGTACAACGACGCACCACCCGGCGACATCGACGTTGGCGAGCCCCACGACGAGGGGGGACCGAGCCGAAAGACGAAACGCGTTCTCGTGATCGATCAGACGTTCGGCGATCTCGCGATCGGCTACGGACTCGCCGACGCGAGCTCGTTTCAGCGGATGCTCGAGACGGCGATCGAGGAGCATCCCGACGCCGAGATCGTCGTCAAGACGCACCCCGACGTGCTCGCCGGCAAGAAGCGCGGCTATCTCGAAGCGCCGGCCGGATCGAACGTGCGGTTGTGGGCGCAGAACGCGACGCCTGCCGCGCTGTGGAAGCACTTCGATCACGTCTATGTCGTCAGCTCGCTGCTCGGCTTCGAGGCGCTGCTCGCCGGCAAGCCGGTCACCGTGTTCGGAGTCCCGTGGTACGCGGGCTGGGGTCTCACCGACGATCGGGCGACCGGTGATGCGGCGAAGCAGGCGTTCGCGCGGCGCCGGGTGAAGCGCACGATCCACCAGCTCGTCGCGACCGCGTATCTTCAGTATGCGCGCTACATCGATCCCGACAGCGGCGCCCCGTGCGAGCTCGAGCGGGTCCTCGATCACCTCGAGTTGCAGCGCGCGATGTTCGCCCGCAACGTCGGGCGGATCTTCTGCTTCGGGTTTCGGTTCTGGAAGCACGCGAACATCCGCGCATACCTGCGCTCGCCGGGAAATCAGATCGTGTTCGCGTCGGACGCCGCGGATGCGATGCGCCACGGCTTCAACGCGAGCTGCCGCGCCCTGGTGTGGGGACAGCGCGAGACCGCCGAGGTTCGCGAGCTGGCGGCCACGAACAACGTGACGTTGTGGCGGATGGAGGATGGCTTCCTGCGCTCCGTCGGCCTCGGCTCGGATCTCGTCGAGCCGGCGTCCCTCGTGGTCGATCGCAACGGCATCTACTACGACCCGAGTAAGCCGAGCGAGCTCGAGGACATCCTGATGACCGCGACGTTCACGCCCGACGAGCTCGCCCGGGCCGCGCGCCTCCGCGAGCACATTGTCGCGACGCGGATCAGCAAGTACAACGTCGGTGGCGATCAGGCGCTCGCGGTCCCGAAGGGTCGCCGCGTGATCCTGTGCCCCGGCCAGGTCGAGGACGACGCCTCGATCGTGCTCGGGTGCAAGGACGTGCGCACCAACCTCGGGTTGCTCGAGGCCGCACGCAAGGCCGTCCCCGACGCGTTCATCATCTTCAAGCCGCACCCGGACGTGCTGTCGGGCAATCGCGTCGGCGCCGTCGATCCCGTGGCTGCGCGCAAGCTGTGCGATCACATCGAGGAGGAGGCCACGCTCGCCGCCTGCCTCGATGTCGCCGACGAAGTTCACACGATGACCTCGCTGGTCGGCTTCGAGGGCCTGATCCGCGGCAAGCGCGTGGTCGTCCACGGTCAGCCGTTCTATGGAGGCTGGGGGCTGACGCACGACCACAACCCGCTCGCACGCCGGACGCGCAAGCGCTCGCTCGACGAGCTGTGTGCCGCCACACTGCTCCGCTACCCGCGCTACCTGAATCGATCGACCGATCGCTTCACCACGCCCGAGGTCGTGATCGAGCAGCTGCGCGCCGAGCTCCTGCACGGTGGTGCGGCGCGCGCGATCAAGCTGACGTGGCCGCGCCGCCAGGCCCGCAAGCTCGTGCAGATCTATCGCGGAGTCCGCGGGTGACGACGCTGCGCCACCGCGCGGTGCGCTTCCTGTCCGGCGACCATCCCCTGATCCCGGCACCGTTCGCGGGGCTACGCGTCGCGACCATCGTCGATCCATTCACCCGCGCGTGCCTCGAGCCCGAGGTCACGCTGCTCGCCGTCGATGCCCGCACCTGGCGACTGCAGCTCGCGACGTTCTCACCACAGCTGCTGTTCGTCGAGTCGACCTGGCGCGGCGCCCACGACTCGTGGAAGAAGAAGCTCGCGAGCTACCCCGATCATCACGACGAGACGCTGTTCGAGGTCGTGCGCTACTGCCGCCGGCGCTCGATCCCCACGGTGTTCTGGAACAAGGAGGACCCGGTTCACTTCGACCGCTTCGTCGAGACTGCGAAGCACTTCGATCACGTGTTCACCACCGAGCTCGCATGTCTCGAGCGCTATCGCGCCGCCGGGATCAAGCGCGTCTCCCCGCTGCTGTTCGCCGCGCAACCCGCGCTGCACTATCCACCAAGGCGCGCCGAGCCCCGCGACAACATCGTGTGCTTCGCCGGCTCCTATGGCGAGGCCGAGCTCGGCACGCGCCGCACCGATCTCGAGTTTCTCCTCGACGCCGCCGCCGGGTTTCCGCTCCGCATCCTCGATCGCCAGGCCGGCGCCGCCAACAACTCGTTCCCCGAGCGGTTCCGGCAGTTCGTGCATCCCGCCGTCGACTACAAGGCGCTGGCCGATCTGCAGCGCCGCTACAAGGTGTTCCTCAACGTCAACGCCGTTCGCGACTCGCGCACGATGTTCTCCCGCCGCGTGTTCGAGCTGCTCGCGAGCGGTGCCGCGGTGGTCTCGAGTCCGAACACCGGGATCAGCGAGCTGTTCGGCGATGTGGTCGCTGTCGCACGAGACAAGGCGCAGGCGACCGCGCAGATCCGGCTATTTCTCGACGACGAGAGTCACCGCGAGATGATCGCCACGCGTGGCATCAAGTACATCGCGGCCGCGCACACCTACGCGCATCGCGTGCGCGAGGTCTGCGACGCCGTCGGCATCTCGGAGGAGGCATGACCTTCTCGTTCGACGTCACCTGGCTCGATGGGCCGAAGGCAATGCCGCTGCAGTTCTGCCCGGGCAAAGGCGGCGAGCGGATCACCGAGACCGGGGCGGCGGCGGTCGAGCAGAAGGATCAGACCGCGTCGTATCTGACGCAGCTCCCCGCGAGGCTCGCGCAACGCGCGGCGAGCTCGCTGTCCGTTCCTACCGGCGAGATCGAGCTCGCGCTGGCGGTGAGCGCGAAGGGCGTCGAGGTCAGCTTCTGGATCCTCGAGTTTGCCGGCGAGCAGCAGATCGCGAAGACGTCGTGGCCGGTGCTGCGCGACAAGGTCGTGGTGTGGAAGCCGCATCGCGACTGCGAGACGATCCGGCTCGCCTGGCGCCTCAAGGGCTCCGGCACGCTCGACACTGCGAGGCTGGTCAGCCAGGAGCGCGGCTCCGACGCGAAGCTGACCGCGCGCCACCTGAAGACCTGGCGTGCGTTGAACGCGCTCAAGGGCTCGATCGGTGAGATCGAGACCGCGCGTGACTGCCCGAGTCAGCTCGGTCCAGCGCCCGACGTGATCGCGCCGGTGGACGTCGCCACCCATCCCGTGCTGAGCGCGCTCGGGATCGATCCCGCGAAGCTCGAGGTCGACGGCGATCCGATCCTCGCCGAGGATCAACTGCGGGTCTGGCCGTTCCTCAAGCGCGTGATCACCGATCGCCGATACGCGTGGAAGTGCCCCTTTACCGGCGAGACGCTTCACTCGTCCGACGCGGTGATCGTCAGCGAGCCCGCGGGCCGCCCGTACGTGTTCGTGCGATTCGAGAGCGCCGGTCACGTGATGTTTCTGATCCTGTCGGCGTTTCGCAGCTCGCGCGTGGGCGTGTACTTCCCGATCGAAGAGCTCGTGGTCTCGCGGCTCAAGCTCGGCAGCCTCGTGTGTGCCCTGCGCAGCCTCGCGGTCCGCCATGCCGGGGAGCTCGAGCGCTATCTCGGCACCACCGAGCGCCGCACGCTGATCCCGCTCAACACGATGAGCCACTGGGGTCACGTGCTGCTCAACGAGCTCGATGCCTTGCAGTGGTTGTTCGACTCGGGCAACGACGCGAACGTCGACCTCTGGCTCCAGGGCGAGGTCGGCTTCTTCAAGCTCGACGAGCTGTTCGACGAGATTCCACCGACCAAGCTGCGCGCCGCGATGTCGACCGACGAGCGCTTCGCGATCTGCTTGCGCGAGAACGCGATGGTCGTGCGCCCACAGATCGCGTCGTACTTCCTCGGTGACAAGGCCGGCGATCGCCTCGTCGACTACTGGCGCCGCGAGGGTGAGCGAGATGGCTCGACCGCCGCGATCGCGGCCAGGCTCGACGGGAGATCCCCGGTGATCTGGGTCGAGGTCCGCGCGAACGATCGCCTGTGGACGAATCAGCGCGAGGGGCTCGTCGCGGTGATCGAGAAGCTCCGCGCGGGCTATCCGAAGCTGACGGTCATCTTCGCCGGCTGGTCGCGCATGCTGGGCGTCAGCGCCGACGACGAGAAGATGATCGCGACCGAGACGCAATTCGTCACGTCACTGAGCGACGCGCTGCCCGGGATCCACTGCATCCCACTGCTCGGGGTGATGACCGGCGAGAAGATGCGCTGGGCCCTCGCGTGTGACTTCCACTTGTCGATCGTGGGCTCGGGGATCCTGTTTCCGATGCTGGCGGGCCTACCCGGGGTGATCGTGTCGTCCGTCTACTACCAGGAGAACGACCTGTTCATCGGTGATACCCAGAAGCAGGTTCGCTGGGTCACCGGCGTCGACAAGGCCGTCGTGCTGCCGAAACAGTTCGTCACCGACGACGTGTCCATCCAGAACGCCGAGGTCCGCAACTTCGCCGTCGATCCCGACGCCCTCGCAAACCTCGTGGAGAGCGAGCTTGCGAAGGTGCGGTTGGGGTAGGGTCGACCGGCGTCATGAAGGTCGTGATCCTGTGCGGTGGCCTCGGTACGCGCCTGCGCGAAGAGACCGAGTTTCGACCCAAGCCACTGGTCGAGATCGGCGGGCGTCCGATCCTCTGGCACATCATGAAGCTGCTCGGCCACCAGGGCCTGCGCGAGTTCGTGTGCTGCCTCGGCTACAAGGGAAACTCGATCAAGGAGTTCTTCCTCAACTACGAGGCGATGACCAACGACCTCGAGGTCCAGCTGGGATCGAGGTTCGCGGTGACGTACCTCGGTACGCACGAGGAGCAGGACTACAACGTCCGCCTCGTCGACACCGGCCCGACGGCAGGTACCGGGGCGCGGATCGCCCGGGTCAGGCGCCACCTCGGTAGCGGTCGCTTCATGGTGTGCTACGGCGACAGCCTGACCAACGTCGACATCCCCACATTGCTCGCGTTTCACGAGGCGCACGGCAAGCTCGCGACGGTGACCACGGCGCGCGTGCCAGGGCGGTTCGGCATCGTCGAGATGTCCGACGCCGGCCAGGTCGAGCGGTTTCGCGAGAAGCCGACCGATGACGCGTACATCAGCGCGGGCTTCTTCGTGCTCGAGCCCGGCGTGCTCGACTACATCAGCGACGACGATGCCTGCATGTTCGAGCGCGAACCGCTCGAGCGTCTGGTGCGCGACGGCCAGCTGATGGCGTATCGCCACGAAGGCGACTTCTTCCCGATGGACACGCATCGCGATCACGTCGCGCTCAACGAGCTGTGGTCGAGCGGCAAGGCCTCGTGGAAGGTCTGGTGACTACCTTCTGGCGCAGTCGCCCGGTGCTCGTCACCGGTGCCACCGGTCTGCTCGGTGCGGCGCTGCTGCGCATGCTCGTCGAGCTCGGCGCCGAGGTCGTGGCGCTGGTGCGCGACTGGGTCCCGCAGGCCGAGACCGTGCGCTCGGGGCTCCTCGAGCGCGTCCGCGTCGTGCGCGGCGACATCGTCGACCAGGAGCTGCTCGAGCGCGTGCTCGGCGAGTACGAGATCGACACCGTGTTCCACCTCGCCGCGCAGACCATCGTGTCGATCGCGAATCGCAACCCGGTCGGCACCTTCGAGGCCAACATCAAGGGGACGTGGTGTGTGCTCGAGGCCGTGCGGCGCAGCCCGGCGGTGAAGCAGATCGTCGTCGCCTCCAGCGACAAGGCCTACGGCGATCAGGCGGTGCTGCCGTACTCCGAGTCGACCGCACTCGAGGGCCGGCACCCGTACGACGTCTCGAAGTCGTGCTCCGATCTGATCGCGCAGATGTACGCGCGCACCTTCGGCGTGCCCGTGTGCATCACGCGCTGCGGCAACTTCTTCGGGCCCGGCGATCTCAACTGGAACCGGATCGTCCCCGGCACGTTTCGCAGCGCGATCCGCGGCGAACGCCCGGTGATTCGCTCCGACGGTACGTTCGTGCGCGACTACATCTTCGTCGACGATGGCGCCGCGGCATATCTGCAGACCGCCGAGATGTTGAGCCGCGATCGCACGCTCGCAGGCGAGGCCTTCAACTTCTCGAACGAAGCTCCACTGACGGTGATCGAGCTCGTGACGCGTATCCTCGCCGCCGCCGGGCGCAGCGATCTCGAGCCCGAGATCCTCAACCAGGCGTCCCACGAGATCCGCGCGCAGTTCCTCGACGCGTCGAAGGCGAAGCAGCGACTGGGGTGGCAACCGCGGTTCAGCCTCGAGCAAGGCCTGGCGAAGACGTTCGCGTGGTATCGCGACGTCGTCGCGGAGCCGTCGTGAAGATCACGGCGTGTCGGTCGTGCGCGAGTAGCGAGCTCGTTCCGATCGTCTCGCTGGGCGACCAGCCACTCGCGAACAGCTATCCGCTTCGGGCGATGTCCGAGGTGCGATATCCACTCGATCTGGTGCGTTGCCGCGGGTGCTGTCTCGTCCAGATCACCTACACGGTACCGCCGGAGGTGCTGTTCAAGGACTACCTGTATCTGTCGTCGTTCTCGACGACGATGCTGCGCCACGCCGAGACGCTGGTCAGTCGCGTGATCGAGGAGCGAGGTCTCGATTCGACCAGCCTCGCCGCCGAGGTCGCGAGCAACGACGGGTACCTCCTCCAGTACTACGCGCGCGCGGGAATCCCGGTGCTCGGCATCGAACCCGCGAGCAACGTTGCCCAGATCGCACGCGCGCGTGGCGTGCATACCGTCGAGGAGTTCTTCGGCGTGGACCTCGCTGCGACGCTCGCAGCGCACCAACGCGCCAGCGTGATCCACGCGAACAACGTGCTGGCCCACGTCGCCGATCTGAACGGCTTCGTCGCGGGCTTCCAGAAGCTGCTCGCCGACGACGGTGTCGTGATCTCGGAGTCGCCGTACCTCGCCGACTTCCTGCGCAAGGTCGAGTTCGACACGATCTATCACGAGCATCTTTGTTACTACTCGCTCACCGCGCTGGTGCAGCTGTTCCGACGCCACGGGCTCGAGATCGAGGACTGCGAGCGCGTGCCGATCCACGGCGGCTCGCTGCGGATCTTCGTTCGCCACGCAGCGGTGGCGAGACCGACAGACCGCGTCGGCGCCCTGCTCGACGAGGAGCGCGCGTGGGGCGTGGCCGAGGATCCGCCGTACGCGGCGTTCGCCGGCGAGATCGAGCGCGTCAAGCGCGAGCTCGTCGCGCTGATCCGCGAGCTCCGACGACAGGGCAACAAGATCGGAGCCTACGGCGCCGCCGCGAAAGGCACCGTGATGCTCAACGCGTGCGGCCTCGGCACCGGCGATCTCGACTTCGTCTGCGACCGCAGTCACCTCAAGCAGGGGCGCCTGATGCCCGGCGTCCACGTGCCGATCGTGCCGCCCAGCCTCGAGGGCCTCGACTACTGCCTGATCCTCGCGTGGAACGTTGCCGACGAGATCCGTCGCGAGCACGCCGCATGGGAGGCGGCAGGCGGTCGCTTCATCATTCCTCTCCCGAACGCGCAGGTGCTCTCGTGATCGAAGGCGTCAAGCACATCCCCCTCAAGCGAATCGCCGACGAGCGCGGCACGGTGATGCACATGTTGCGGCGCACCGATCCCCACTTCATCGAGTTCGGCGAGATCTACTTCTCGACGATCTACGCCGGCGTGGTGAAGGGCTGGCACAAGCATCGCGAGATGTCGCTGTGCTACGCGTGCGTCAGCGGGCGCATCAAGCTCGTGGTCCACGACGACCGCGACGCGTCGCCGACGAAGGGCGAGACCAACGAGCTCTTCCTCGGCCCCGACAACTACGCGCTGGTGATCATCCCTCCCGAGGTGTGGAACGGGTTCAAGGGCATGACCGACGCGATCGTCGCGAACTGCTGCACGCACCCGCACGACCCCAGCCGCTCGATGCGCCAGGATCCCTTCAACTCGCCGATCCCGTACGACTGGACGACCAAGCACCAGTGACCGACTACACCCTGCTGCAGTACAAGCTGGGGTTCTTCGCCTCGACGACACGCGACGCGCCCGTGGTGAACCCGAGCTGGCGCACGTGGCGCAGCGGCGAGCTGCGCGTGTCCTACGACGGCGAGCTGCCGTTCGCGACGGCGAGCACCGGCAGCGCGCTGGTGGTGGTGCTCGGCCGGATCGTGTCGCTCGCGTTGCCGCCGGGTCCCGCGACGATCCAGCACCTCGCCGACCAGCTCGCCGTATCGGAGACCGCGTTCCACACCGCGATGGATGCGTGTGCCGGGCGCTTCGTGTGTGTCTACGTCCGCGACGGTGAGGTCCAGATCGTCGGCGATGCGACCGGCATGAAGATGATCTGCTATGCGACGTCGCCGGAGGTTGCCGTCGCCTCGCACGCCACCCTGCTCGCCGAGACGCTGGGCAAGCCGGAGTCCGCCAACGCCGCCGACTTCGTCGCGACCGCGCAGGTGCGCGACTACAACATGTCGTTCCTGCCCGGGCTCGCGACCGCGTACGAGGGCGTCCGCATGCTGGCGCCGAACTGCGCGCTGTCGTTTCGCACCGGCCAGCTCCACCGCGTGTTTCCGCGGGCGCCGATCATGCCGCTGCCCTACGAGGAGGCGCTCGAGCTCGCCTGCGATCGGCTGCGCGAGCTCGCCGACAAGTTCGTCGCCAGCTTCCCGGTGGCCGCCTCGATCACGGCCGGACTCGACAGCCGGCTGACGGCCGCGGCGTTCCACGCGGTCCGTGATCGGATGACGTTCTTCACCTACGTGCGCCGTGGCGAGAAGGTCAACGTCGTCGACGCGGTCATCGCGAAGCGCGTGGCATCCGCGACTGGCCTGACCCACCGCGAGCTGTTCTTCGATCACGAGGCCAGCGACGGTGACTATCAACAGTTCGCCGCGATCGCGCGCCGCAACCACCGCTTCGAGCACTTCTACTCGCTCGCGTACGCGTACCTCGCGAACCACCCGGCCGGCGTGGTGCACGTGCGCTCGAACATGGGCGAGATCTGCCGCGCGCGTTACCACACCGATCCGTTCGACGGGATCCTCGGTGCCGACGACAGCGAGCTCGACAAGCTCGTCAAGATCTTCTGCACGTGGACCAAGGCGAAGCCTCACCCATTCATCACTCGCGAGTTCGCGCGCTACCTCGAGGACACCGATCTCCTCGCGCAGGCGCACGGCATCGATCTCTATCCGCTCTACTACTGGGAGCTGCTGATGCCGGTATGGCACGGCGGGCTGCTGCTCGAGAGCGACACGTCCCACGACACCGTCAGCCTGTTCAACTGCCGCACGCTCCTCGCCACCTACCTCGCGATGCCGTTCGCCAAGCAGCTCACCGGCGACGGCATGCTCGACTCGATCCGCCGCCTCTGCCCGGCGATGCTCGACGAGCCGATCAACCCCGAGGTGTCGGAGCTGCGCGCGAGCGAGGTCGAGCCGTACGAGCAACCGCGGCCGATGCTGGTGCGCGCGGTCCGGACCGCCGATGCGATCCGCGCGGAGGTGATGCTCGCGGACGGTCACTTCAGCGGGCCCGTCGAGTACGCGTTCTATCTGTTCCAGGGCGCCGATCGGATCGCCACGCAGGCCTACGGCGCGCGCAACGAGGCCGTGTTCGCGGTGGATGCGCCCGAGCAGGATCGCTTCGAGGTCACCGGGTTCGCGCGAGAGATCGCGCATCCCGAGCGCAAGCTGTCGAAGCGAATCCCGGTGCGCGAGCCGTAGCTGGCGTTAGCTGCGGCGCAGCCAGGCGTCGGGCCAGTACGTGATGTTGCGATCGAGCTGACTCTCGTTGAACGGCCATGGCGGCTGACCGAGGACGAACTCGGGATGGGCGGCGGCGAACTCGCGCGCGGCAGCCGACGGGTGATCGTCCTTCCAGCTCGGGTCGCCGCGCGGGACGTCGTGGAGATCCTGCATCGCACCGTCGGTGGCGACGATGTACGAGTCCCGCGTGACCAGCGCGTGATAGGCCTCGAGCTCGCGGGCGACGTGCGCCTTGGTGTGGTTCGAATCGAGGATCACCAGCACGGTGTCGCCCGGCTTGATCTCGGCGCGGACGCGATCGAGCACCGACGGTGCCGCGGAGTCGCCCTCGATCAGCGTGATCAGGCGAGCCATCGGATGCGCTTCGATCGCAGCGCGGTTGTGCTCGCGGATCTCGATGTCGACCCCGACGATGCGGCCCTTACCCATCGCCGTGCACAAGCTCGCGTAGAAGATCAACGAGCCGCCGTGCGCGACGCCGGTCTCGACGATCACGTCGGGCTTGACCGCGAAGATCACCTCCTGCATCCGGATCATGTCTTCCGGCAGCTGGATCACCGGGCGCCCGAGCCAGCTGAAGGTGTACGGATACTTCTCGTTCCAGCTGACCTTGGTCCACAGGTCCGAGAGGAGCTCGAACGCGCGCTTGGAGTAGAGATCCAGCGTCTCCGTCGGGAGGACGAGCGTGCGGGCGTCGGTGTCGATGGTGATCTTCATGAGAAGGGGTCGTCCAGCGCGAGGTCGAAGCCGAGCTCGCCGAGGAGGCGTTCGTTCTCGGCACGATAGTTCGGGTTCATCAGGATTGCGCGCGAAACGCCGCGTTCCTTCAGCGCCGCGGGCGCCACGATCGCGTGACCGGTGCCCGGGATGAAGTGACCCTGCTTGTGCGGATTGAGATCGACGAGGCAGTCGATCAGCTCACCCGTGGGATCCGCGAGGTTCGCGAACGTCACGCCCTTCGCGCCGGCGCCCCAGATCGCGGTCTTCGGTCCGAGCGATCCCTGGAGCTGCTCGACGAGGCGCGTTTCCTCGCGCGCGAACTGCCGGGCGAGCTCGGGCGTGTTGCCCGGCTGCTTGGTGATCGCCGTCGAGCGGACGCGCGCCTCGGCCCACATGTACTGGCCGCCGAACGTGTTCGTGATCTGCGTGATCTCGAAGCCGGCGCGCTCGAACGCGGTGCGCAGCGACGCCGGCGTGAACAGCGAGCAGTGCTCGTAGAACAGATCCCAGACGACGACGCCATCGAGGATCCAGTCGAGATCGGGCGTCTCGAAGAACACCCGTGCCTCGGGAGATCGTGCGAGCGCGGCGCGCACCGACTCGAGCAGCGCGATCGGATTCGCCACGTGCTCGATCACGTGGCGGCACACCACGACATCCGCGAGGATCGCCTCGCAGCCCGGTCCGTAGAACTCGCGGCGAAAGGTCAGCCGACCGTCGAGGACCTGTTCGGGACCGACGTAGCTCGGATCGAAGCCCCAGCCGACGGCGTCGGGCGACGCCGCGACGAGCTTCTCGATGAACTGGCCCTTGCCGCAGCCGACCTCGACGATCCGCGCATCACCGAGGGCGCCGATCCGCTCGACCAGCCCGTCGGTGTAGCTCGCGAACGACGGTGAGTGGCCCTGGGTGTTGTCGTAGTCGTCGCCGTAGGCGAGCAGCGTGTCGTCGAAGGCACGGTTGAACGCAAACCCGCACTCCGAGCAGACAGCCAGATCGAGCGTGCCGCGCGTGATGCCGCGTGCGGCCTCGACGGACTTCATGATCAGGTTCTGGTGAACCGGTACGTCGCGGCGGAGCAGAAACCCCGTCGCTGCGCCGCCGCAGATCGGACAGTTCACTGGCGCCACCAGTCGATCGTGGCGCGCAGGCCGCTCGCGAGATCGTAGCGATCCGTCCAGCCGACCTCGTCGCGCAGTCGTTGGATGTTGGCGACGATCCTCGGCGGATCGTCCGGGTTGGTCGGTCGCGCACCGAGCCGCACTCGATCGGAGCCGAGCTGAGCGGCGATCGTCTGCACGATCTCGGCGACCGTCACGCCGTTGCCCGACGCGAGGTTCACCGCGCCGCGGACGTCACTGTCGAGCAACGCCGCGAACGCACCTGCGCAATCCTCGACGTGCTGGAAGTCGCGGACCTGCGTGCCGAGCGTGCACTCGGCGTCGCGGCCGGCGAGCAGCGAGCGGATCACCGAGGCCACGAGGCGATCCGGATGCTCGTGCGGTCCGTAGAGGAAGAACACGCGGCCCCAGCCGACGCTGACACCGGAGCGTTCGGCCCACGCCGACAACACCGTATTCACCGCGTGCTTGCTCGTGCCGTACAGGCTCGCGGGTGCGAGCGGTGTCGTCTTCTCGTCGCAGATCCCCGACGACCAGTCGTACTCGGCACAGGTCCCCGCGCCGACGAAGCGCTGGCCGCCGACCTCGTGAAACGCGCGCGCGAGCGCGAGGCTAGCCTCGACCCACCGCACGTTCTCGATGGAGGTCCAGAACTGGCCGGGCACCGCGAACCACGCGAGGTGCAAGAGATGCGTCGGGCGGAGCTTCGCCAGCAGGCGCGTCGAGGCGGTCGAATCGAGCAGGTCACAGACGTGATGCTCGACTCCCTCGGGGACCGGCGCGGGTCTAGACGATGTCGCGTGCACCGTGAATCCACGCGCGACCAACGGCGCGAGACACGCTCGCCCGACGAAGCCCGACGCACCCGTGACGAGGACGGTCTTCAACGGCGCGACGATAGCATTCGTGATGTAGGGTTTTTGACATGAGGATGACGATCGTTTGGTTGGTGGCGTCGTGTGCTGCAGAGGATGTCGCACGCCAGGATGTGCTCGAGCAATCGATCGTCGGCAACTGCACGGCGGCGGAGATCAGCGACCTGACGGCCGATCCCACGGCAGCGACCGAGTCCTACGAGCTGAACTGCAATGCGTTCCTGTCGCCGGACGTCACGATCAAGAAGCGGGTGATCATCCGCGCCTCGAACGTCGCGTTGAGCTGCGCCGGGGCAACGATCGATAATCGGGCGTTTCCGACTCACAATCCGAATCTCGACATGATCGAGGTGACGCGCAGATACGAGGGCACCAACTCGATCAGACCTCATGACGTAGTGATCTCTCGATGCACCGTACAGGGCTCGGTCCGAGTCTATGGCATGTGCATGAACGGGCAGGATTGCGAGGAGCAGCGGGTGTCCTCGTTGACGCCGGGGCACACCGAGCGTGCCCGCGAGCGCGCTCCCACCAACATCACGCTCGACAGCATGCGGATCACCGCGAACCACCGGATCCCGGTGTACTTCTCGCCGGGCGTTACCTACTCGACCCTATCCAACTCGATCCTCGACGGTGCGAGTGTGGCCGGCGCGATCTATCTCGACGCGGAGTCCGCGTACAACACGATCGAGAGTAATCAGTTCTTGGTCGACACCGGTCGCGAGGTGATGTCGATCGATGGCTCGTCGAATAACCTGATTCTCAACAACTACTTCTCGTCGCTGAACGAGGGTGGCATCTACCTCTATCGCAACTGTGGAGAGGACGGCACGGCTCGCTGGAATACGCCGAGCTACAACAAGATCATTAATAATGTGTTCTATTATAATCTCTACCAGGGGCCTAACGCGGCGGTGAACATCGGCTCCCGAAACGGCTCGGCCGGCTACTGCAACGAAGACGACCATGTCCCGTATGGGAGCGGGATCGACGATCGCGATCTCGCCACAGGAAACGTCGTCGCGCAGAGCCAGATCTACGTCAGATCACCGGACCTGATGATCAGGGCGAGTTCGCCGAGCAACGCGCCCGCGAATTTCTACCAGGATCCATCGAACGCCGGTGGCCTGACGAGTCACGTGACGCGCGAGGCAGGGTGCTACCTGCCCGACGGCTATCCGAATCCTCTGATCGTCGACAATGGCACTGTGGATATGCGGCATACCAACGGGCGTCCGTTCTGCGCGACTATGCCGTACCGCTGCCACAACGGTCGCTTCGCACCGTCGACATCGCAGGCGACCTGCACGATCGCTCCGAAGTCGTTTGGCTGCACCGCAACCAACTCCAACGCGGGTTGCTCGGGCACGGTGACATGTACCGGTACGGGTGCGCGCATGGTGGGTGCCGTCGCGGCCTGCAACCTCGAGCTTGGCTCGGTGACCACCGCTCAGCTGAATGCGCTCGCCGGGAATACGCTCTCCGTCGTTCGCGCATCCGACGTCGTATCCGACGGTGCGTGCACCTTCGCATCGACCACACGCTCGTCGGGCACAGCAGCGCTCACCGTCGGCCAGCCTCAGGCCAGCTTTCACTGTCACGAGCGCGACTCCGACGGCGGAGACTGCAACCTCGCGGGCACGGCGTACTGCCGAACGCAGTCGTCGAAGTAGCTATCGTTGTCGCCGGATGCCGGCGATCGTCGCGCCTAGCAACTCGCGACCGTGGAACCACGCACTGCGAGCGGCGTTGCGATACCGAACCTTCTCGGCCGACGGGGTCCAGGTCGGTTGGAGAGGAACCTGCGGCCGATGGATTCCCGGATAGAGCCGTCGGTATCCCGTAGGGCCGTTGTACTCGACGACCGCATGTGCGCCGCTGTCGTTCTCGAGAGCGTCGAAGTCGATCGCCTCGCGATAATTGACGTAGTTCATGTACTGACGGTGGATCATGCCGACGCGTGGCCCTGTCGCACCGATCTCCGACGGTCGCCGTGCCCGACCGAGCGTTGCGATCCGACCATCCACCGCGATCGAACCGATGACCTCGAAGCCGGTGAGCTCGAACATGCCTTCCAGCGCACTCCGGCTGGGCCGCCAGAACACGTTCGCGTGGTCGACGCCGCGCGCAGTCGTGTCCGCAGGATTGAAGGACATCCGCGCGTCACCCTCGTCGAACAGGTACATGGTCTCCACGATCGCGTACCCACCGAGCTTGAGCGCTTGCCGGCACGCGACCATCACCGCGAGTGGATCGAGCACGTGATACAGCACGCCGGCCATCACCAGCACGTCGGCGCGATGCTCGCCGAGCATGCCGGGTAACTCCGCGATCGAAACAGGAACTCGGTAGTCGATTTCGAGACCCAGTCGATCTCGGCCCGCTTCGAAGGTCTCGCGGCGGGCCATGTCAGTAGCGATCACCTCCGCTGCACCCGCGGACTTCGCGATGAAGGCCACGAGACCATCCATCGTTCCAACGTCCACGACCCGTGCTCCCGACAACGACAGACCGCGCAGAAATTCGAAGACCCCGTACAGCGTGTAGTTCGGCGGGATGTCACGACCGAAGCGGCCGGGCGAGATTGCCCCACCGCCAAAGTCGATGGCATGAAACCACTTCTGGTTCGCGATCAATTGTTCGAGTGACGAGGTCACGCCTCGATGTACATCGGCTGCGCATCGAGCGCTAGCTCAGAAGCCGAACAGCCGCGCGAGCCTGCGTAGTGCTGGATGCTTGGTGTCTTCGAGGAATTGACGTGGGCGCAGGAGCAGCTTCTTGAGCTTCCCTCTTCGTGCGCCGTTCGAAATCCTGACGCCCGGCTTGAGGCGCATCAACCCGACATCGACAGCGGGATCTCGGCCGGCAGAACGCATGAGATCTCGGATCAGCTCGCGTGTCGACGGTGGCGACGGGTCCGTGGTTTTCCATGGCGCAGCTAGAAGCGCGGCGTTCAAAGCCCCTTGTCCGACGAGTGGGACTGCAGCACGGCCTGCGTCGTGCGCGCGCATGTTGGTTTGCAGCAACGCCTCGTTGCGCTCGCGCTGTCGGAAGTAACTGCGAGCGATTGGACGTGCGTGCCACAGGTGCGCTGTGCACGGGCCGCCAAACAAGTGCGGCAAGGAGTAGCCGGCGAGATAACCGCGAAAGCCGCGGTAGTCGGCCGGGAACTTCGTTCGTTCATCGAGATAGTAATCGGCAGGCTTCGTTCCCCGCGGCCAGTACGACGCGAGCCGGTGCAGCAGATCGAAGTCCTCGCAACCGTGCCCTTGATACTCGGGGCGATTTCCGCCGAGTCGCAGAAAATGGTCGCGCTTGACCACGACGGTCGACGTGCTGACCGCAATGTTCTCGATCAAATGGTTCTCACCGGCTAGGTAGGAGGCGAGATACGGCTTCAGATCGATCCGCGGTCGTGACAGTCGCGGCGTCGCGGCGCGCGTGACGTACAGGCAAGGAATCATCAAGAACGCGCATGGGTCTGACGTGCTCTCGCACCAGCGCTCGATCGCCGGAACAAAGTCGTCTCCGTGCACGAGGTCGACGTCGTAGAACAGCAGGTACTCGCCACGTGCCGCCTGCGCTCCGAGGTTGCGCGTGATGCCCGGGGCAAAAGGGTACGCGGGTGATGAATCTTCGACCCGCGTGACTCGTGGCCTTTGGCACAGCGCTCGAATTTGTGTGGTAAGAGGCGGCACGCTCGCGCTGTCCACGACGATGCACTCGACCTCCGAATTCTCCTCGAAGCGGCGCAGACATGCGGCCAACCTCTCGACGAGGTACGCGGTTCCGGCTTCGGCACGGATCGGTAGGATCACCGAGAGCACGATGGTCCAGATCACTAGCACGAGGCCGGAACTCCACGGCGGCCTCGCGAATGGGATATGGTGACGGTAGATGCGCGGTAACGGTCATCTAGGCCGCCCCGAGAAGGTCGAAGACCTGGATCCGAGGCCGCAACTCAGTTGCCGTCACGCGTTGCTGTTACAAGGCCCCAACGGCCCCTTCTTCGCCCGGCTCGCACGGGACCTCCGGCGGCATGGAGCGATCACGACCAAGGTCAACTTCAACGTCGCCGACTCGATGTTCTATCGCGGTCCGGACGTGATCTCGTTCCGCGACGAGATGGACACCTGGCCCGACCGGCTGCGCGAGATCCTGATCGCGAAGAAGATCGACGCGGTCTTCCTGTTCGGCGATCAGCGCCCGATCCACCTCGTGGCCACCAAGCTCGCGCGCGAGCTCGGCATCAAGATCTGGGTGTTCGAGGAGGGTTACCTCCGACCCGACTACATCACCTGCGAGAAGAACGGCGTCAACGGCAACTCCGAGCTGTCGCGCGACCCGGAGCACTACCGCACCCGCGCACCGCTGCTGCCCGAGCCCGGCCCGGTCACGCCGGTCGGCGACACGTTCTGGGTCCACACGATGTGGACGATCCTCGCGTCGATCGGCAAGACGTTCGGCTGGTTCCGCTATCCGCGCTACGTGCACCACCGCCGCACCGACGCGTTCTACGGCGCGTTCTGCTACACGCGCGGCGCGTTCCGCAAGCTGCGCTATCGCGTCACCGAGCGCGGCGTCGTCGAGGGCGTGATCGCGAAGAACGACGGCAAGTACTTCGTGCTGCCGCTGCAGGTGTACTGCGACGCGCAGCTCCAGCACTCGGACTTCGCGTCGATGGAAGCGATGGTCGAGAAGGTCGTCGCGACGTTTGCAGCGTCCGCACCGAGCGACGCGATGCTGGTGGTCAAGCACCACCCGCACGACGTGCCATTCCGCGACTACAAGCGCTTCCTCGCGAAGCTCGCCGCCCATCACGGCCTGGGCGATCGCGTGGTCTACATCCACGACACCCACTTGCCCACGCTGCTCAAGCACGCGCGCGGCGTGGTGACGATGAACAGCACCGTCGGTCCGTCGTCGCTGTTCCATCACACGCCGGTCAAGGTGCTCGGCCGCGCCACCTACGACATCCCCGGGATGACCGCGCAGCAGCCGCTCGCCGAGTTCTTCCAGGATCCCGGCGCGGTCGATGACGAGCTGTTCGAGGCGTACACCAAGTGGCTACGCGTCGTGAACCAGGTCAACGGCAGCTTCTATCGCGCCGTGAACAAGGACACCGCGTCGGGGCTACCGGCGACGCTGTTCGATCGGAGCAGCCCGGTCGAGCGCGCGGAGACCGAGCCCAGCGGCCCGCTCAACCTCGCGTCCGATCCTTAGCGGAAGAAGTAGTCGAACAGGATGCGGAACGCCTGGAAGCCGCCCTGCCCCTTCGCCATCGAGTGCGCGGTGTAGCGGACGGTGACCGGCACCTCGGTGAGGCGCAGCCCCGGCGTGTTGATCTTCCGCAGCAACTCGGAGGCGTGGGCCATCCGGTTCTGCGTGATGCGGAGCTTCGGCGCCACCGTGGTGCGGAATGCGCGGAAGCCGCAGTGCGCGTCGGTGAGCTTCATCCCCGACAGCTTGTTCGAGACCTTGGTGGCCGTGCGCAGCAGCCTCATCCGACCCGCGCTGGCACCCTCGACCTTGCCGAGGAAGCGCGAGCCCAGGGCGACGTCGTGATCGGCGAGCGCGTCGACGAGCGCCGGGATGCACGCGGCGTCGTGCTGGCCGTCGGCGTCGAACGTCACCACGTAGTGCGCGCCGCGGCGGATCGCGTAGTCGATGCCGGTCTGCAGCGCGGCACCCTGGCCGAGGTTGACGACGTGGCGGAGCACGCTCGCACCCGCCGCGCGGGCGAGGTTCGCGGTGTCGTCGCGCGAGCCATCGTCGACGACGACGGTGTTCCAGCCTTCGCGGGTGACCTCGGCGACGACGTCGCGGATCACCGGGCCCTCGTTGTAGGCCGCGATCACGATCCAGGTCTTCGCCTTCATGCCTCGCTCGCCGTCTGTGGTGCGCGCTCCGGCGGGGCGACCCGCTCGACCTCGGTGCGCAGGATCGCGAGCTCGCGGGTCAGTGTGGTGACCTGGCGCTCGAGCTCGACGAACTTGGTGAAGTAGTGGAGCAGCACGAACAGCACGGTGACGTCGACGACGTACCCGATCAGATCGACGCCGCGCCCGATCCCGAACCAGTTCGCGACCACGTCGGTCTGCTCGGGAAAGATCACGGCGGCGCCACCCACGGCCAGCATCGCGAACACGATCACGATGTGGAACGGCAGGCGGTTCCGCTTGAGGAACACGAACCAGCCGATCGCGCCGAGCGCGGACAGGAGGATGACGCGGATGATCATGACGACCGGGCCGTGATAAGTAACCCCTCACCCGAGGCGAACGCACTATAACGCCGAGGATTCTGGAAACCCAATGAACGACACCGACTTGCGCACCGAGGCCCGTGTGTTCGGGCACTACCTGGTGGGCGAGCTCCCGTCGGAGGTCTTGGTCGAGCGCTACCGTGCGGCCAATCACGAGATCTCCGCGCTTCATGGCGATGATTCGGTGGTCGCGTACGGCCGCACGCACCCGTGGGCGGTGGCGATGCTCGACGCGGCAGCCGGCCTCACCTCCGGTGGCTCGCTGCTGCGCAAGAAGCTGCTGGTGATGACCGCGATCCTCGAGACCACGCCGGAGCTTGTCGACAAGACCGCGCCTCGGGCAGTGGGCCTGCCGCAACTTGCCGTGCGCCTCGGGGTGGCCGGCGTGCGCACCGCACTCGCAGTGGCAGGCGGCCTCGCGCTGACGGCGATGGTGAAGCGCCGTGGCTGACGCCGACGTGATCGTCGTCGGGAGCGGGGCCAGCGCGGTCAACGCGGCGGTGCCGCTGATCGACGCTGGCCGCGCGGTGCGGATGCTCGACGTCGGCAACACGGGTGGTCGCTACCCGTTGCCCGATGGCCCGCTCGAGGAGCTGCGGCGCAGCGATCCCGAGCAGCATCGCTACCTGCTCGGAGAGCACTTCGAGGGCATCGGCTTCACCAACTTCGGCGCCGGCGCGCAGCTCACGCCGGGCCGGCAGTTCGTCTGCGAGGACGCGGATCGGCTGCAGCCCGTCGCGTCGAAGTCGTTCTTTCCCTTGCACTCGCTCGCGCAGGGCGGCCTCGCCGGGGCGTGGGGTGCCGGTGCGCCGTGCTTCGTCGAGGCAGACTTCAAGGGGTTTCCGATCGGCTATCGCGATCTCGCGCCGCACTACGAGCAGGTCGCGTCGCGGATCGGCATCAACGGCGCGCGGGACGATCTGTGGCCGTTCCTCGGCGAGCTGCGCGCGCTGCAGCCCGCCGTCGAGATCGATCACAACGGCGACACGATCTTGAGTCGCTATCAGCGAGCGCGCGACAAGGCGAACCGGCGAGCGCTGTACCTCGGGCGCCCTCGCCTCGCGATGCTGACGCAGCCGCTGCGTGGCCGCTCCGCGAACAAGCTGTGGGACACCGACTTCTGGAGCGACGCCGGCAAGAGCGTGTATCGCCCGAGCTGGACGGTCGACGAGTTGCGCGCGTCCTCGAAGTTCGAGCTCGTGACGAGAAAACTGGTCGTCGAGTTTCACGAGCGCGGCGAGTGGATCGAGGTGATCGCCCGCGACGTCGATACCAACCAGCTCGAGACCCATCGCTGCCGCACGCTGATCCTCGGCGCCGGCACGCTCGGCTCGACGAGGATCGCGCTGCGCTCGCTCGGCGGCGGGCGCGTCCCGATCGTGTGCAACCCCCACACGTACATGCCGCTGCTCAACCTCAACCAGCTCGGCAAGCCGGTCCGGCAAGCGCGCCACAGCCTCGCGCAGGCGTGCATGGTGTACGCGCCCGACGGCGTGGACAAGCCGTTCGTCGTCGGTCACATCTACTCGTATCGCTCGCTGCTGATGTTCCGGCTGATGAAGGATGCACCGCTGCCGCACCGCGAGGGCCTCGAGATCCTGCGCCACCTGTCGCCAAACTTCGCCGTGATGATCGTGCAGCACGCCGACCATCCGACCGCGCAGAAGTACTGCGAGCTCGCCGGTGACACGTTCACGGTCGAGTACGCCGAGACGCCGTCCGAGCGCGCGACCAACGATGCCGTCGAGTCCGCGATCGCGAAGGCGTTGTTCCGGCTCCGCTGCATCAAGCTGCAGGCCCAGCACGCCGGTCACGCCGCGAGCACGCACTTCGCCGGCACGCTGCCGATGACGGACCGCGACGACCGCCTGACCACCGATCGCGATGGCAGGCTGCGCGGCACCCGCGGCGTCTACGTCGTCGACGGCTCGGTGTTCCCGACGCTGCCCAGCAAGGGCCTGACCTTCACGATGATGGCCAACGCGAACCGCATCGCGACCCAGATCGCGAGGAGCTCGTGATCATCCGGTCGACGATCCGCGCCGATCTGGAAGACCTCGCGCATCTCCACGCGCAGGCGCTGCCCGATTCGCTGTTCACCTCGCTCGGTCACGACGCGCTGATCCGCTACTACGCGTACGTCGAAGCGTCGCCGTACGAGACCGCGTGGACCGCGACGGACGCCGGCCGGATCGTCGGTGCGGCGGTGGTGTCTCGCGCTCCGGGAACCGTGCTATCCCGCTTCGTGACGCACGCCCCACTCGCCTTCGCCCGCGAGCTCGCGAAGCTGGTGGTAGGCCATCCCGACGTCCGGGGACGCCTCCGGCAGCGCCTCCGCGAAGGGGCCGCCGGCGAGGTTCACGGACCCGAGCTGACGCAGATTTTTACCGACTCGTCCCGGCGGGGCCGCGGCATCGGAGCCGCGCTGTTACGTGCCTGCGAAGCCACTCTGATCGCACGCCGGACAGGCAGGTATTTCGTTCACACCGAACGAGATGATAATACGGCTGGTATCCGGTTTTATCGACGAGAAGGCTTCACCCAGATCGGCGAATCCGTGTCGTTCGGCCGCCACTTTCTCGTGATGCAAAAGGACCTCTAGATGCTCACCTCGCCCCGCTCTCGCGCTCGCTTCTACGCCCGATGGACGAACTATCAGAAGGTCGCCGCCGAAGCGGTTCGCGGCTCGATCTTCCAGGGACCCGAAGCGCTCCCGGCTGTCGAGCGCGAGCTCGCGCAGTTCCTCGGGGTCAAGCACGCGGTGATGATGCCGCAGGCGCGTGTCGGCATCTACCTGACGCTCAAGGCGCTGACCGCGACGAAGAAGAAAGTGATCCTGTCGCCGTACACGATCCACGACGTCATCAACATGGTGATCTGCGCCGGCGCCACGCCGGTGTTCGCCGACATCGATCGCAAGACGTGCAACATCGACACGGGCGAGGTCGCGAAGCTGATCGACGATCAGACCGGCGCGGTGATGGTCACCCACCTGCACGGCCTCGCGTGCGACATCGAGGGCGTACGCGATGTCTGCCTCGCGAAGGGCGTGCCCCTCGTCGAGGACTGTTGCCAGTCGCTCGGCGCCACCGTCAACGGCCAGCGCGTCGGCACGTTCGGTCACACCGGCGTGCTCTCGTTCGGGATGGCGAAGAACGTCAACTGCCTGTACGGCGGCGCGGTCACCACCAACGACGATGCGTTCGCCGCGCAGCTGCGCACCGAGATCAAGGACTTCCCGTATCAGACGGCCGAGCTGCTGCTCAAGCGCGCCGCGTTCTGCCTGACCGGCGACATCATGACCGCCGACGTGGTGTTTCCGCTCAGCACGTACTGGATCTTCCGGTTCGGCTATCTCAACCAGGTCGAGGCGCTCAACAAGCGGTGGCGCGGCGAGGATGCGCCGACACTCAAGGAGCAGATTCCGGAGTCGTATCTGCGCCGGATGACGCCGATGCAGGCGCGCCTGCTGCTGCCGCAGCTCGCGAAGATCGACGAGCTGTCACAGATCCGCCTCGGCTACGCGCGCCACTACGACGCGCTCTCGAGCATCCCCGGCGTCATCACGCCGCCGCTGCGCGAGGACGGCTCGCACATCTACCTCAACTATCCGATCCAGGTCCCTGATCGCCACGCGCTGCTCCGCTACCTGATGCAGCACGGTCGCGATCTCACGGTCCAGCACATGGGCAACAACGCCGACTACGCGTGCTACGCGCAGTGGCATCGCGACTGCCCGAACGCGCGCGAGACCGGCACGTCGGTGCTGCTGCTGCCGTGCTACCCGGGCTACGGCGAGGAGGAAGTGAAGAAGAACGTCGAGCTGATCCAGCGGTACTTCGCGACCGCTGCCGGCTCGATGAAAGCAGCCGCCTGATGTGCGGCATCTTCGGCGTCGTCGCGACGACCGGTGATGCGGGGAAGGCAGAGGCTCTCAACGCCGAGCTGTTCCGGCTCTCCGAATCGCGAGGCAAGGAGGCGTCGGGCCTCGCCGGGATCGCGGGCACCACGATCCGGGTGCTCAAGTCGCCGGTGCCGTCGAAGCAGCTGATGAAGACGGCCGCATATCACGACTACGTGCGCGACGTGGTGCGCGCCTCGAAGGTCGCCACCATCGGTCACTCGCGCCTGGTCACCAACGGCTCGCAGGCGCTCCACGCGAACAACCAACCGGTCTCGATCGCCGGCGCCGTCGGCGTACACAACGGGATCATCGTCAACGAGCAGGCGCTCGCGAAGCGCCACGGCATCGACTGCGCGAGCGACCTCGACACCGAGGTGCTGTTCGGCTTGATCCGCAAGCAGGCCTCGCTGGTCGGTGGCCTGCGCACCGCGTACTCCGAGATCCAGGGCGTCGCGAACGTCGCGCTGTTCGCGACCGAGCTCGATCAACTCGCGCTCGCCACCAACAGCGGCTCGGTCTACTACGCCCGCCGCGGCAACCTGTTCGCGTTCGCCTCCGAGCGCTACATTCTCGACACCGCGCTCGCGAACTGCGACCTCGCGCCGGGTGCCACCCAGCTCGTCGCCGGGCAGGGCTTGCTCGTCGATCTCACCACCGTCGACGTCCAGCCGTTCTCGCTCGCGGGGACCGAGGTCGTCAACGAGCACAACGGAGTGGATCGCACCATCAAGGTCGAGGCGCCGGTCTCGCAGGCGACCACGTCGAGCTTCGCAGGCACGCGCGATCTGAAAGAGCCCGCGTGGTTCACCGAGGCGAACGCGAAGAACCGCGAGCGCGTCAATGCGCTGCGCCGCTGTGTCCGCTGTATCCAGCCCGAGTCGGTGCCGTTCGTCGGGCTCGATGCGGAGGGCGTCTGCGTCGACTGCCGCAACTTCAACCCGATCGTCGCGAAGGGCCGGGCTGCCCTCGAGGAAGAGCTCGGTCGCCGCGATCGCAACCGCGTGCTGGTGCCGCTCTCCGGCGGTCGCGACTCCTGCTACCTGCTGCATTACATGGTCAGCGAGCTCGGCATCCGGCCGATCGCGTACACCTACGACTGGGGCATGGTCACCGATCTCGCGCGCCGCAACTGCTCGCGACTGTGCAGCAAGCTCGGCGTCGAGCACATCATCGTCAGCGCCGACATCCCCCAGAAGCGCGGCTTCGTGAAGAAGAACGTCGAGGCGTGGCTGCGCAAGCCCGACCTCGGAGTCATCCCGCTCTTCATGGCGGGCGACAAGCAGTACTTCTATTACGCGCAGCAGGTGCAGAAGCGCACCGGGATGTCCTGGCAGATCTGGGGCAACAACAAGCTCGAGCGCAGCGACTTCAAGACCGGGTTCTGCGGCTTCGATCGCGCGGGCTACAAGGACAACTCGCTGATCCGGATGGGCGCGCTGCACAACGCGCAGATCCTCGCGTACTACGCGAAGGCGTACGCGACGAACCGCGGCTACCTCAACGCGTCGATCCCCGACACGCTGTTCTCGTACTTCATCTACTACGTGATGAAGCTCGATTACCTCGACTTCTTCGACTACATCCCGTGGGACGAGAAGACGGTCGTGTCGACGATCATCGACGAGTACGACTGGGAGACGTCACCGGACACCAAGTCGACCTGGCGGATCGGCGACGGCACGGCCTCGTTCTACAACTTCATCTACTGGTCGATGGCCGGCTTCACCGAGAGCGATACGTTTCGCGCTGGGCAGGTCCGCAACGGATCGCTGACGCGCGACGAGGCGCTCAAGATCATCGAGGAAGAGAACCGGCCGCGCTGGGCCTCGCTCGACTGGTACTCGCGAACGATCGGCTTCGATCTCGAGAAGGCGATGCGAACGATCATCGCCGCGCCGAAGCACTTCTGAGTGACGGACGAAGCCAAAAGCGCTGAGGACGCGCGCAAGCTCCGCACGGGCATGATGTGGAATCTCGTGCCCGTCGTCGTGCTCGGCGTCGTCGGGCTCGGGCTCAACTTCGCGATCGGCCGCTGGTGGGGCAGCGCCGCGCTCGGCGTGTTCAACCAGGTCACCACCGCGTACTTCGTGCTCGCGACGATCGGTGCGATCGGCATCAACCTGAGTGTGCTGCGCGCGATCGCGCAGAAACCCGAGGATCCCGCGCGCGTCGCCGCGATCGTCGTCGGTGCGCTGCCCCCTGCCGTGATCCTCGCCGGGCTCGTCACGCTGTTGATGGTGGTCGGCCGCCATGCGATCGGGGACTGGCTCGAAAGCGAGACCGTGGCTGAAGGCATCCTCTACGCCGCACCCGGCCTCGCGTGCTTCGTCATCAACAAGCTGTTGATCTCGATCGTCAATGGCCTGGGTCGGATGCGCGCGTTCGCCGTGTACTCGACGCTGCGTTACGTGATGATCGGTGTCGCCCTCGTGATCTGCGGGGCACTCGACTTCGACGCTACCCACCTGCCGCTGATCTGGACGATCAACGAAGGCACGCTGCTGATCGTGCTGATCGTCGAGGTCGTCGCCACCGTGAAGTTCTCGCAGGCCGGCGGCTGGCGCCCGTGGGTGGTCGAGCACCTGCGCTTCGGGATTCGCGGGGCCGGCGCGACGCTGCTGTTCGAGCTCAACTCGCGCCTCGACATCTGGCTGCTCGGCGCCGCGATGTCGGACTCCGCCGTCGGCGTCTACAGCATGGCCGCGAGCCTCGCCGAGGGTGCGAGTCAGCTCGCGATCGCGCTGCAGGTCAACGTCAACCCGACGATCGCCGCCGCTCTCGCGCGCGGGCGCATCGACGAGGTCGACGCGCTGGTGCGCCGCTCGCGCCGGTGGTTCGTGCCCGGGATGATCCTCGTCTGCGGGATCGCCGCCGCGCTGTTCCCCGTGATGATCCCGCTGCTCACCGGGCAGGACGAGTTCGCCGTTGGTTCCGTGCCGTTCGCGCTGTTGATGGCGGGGCTCGCCGCGGCCTCACCGTGGATGCCGTTCAACCAGGTGCTGCTGATGGGCAACAAGCCCGGCTGGCACACGATCTACATCCTGATGTCGGTCGCGGCGAACGTCGTGCTGAACCTGTTGCTGATCCCGCGCTTCGGGTTGCCCGGCGCCGGCCTCGCGACAGCGCTCGCCTTCATCGCATCTGCGCTGTGGCTGCGTCGGATGTCGCGTTCGCTCGTCGGCGTCCGGCTGTAGGGATCAGCGCATAGAACACCGAGCTCCCCGCTCCGAACGGCAGCACCGTCGACAACCACGCCGCCGCGTAGAACAACCGATTGGTGATCGGGTTGATCTCTCCCTGCAGGTCCGACTTGATCTCGTCCGGCTGTAGCCCTGCGAGCCGGCGCCGCTGTAGCGTGCGTGTCAGGTAGATCGCCGGTGCGAGGAGGAACGGCCAGCGCTTCTCCTTGCGGATCGACAGGCCGGCGTCGGCGATCACGTGCTTGAACGCGCTCGGCTCGATCCGTTCTTTGATCCCGACCGCGACGTCGTGCGTGCCGCTGTACTTCTTGCCGGCGGCGAGGTTCATCACCAGCAGGCCGTCTTCGGCGACCAACCCTGCAAGCCCGGTCAGCGTCGGTAACCAGCTCGGCTTCGGCAGGTAGTAGAGGACCTCGTTCGAGATCACGATGTCGAACGTGCGGCCTTCGTACGCGTCACCCGCCCCGCCGAGATCGAGCCGCTTGACGGTCAACCCCGACGAGGTCGCGAGATCGAGTGCGTCCTCGGAGAGATCGAAGCCCTCGACCTGCGTGTAGCCCGCGGCGATCAGGTGTCGCATCAGGCCGCCGGTGCCACAGCCCGCGTCGAGGATCCGCAGCGAGCCCGGCTCGCGATCGGGGAACCGCTTCCGGATCGCCCCGAGCACGAGGCCGTTGAGGATCTTGTACCACCACAAGCGATCCTCGACGGACCGCATCGCTTCGTACTCGTGCCGTGGCCTCTCGATCATCGGACGTCGCGCAGGATGTCCCGCAGGTACTGAGCGTACGTATCCGGCAACCCATCGGCGAGCGTGCCGAGCTGCGCGGCATCGATGAAGTTCATCCGGAACGCGATCTCTTCCGGACACGCGATCATGAAGCCCTGGCGCTCCTCGACGGTGTGCACGAAGTTGCTCGCCTGGAGTAACGACTCGTGCGTGCCGGCATCGAGCCACGCGGTGCCGCGACCGAGCACCTCGACGAGCAGCTCGCCCTTCTCGAGGTAGACGCGATTGAGATCGGTGATCTCGAGCTCGCCGCGCGGACCCGGCTCGAGGTCGCGCGCGATGTCGCAGACCTGCTTGTCGTAGAAGTACATGCCCGGCACGGCGTAGTGACTGCGCGGCGCCTTGGGCTTCTCCTCGATCGAGATCACGCGATTGTTCGCGTCGAACTCGACGACGCCGTACCGCTCGGGATCGCGCACCGGGTATGCGAACACCGTCGCCCCCTGCGAGACCTTCGCCGCCTTCTGGATCGTGTCCTGGAGGCCGGCGCCGTAGAAGATGTTGTCGCCGAGGATCAGGCACGCGGGCTCGCCGTTGACGAAGTCCCGCCCGAGGCGGAACGCATCTGCGAGGCCGCGTGGCTCGGTCTGCTCGATGTACGCGAACGTGATGCCCCACTTGCTGCCGTCGCCCAGGCAGCGCTTGTAGAGCGGCAGATCCTCCGGGGTGCTGATGATCAGGATCTCCCGAATGCCGCACAGCATGAGCACGGAGAGCGGGTAGTAGATCATCGGTTTGTTGTAGACGGGCAGCAGCTGCTTGCTGATGCCGATCGTCAGTGGATACAGGCGTGTGCCACGCCCGCCCGACAAGATGATGCCCTTCATCGGTCCTTGTAGTTCCTTTCCATCCAGTCCTGGTACGTGCGACCACGCACCGCCGCCATCCACGCGCCGTTCGCGAGATACCACTCGACGGTGGTGCGCAGGCCGCTCGCGAGATCGTGCTGGGGTTTCCAGCCGAGCTCGGCAGAGATCTTGTCGATGTTCATCGCGTAGCGGCGATCGTGGCCGGGACGATCCTTGACGAACGTCTTGAGCGAGTCGTACGTGGTCGGCTTCGGCAGCAGCTCGTCGAGGATCGCGCACAGCTGCGTGACGATCTCGATGTTGGTCGGCTGATTATTGCCGCCGACGTTGTAGGTCTCACCGGTACGGCCGGTCTTGAGGATCTGGAGGATCGCGTCGCAGTGATCGAGCACGTACAGCCAGTCGCGCACCTGCTTGCCGTCGCCGTAGATCGGCAGCGGCTTACCCTCGAGGCAGTTGACGATCATCAGCGGGATCAACTTCTCCGGGAACTGATACGGCCCGTAGTTGTTGGAGCAGTTGCTGATCGTGTACGGCAGCCCGTAGGTGTGACCGTACGCGCGCACGAGGTGATCGCTCGATGCCTTCGACGCGGAGTACGGCGAGTTTGGCGAGTAGGCCGTGGTCTCGGTGAACGCCGGGTCGCCGGGCTCGAGCGACCCGAACACCTCGTCGGTCGACACGTGATGGAAGCGCTTGCCCTCGAAGTCCTTCCAGATCCCGCGCGCGGCCTCGAGCAGCTCGAACGTGCCGCAGATGTTGGTGTCGATGAACACGCCCGGGCCGTGGATCGAGCGATCGACGTGCGACTCCGCGGCGAAGTGCACGATGGTGTCGATCGAGTGATCGACGAGTAGCTTCTCGACGAGCGCGCGGTCGGTGATGCTGCCCTCGACGAACACGTAGTTCACCGGGTTGGGCAGATCGCCTAGGTTATCGAGCGTGCCGGCGTAGGTCAGCGCATCGAGGTTGACGATGTGCAGATGTGGCTCGTTCCCGAGCACGTGCCGGACGAAGTTCGAGCCGATGAAGCCGGCGCCGCCGGTGACGAGGAGTTTTTTCATGTCAGTAGAAGCCCAGGTACGCGATCGACGTGTTGGTACACACGTCCGGTGAGGTCCAGCGATGGTTGCACTTGTCCTCGAGCGTCTGCCGATGCTTGCCGCCGAGGTCGAGCTCGAAGCGCACCTCGTGCTCGCCCGCCGCGAACCCGGGGATCTCGAACGAGCGCGGCACGAACGGCTTCGACAGATCGAGCGTCAGCCGCAGCCCTCCGTCGACGATCACGCGCAGCGTACGCCCCGCGATGTCCTCGGGGCGATCCTGCTTGACCTTCTCGGGGAACTCGAGCGGCTCGGCGATCTCGTTGTAGAGGACGAAGATCAGCTCGCTGTTGTCCTTCAACGCCTCGACCTTCGACGTCGAAGTCACCGTCCAGCCCTCGGAGCCAAGCGCCGAGTCCGCGACCACGAGGTGACTGCGGATCGACTTGAAGCGAGGAGGAACCCCGAGCGCGGTTGCCCCGGGCGTCTTGCCGGCGAGGAACGTGGCGTCGTGGAAGTTCGCGGTCCGAGCCTTGATCAGCAGCGGCGACACCGAGAGGACCAGCACGGGGATGGCGATCACCACCACGATCCCGAGCGCGACCCGCGCGACTGCGAGCCCCGCCCGCTTGGTGTCCTCGATCTTCTTGATCGGTAGCGGATTCGCGACGTAGGCCGCACCGGCGTAGATCGGCCACAGGAACACCAGGAACATCGCGTAGCGAGCCTGGCTCTCGCCGACGAGCCCCATCACCGCCATGAACGAGCCGATCAGGATCAGCGGTGCGCAGCGATAGTCGAACAGCACCTCGCGCCGGAACATCGCCGCAGTCACCAGCAGGAGTGCGATCGCCCACCACACCGGTGGCGTCCACTTCTCCGCACCCTTGTAGACCGCGCGCAGCTGCTTCGCCGACACCCACTCGGGATCCTGGATCGTCAGGTACCAGCCGGAGTCCTGCCCCGAGTTCAGGAAGTTGAGCTGCCGCGCGAGGAAGTTTCGGTACTTCCTCCTCGGTGCATTGCGCAGGCTCTCGATCACGGCGCCCTTGCTGAGGTTCGTGACCTGAGCGTCGCGCAGCGCCGACGCCATCCTTGCGTTGCGGAACCAATCGGAGAAGCGGCCATCGCCCTCGTCGGAGCCGAACACCAGCAGGCTCATCGGCGTCGACGTCAGCTGCGTGGGTGGTTGCGAGGCCGTGAGCTCGCAGCTCTTGAGCCCGCACCCCTCGAGCACGCTGAACAGACAGACCAGCACGGCGATCGCGATCCGCAGGCGCGCGCGTGGTGCACGCTTGACGATCGAGGCGACGCCGTAGAACAGCACCGCGAACATGCAGAACATGCCCATCGTGCGCTGCCAGTCGACCCACGTGATCGTCAGCGACATCGTGAACGCGAGGGTGCCGAGCAGTGCCGCGCGCTTGTGGGTGAACCGCCCCGCGTCGACGATCTGCTCGATCTCGACGAGCAGCGTCAGGAAGACCAGCACGCCGAACGAGCCGAGCACGTCGTGGCTCGGGAACGTGTTCGCGAACAACGGCTCGAAGCCGAACAGCAGCAGCATCGCCGTCTTCGCTGCGCCCTGCAGACCGAAGAAGCGGCGAGCGACATGCACCGCCATCAGGTACGTCGACGTCGTCAGCACCACGTTCGCGGCGAGGTAGACCGCCGGGTCCGCGCCGAAGACCTTGACCAGCGGGTAGTAGAACGGCAGCGCGCGCTGCGTCTGCGGCGAGGTCGGCTCGCCGAGGCCGTTATGCACCCAATCGACGGCCACGGACCACTGGCGCTTGAAGTCGCTCACCGGATCGACCCAGTGATTGTTGAGGACCAACAACTGCAGCGTCAGGTAGACGAGGACGCACACCGCGATCGCGATCAGCGATGCCTTGCGGTTCAGCGGGATGCGCGCGACCGCGAGTACGAGCACGAACCCGAAGATGCTCGGCCACACCGGCCCCATGCGCAGCGCGTGCGCGACCGGGATCGCGACGGCGAACAGCAGGATCAGTGCGAGCGCGACATGCGCGAGCTCGCGGAGTGCGAGAGCCTGGGCGAGGAACGCGCGGATGGCGCTCTTCGGCTCCTCACGACTCTCCATGGCACCGCGCTATATCACGCGGGATCTCACAGCGGGGCGAGGATGGTCTTGACGAACGGGCTCACCAGGTTGTCCTCGAGCATCAGCCCCTTTGCCTGGCTGAGCGTGACCCAGACGTAGTGCTTCGCATCGAACGTCTGTGACGAGCGCAACAGCCGTAGCTCGTTGGCGTTTGACTTGCGCCAGAACCTGCCGCCTTCCTCGTTGTGCTGCGCGCGGTAGATCACCTCGGTGAGCGCCTCGTCGAGGAAGTAGTCCGCGAGCGCAGGGCGCCGACCGCCGTGCGCGCGGTTGAGGTTGCTCATCGTCGCCTGCAGTGCGGGGCACAGCTGGACGTTGCCGATGTTGCCAGGCTCGACCTTGCCGTTGAGCAGGAACCGCACGACACCGTCGGCGCCGACCTCGCACAGGATGCCCAGGATGCCGCCTTCCTTCTGGTTGTAGATCGGCTGATCCCACTCGCTGACCTCGCGCAGTGCGCCGGCTCGCGAACGCACGCCTTCGATCGTGAAGAACTCGCCCGACGCGTGCTGGACGTTGCCGCTCGCCGGATCGACCGACCAACCCTTGACGTCCTTGAGCGGGATCAGCTCGGAGTGAAACGTGGTGGCTGCGCGCGTCTCTTCGAGCCACCGCAGGATCGGCGAGATGTCGTACGGCTCGATCTGGCGGCTGCGTTCGACGACCTGGCGGAACTCGGTGATCTTCATAGCGCACCGACGATCTCGCGGAGCGCCGCGATCGTTTGCGTCTGGTCGTCGTCGCTGAGCGTCCCGTACATCGGCAGCGAGAACACTTCCTTCGCTGCCTTCTCCGAGTGCGGGAGGTCGCCCTCGCCGGCTCCGGAGATCTTCTCGTAGCCGCGCATCGTGTGGATCGGGAACGGGTAGCTGATGTTGAGCACGATGTCGCGCTTCTTGAGCTCCTCGAGGATCCGATCGCGCGCCGGGTGGCGAACGACGTAGAGGTAGTACGCGTGCTCGTTGCCGGCGGCGACCTTCGGTAGCCCCAGGTCGAGCGCGGCCAGCTCGCGATCATAACGGGCCGCGAGCTCGCGACGCCGTGCGATGTCGGAGCCGAGCCAGCTCATCTTGCGCAGCAGGATCGCGGCGTGGACCTCGTCGAGCCGCGTGTTGTAGCCATGTTCCTCGGCGTAGTACACGCCGCGGTTGCCGTACATCCGCAGGCTCTTGATGCGGTCGATGATCTCCTTCGACGGCGAGATCACCATGCCGGCATCACCGTAGGTGCCGAGCAACTTCGTCGGATAGAACGAGAACGAGGCGACCTCGGCGAGCGAGCCGCACATCTTGCCGTGGCGGGTGGCGCCGTGCGACTGCGCGCAATCCTCGAGGACGCGCAGCCCGTGCTTGGCCGCGATGTCGTTGACGTGCTCCATGTTGACGCACTGGCCGTAGAGATGGACCGGCAGGATCACCTTGGTCTTCCGGGTGATCGCCTTCTCGAGCAGCTCGGTGTTCATCAGCAGCGTGTCGGGATGCACGTCGACGAAGCGTGGGATGCCGCCGGCGGTGACGATCGCCGAGACCGTGGGGATCGCGGTGTTGGTCACCGTGATCACTTCATCGCCCTCGACGAGGCCCATCGCGCGGAGCGCCAGGACCAGCGAGTCGGTGCCGTTGTTGACACCGGCACCCGGCTGCGAGAGCCCGCAGTACCCGGCCCATCTGGTCTCGAATTCCGTGACCTTCGCGCCGAGGATCAACCGCCCAGATCTGAAGGTCTCGTCGACGGCGGCCAGGATCTCTTCGCGATGTGCCTCGTACTCCTTGAGGTAGTCCCAGACCTTGATCATGGCTTCTCCAACAGTGCCGCGACGATGCGCGCATCGAACAGCAGGTCCGCTGCGTAGCTGGCAAACGACCGCTTCGCGATGTGATCGGCGACCTCGGTCATGAACCGCGCGAAGCTATCACACGGTGCCGTGGCGACGTCCCGGGCGGCATCGCGCTCGCGGACCTTGACCAGCCCCGGTTGCTGCGGAGGGATCGTGAAGACGCGGTCGATCTCCGCGTGCAGTCCGTCGGCGTTGAGCGAGAGCCGATTGACGTACTCGCCGCCGAACGCGAACTGCCCTGTAAACACGCCGCGCGCACCGAAATCGGCGAGCACGGTGAAGCTGAGGTCGATCTCCGGGCTGTGCTGGCGAGCCACCGACAGCGATCGCGGAGCTTCGCCGAACACGCGGCGGATCGTGGATGCGGTGTACGGCCCGAGATCGAGCACCGCTCCACCACCGCGATCGGGCTTGGTGCGGAAGTTGTCGGCCTTGAACATCGGCACGATGAACGCGGCGTGGACGCGGCGGTAGGCGTCTCGCGCGAGCTCGACGAACGCATCGACCTGCGGATGGCGATCCCACACCGTCGCTTCGGCGAGACAGACGCCTTTCTCGGTAGCCAGCGCGACCGCCGCCTCGGCTGCCGCGAGCGTGAGAAATGCGGGCTTATCGACGATGACGTGGTGCCCCGCGCGCAGCGCAGCCATCGCCCACGGCTCGTGGTCGGCGTTGTCAGTCGCGACATAGACGAGGTCCCACGGCCGCGCGAGCGCTACGTCGAACCCCGTGATCGCGTGCGCTCCGAGCGCTTCGATCTCGGCGACCGCGCTGCTGCGGCGCGTGGCGATCGTCACCTCCCAGTCGGCCTGCAGGAGCGCGGGAACGATCCGGCGCTTCGCGAGCGAGGAAAACCCGAGGACTAACAATTTCATGGCTATCGGTCATCGAATATCGTGTCGCCGTAAACGGAACAAGGTATTCGTCAGGAGTCGCATGCGAGTTTCGGTGGTCATCCCCTGCTATCGCAGTACGTCTGCGCTGCCGCGGCTCGTCACCGAGCTCTACGAGATCCTGAAGGACCACGACTCCGTCGAGATCGTGCTGGTCAACGACGCGAGCCCCGACGAGGGCGCGACGTGGAACATCATCACCGAGCTCGCGAAGGCCCATGCCGGGCAGGCGAAGCGCACGCTGATCGGCGTCGATCTCGCGCTCAACTCGGGCGAGCACAACGCGGTCCTCGCGGGCCTGCGCCGCTCCACCGGCGATGCCGTGGTGGTGATGGATGACGACGGCCAGAATCCGCCGGCCGCGGTGCCGCAGCTGCTCGAGCACCTGACGCCGAACATCGACGTCGTCTACAGCACGTTTCCGACGAAGCAACACAACGTGTTTCGCAACCTCGGCAGCCGGTTCACCAACTGGGTCGCCGGCATCCTGATGAACAAGCCGAAGGGGCTGTACCTGTCGTCGTTCAAGGTGCTGCACCGCCGGTTGGTCGATCGGATCGCCGAGTATCCGGGGTCGTTCCCGTACATCGACGGCCTGGTGTTCCGGAACACGCAGCGCTACGCGGTGGTCACCGTCGAGCACCTCGCTCGGCAGGACGGCGCCTCGGGCTACAGCTTCACGAAGTTGATGAAGCTGTACACGAACATGGCGTTCGGCTTCTCGATCTTGCCGCTGCGCGTGCTGACGTTCGCCGGCATGTTCATCGCGATCGCCGCGATGATCGCCGCGCTCGTGTTCGTCGCGCAGTACTTCATCTCCGGTGTCTCGGTCCAAGGTTGGACGTCGCTCTCGGTGCTCGTGATCTTCTTCGGTGGACTCACGCTGCTCGGCCTCGGCATCCTCGGCGAGTACTTCGGACGGATGTATCTGACGATCACCGGCAAGCAACCGTACGTGGTGCACCAGACCACCGCGGATCCACCGATCCAGGTCATCCAGAGCGCGCCTCCGATACCTCCGCCTGCAGCGCCGTCGCCCGCGATCTCAGCGCACGATCAGTAGCTCGGCCGCCCAGCGCTCGTTCGTCGGTTTCGGGATCTCGGCGCCGAAGGTCCGGCGCACCGCCTGTTTGATCGAGGTCCAGTGGCTGCGCACGGCGGAGATCGTGTCGAGGCGCTCTGCGCGCGAGATGACGGGGTCGCGGATCGGATCCTCGGGGCCGCTCGCCTTGCGGAGATAGATAAACGGCGGCTTGGGGTGCGCGGGATCGAGGAGGACGCGCTCGCGGCCGAACGTCAGCGGCAGCATGCGGTGCGAGTAGTACGGCGAGAGCACGATGGGGAGATCGGAGTGGAGCTCGTCGGCGCGATCGAGGGCCGCGAGGAACGCGCGCGCCTCGGTGGCCTTGTAGATCGTTCCACTCGACGGCAAGCCGCGCATGCACTCGAAGCCACCGACGAGGACGAGCACGGCGATCACCGCGGGCTTGGTCCATTTCGCCGGCCAGCGGTCGAGCGCGAGGCTCGCGACGATCGCGGTCATCACGGCGGCCGGCAGGATCGCGATCGCGAAGTAGCGCGCCTGGATCGGCGGCGGCAGATACTCCGAGAAGCTCGTCGAGCCCATCGTCAGATAGAGCACCGGGAACCAGAAGAAGATCATCAGCCCGAGGTGGCGAACCCGCGTGAAGCTGTACACGCCGGCGCCGCCGAGGAGCAGCCACGTCGACACCGGCATCCACTTCCGGACTTGATCCGCGGCGAACCCGAGGCGCGTGAAGGGCGTGGTGCCCTGGTCGAGCATCGTGGTGCGGAGCTCGGCCGCGGAGTCCTGGAGGTACGTCAGCTTGTTGATCCAGTCGCCGGTCAGCGTCCGGAGCAACAAGACTTCGAGCAACAACACGAGCACGAGCCCGAGCGTGAAGCTCGCGCCGTTCTGGACCCACACGAGGCTGCGAACGCTGGGCCCGGCGGCGATGATCGTCACCGCGGCGGGGATCGTCAGGATCAGGGCGGTCTCCTTGCACCAGTAACAGAACCCGACCATCGCCCCGGCGACAACGTACCTCGTGAACCGCCGGCGATCCCACGAGGTCAGGCGCGTGCCCGGATCGGTGTGACGGGCTGCGGCGAGCGCGATCATCGCCAGCCCGAGCCAGCACGTCGACGCGTTGTCCGGGAGCACGGCGCCCGCGTACGCGTAGAGCAGCGGACTGATCGCGACCAGCGCAGCGGCGAACAGCCCCGCTCGCTCGTCGTGCAGCATGCGGCCGAGCGCGTACGCGATCGGCACGAGCGCGAGGTGATAGAGGACGTGCATCCACACCACCGCATCGATGCTGCCGGTCAGCTTCCAGACGAAGCCACTCGGCAGCGTGACGCCGAGCCGCGTGTTGCCCAGCTTCGCGCCGGTACCCGGTGCGAGAAACCAGTCATTCGCGATCGAGCGTGCGGTGTCGAGGTACCCGATGTCGTCGCTCGCGTAGAACCCGGTGAAGAACAACCAGTCGAGGACGAGCGCGACGAGCCCCAGTGCGAGCAGGATCCACGCAGTTCTCCGCGTGAGATGCCGTCGCAGAACCACGGCGCATCCTACTCTGCTTGGAGCTTGAGGCCAGCGCGCCGCCTCGGTAAGACTCGGTCGATGTCGGAGCGGCCACTGGCGGGTTCAGGTGATGGCGCGGGTGCGCCGCTGTCGGGGTTGCGCAAGCGCGCGAAGCGATCGGCGAAGAAGCTGCGCGGCTGGGTGCTGCGGCAGTGGCTCGCCCGAACCGAGCCTCGCGTCCTCGAGCTCGTCGACCTGGCTCGCGGCTCGCTCGATGCGTTGCAGCAGGCGCTCGCGGCCGCGATCACGCGCGACGGGATTCCCGCGGTGAGCGCGCTCGCGAGCTCCGCGATCGAGCACGCCGCCGACATCACCCATCGTGCCGCGACCGCGTCGGCGATCTACATCGCGATGGTGCGAGCGCTCGGCAACGTCGATTTCGCGGAGGCAGCGCGGTTCGGCGATGCGTGCCTGCCGGAGAAGGTCGAGCCACGCGCGCTGCATACGCTCGGGCTGCATCACAAGCTCGCCGGGAACTTCGAGCGCGCCGTCGAGGTGCTCGGGCGGATCCACGATCCGGGCGCCGACGCCGAGACCTCGCAAGCGCGGACCGAGCTTCGCTTCGAGGCCGCGATGGAGCTCGAGATGAAGCTCCTGCGAGCCGCCCTCGCGCACGACGATGCCGCGGCACAGCCGATCGCGGATCGCATGTTCGCCAGTCGCATCGATCGCGAGATCGCGGTGATCTGCCGACTGTTCGCGCGCGCTGCGCAGGCCGCGCCCGATTCGCGGAGCCGGCGGTGGATGGTGTCTCGCCTCGACGAGCTAGTCTCCGCGAAGCTGCCGCCCACCGTCGCGTACGAGCTCTCCGTGGCGTACTTCCGGCTCGGCTACCTGACGAAGGCGAAGCAGGCGATCGAGCTGGGCACCGACGACGATGCGAAGGCCGCGCTCCACCGCCGATCCGTCGACGCGATGCTCGAGCTGATCGCACGCGGCTTCTCGTACACGCCCGCACCCGCGAGCTACACGCCCGATCCGGGGCGCGTGCTCTACGTGATCCACAGCAGCCTGCCGCATCACTCGTCGGGGTATGCGACCCGCAGCCACGGGCTCCTCGGTGGCATCGCGAGCTATCCATGGCGGGCGAGCGGCGTGACGCGCCTCGGGTATCCGCAGGATCTCGGCAGCCATCAGAAGGTCGCGGTCGAGGCGAGGTCCGTCGTCGATCGCGTGACGTATCTCCGGCTGTCGCGACCCGGGCCGCTGTTCAACATCCTGCCGAAGACCGAGTACCTGCACGACTACGCGGATGCGCTCGTCGAGATCGCGAAGCGAGAGAGGCCGCAGATCCTGCACGCCGCCGCCGACTGTCACAACGGACTCGCCACGAACGCGGCCGCACGCGCCCTCGGTATCAAGAGCATCTACGAGGTCCGCGGGCTGTGGGAGGTCACCCGCGGCTCGCGCGAGCCCGATTGGATGGAGACCGAGGTCTTCAAGCTGATGAGCGAGCTCGAGGCGCAGGCGGCCCGCGAGGCAGACGCGGTCGTGGTGATCACCCGCGCGCTCGGCGACGAGCTGGTCCGCCGCGGCGTGCCGCGCGAGAAGATCACGCTGGTACCCAACGGCGTCGATATCGCGCGGTTCGTACCCCGGCCGCGCGACGAGGCGCTCGCGACCAAGCTCGGGCTGACAGGCAAGCGCGTGATCGGGTACATCGGCTCGATCGTCGACTACGAAGGGCTCGACCTGCTGCTCCACGCCGTGGCGCGGATCAAGCAGCGCGATGTCGCGGTGCTGATCGTCGGCGATGGCACGGTGCTGGAGTCGCTCAAGCTGCTCGCTCGGGAGCTGGGGATCGCCGAGGACGTCAAGTTCACCGGCCGCGTACCGCACCACGAGGTCGAGGCGCACTACTCGCTCGTCGACATCGCCCCGTTCCCGCGCAAGAGCCTGCCGGTCACGGAGATGGTGTCGCCGCTCAAACCGCTCGAGGCGATGGCGATGAACAAGGTCGTCGTCGCGTCCGATGTAGCCGCGCTCGCCGAGATGATCGTGCCCGGCGTCAACGGCGTGACGTTCAAGAAGGACGATGTCGAGGACTTCACCGCCGTACTCGAGAGCTTGCTCGGTGAGGGTTCGCGTCCGAGTGGTCCGCGCGATTGGGTGCAGGCGAACCGCAGCTGGCAGGCGCTCGCGGGTATCGTCGACGAGTTGTACAAGCACCTGACTCGATGACCGCACTGATCGACAGCCTCGACGACAAGACCCTCGAAGCGCTCCGCCGCGAGGGGGCCGAAGGCCTGCTGTGGATCCACTCGACCGGCAGCCTCGCCGACGAGCTGCGCGCGATCTCGCGGTTCTTCGAGATCACGTCGGTGCAGATCGTCGACGGTGGCCTCGGGATCATTGGGCTCGCGCGGATGGAGGCCGGCGCGCCCTCCGATCTGGCGGTGCTCCTCGAGCTCGCCGTTCACGCCATGGCGGAGACCGCGCAGGCGGCGACCCAGCAACTCCGCGAGGCCGAGCGCGCGCTGCGCCGTCGCACGATCGAGCTGCTCGAGGCGGATCGCCGCAACACGGACGCGAAGGCCGACAAGGAGGCCTACGAGCGGAAGCTCCGGCTCGCGCAGCTGCAGACCGACAAGGTGCGCGGCACACTGTCGTTTCGGCTCGGTCACGCGCTGATCCACAAGACCAAGTCGGCGAAGGGGGTGCTCGAGCTGCCGAGCGCGCTGTGGAAGCTGCAGCAGGATGCGAGCGAGCGCCGCGAACGCGAGGGTGCCGAGACCGGGCTGCGCCGGTTCGTGCGGCGGATCGCACAGCTCCGTGACAAGCCTCTCGTCGTCGGCCAACGCAGCGCCCCAATCCGCCGCGAGGTCGCTCCGGTCATCGCGTTCCCGCCGCCGTTCCCGATCGAGCGCGGCGAGGATCTGCGTGCGCTGCGCGTCGCCGGCATCTTCGACGAGTTCACCGCGTCGAGCTTCGCGCCCGAGTGCGAGCTGACGTCGCTGCACGCGAACAGCTGGCTCGCCCAGCTCGCCGAGGCGCGACCGCACCTGTTGTTCGTCGAATCGGCGTGGAACGGTGCGGGCGGCTCGTGGGATCGCAAGATCAACCAGCTCGCGAAGGAGCTGCGCGAGCTCGTCCAGCACTGCCGCGAGGCCGGCATCCCGACGGTGTTCTGGAACAAGGAGGATCCGGTCCACTTCGGGACGTTCCTCAACACCGCGGCGCTGTTCGACGTGGTGTTCACCACCGACTTCGACTGCATCCATCGCTACCGCGAGCTGCTCGGTCACGATCGCGTGTACTTGCTGCCGTTCGCGGCCCAGCCTCGCGTCCACAACCCGATCGAGAAGTACGAGCGCAAGGACGCCGCGTGCTTCGCCGGTGCGTACTACGCGCGGTATCCCGAGCGACAGCGCGACTTCCTGCGGATCCTGATCAAGCTCCTCGAGCGCGGCGCCGTCGAGATCTTTGATCGCAACTACGGCAAGACGGACCCGGACTATCAGTTTCCGGCGTCGTATCGCGACTACATCGTCGGCAACCTGCCGTTCTCGGAGATCGATCGCGCGTACAAGGGCTACCGCTACGCCATCAACATCAACACCATCAAGACGTCGCAGACGATGTTCGCGCGCCGCGTGTTCGAGCTGCTCGCGTCGAACACGTTGACGGTATCGAACTACGCGAAGGGGATCCGCGTGATGTTCGGCGATCTCGTGGTCGCCACCGACGACGCCGCACGCCTGGGTGCGCGCCTTGCCGAGCTCGAGGATCCGGCGCTCGCGCGCGCGGTCCGACTGACCGGGCTGCGCAAGGCGATGGCCGAGCACACGTACCAGGATCGGCTCGCGTACCTCGCGACCAAGGTGTTCGACATCGAGGCGCCCAGACTCCTGCCGGTGATCACCGTGGTCGGCACGGCCCGCGACGAAGCCGCGATCCAGGAAGCGTTCGCTCGGCAGACATATCCGCACAAGCGCCTGGTGATCGTGCGACCCGATGCCGAGCACGAGATCGACGGCGAGTTCGTCGCGAGGTTCAGCGCCGAGGTCACCTACAACGACCACCACCTCGAGGATCTGGCGCTCGCCACGCGCTACCACGACGGTCCGGTGATCGCCGCGGGTCGCAGCTTCCGACTCGGTCAGCTGGTGTCGACGGCGGAGGCGATCGTGCGCCGCGACCAGTTGCGCGACACCACGCTCGCGCTGTTCGTGAATAGCGAACGTCCGGTCGAGGGGCTGACGATCGAGAGCGATGTCGAACCGATGAACATTGACGGAGGCGTGTCGCTGTCGACGCTGCTCGCGCAATCGGACCGGATCACGATCGCGGAAGCCGACCCCGAGCTGCGCTCCCTCGGTGCGTCGGACTTCACGTCGATGTTCGCCGACGTCAAGCCACCGGGACTCGACGTCACGCTCGGCCCCGATGGGCTGACGATCGAATCGGGACTCGAGGTCGAGGGCCGGCAGTACCTCTATCAGCGGGGCGAGTTTCCGCTGGCCGCGCTCGGCTTCGAGGCGAACGTGAAGTTCCACCTCGATGTCACCACCGGGCTGCGACTCCAGGCCGTGTTCCTGTTCTTCGATCAGCACAAGCGCCGGGTCGGCGAGGTCATCCGGTTCGCCGCGATGAACCACGAGCTCGAGGTCCCCGCCGGTGCCGTGTTCGTCCGGTTCGGCGTGCTCGCCGTCGGGCCCGGTACCGCGACGGTGCGACGGCTCGTGCTCGGTCACGTCACCACCGAGGAGCCCACCCGGATCGTCGGTCGCTCGCGGACGCTGCTCGTCACGAACGGCTACCCGGCGACGGATGCGCTGTATCGCAACGCGTTCATCCACCGCCGCGTACTCGATTACCGGCGAGCCGGCGTCGACGTCGACGTGTTCTGCCATCGCACCGGCGAGCCGATCAGCTATCACGAGTTCGAAGGCACGGATGTCGTCTCGGGGCGGGGCGAGGTGCTGCGCCGGATGCTGGTGTCGAACGCCTACGACACCGTGCTGGTGCACTTCCTCGACGACGAGATCTGGAAGGCTCTGCAGCCGAGGCTCGCAGCCCTGCGGGTCTATCTGTGGATCCACGGCGCCGAGATCCATCCGTGGCATCGCCGCCGGTACAACTACACGTCACCCGTCGAGCTCGAGAGTGCGAAGACCGCGAGCAAGCCCCGCGAGGCGCTGTGGAACAGCGTCCTGAAGCCGCTGCACGCGAACGTCCACCTGATCACGGTGTCGCGCACGTTCGCAGCGGAGATCGAGGAGGACTATCAGCTCGCGTTGCCCGCACCGCAGCACTCGGTGATCCACAACGTGATCGACACCGAGCTGTTCCGGTACGAGGCCAAGCCGGCTGCACAGCGCACGAAGATCCTGTCGATCCGCCCGTTCGCGACGCGGCAATACGCCAATGACCTCGCCGTCGAGACGATCGTGTTGCTGTCGAAGCAGCCCTGGTTCGCCGAGCTCGACGTTCACCTGATCGGCGACGGTCCACTGTTCGATTCGACGGTGGCACCGCTGCGCAAGCTCAAGAATGTCGTCCTCGAGCGCCGGTTCGTGCGGCAGGACGAGATCGCCGCGCTCCACAAGACGCACGGCGTGTTCCTGTGCCCGACGCGGTGGGATTCGCAGGGTGTGTCCCGCGACGAGGCGATGGCCTCGGGACTCGTGCCGGTGACCACGGCGATCGCGGCAGTGCCCGAATTCGTCGACGACGAATGCGGGTTCCTTGCACCACCCGAGGACGCTGCCGGGCTCGCAGCCGCGATCGAGACGCTGTATCGCGATCCGGCGCGGTTTCAATGGATGTCGGCCGCGGCCGCGGCGCGGGTGCGTCGCGATCGCAGCTCGGAACAGACGTCGCTGCGGGAGCTCGCCCTGTTCAGTCGCCGCAGCTAGCGTGCTATCCACGCCCTGTGACGCTTGCAGTTCTCGGGTTTTACTCCGACGCCACACAGGAAGCGGCGCTGCGCCGGACGTTCGAGCAGTTCACGTCTTCCGACAAGCAGCTGATCGTTCACTCGGCGGAGCGCGAGGGCGAGCTCCACACGCTGTCGCTCGAGCTCGGTGACCGCCCGATCGCCTGCATCCATCCCGAGTACCGCTATCCGACGGACTACCTGGAGCGGTTCAGCGGCGTCGATGCGAGTGATTCGATCTGGACGGCGGATCGCACGGCGTTGCCGGGCACGCTCGCGCCGACGTCGAACCCCGACGTCTATCAGAGCGTCGTGCCCTCGCACGTGTTCCGCCTGCTGTACTCGAAGCACGATCGCCACTTCTCCGCCGACAAGCGACTCGGCCAGGTCGCGGTGAAGATCACCGATACCGGGCCCGTCGAGACCAACGGCGCGCTCCCCAATCGGCTGCACTCCCTCAACGGGTTGTACTGGCTCGTCGACTACGCGCACCGGATGGATCGGCGGTGCATCGAGGCCTATCTCGACTTCAAGAAGATCGGCCGCGACGCGCTCGGCAAGGACGACAAGACCTTCCTCGCCTCGCTGACCTCACTCCAGCACCGCCACCTGCTGTTCTTCCTCAACACCAACATCTCGGGCAAGCGCGCGATCGACTACATCGCGAAGCACGTCGATCTGTCGACGGTGAAGACGGGCCTCGATGTCGGTGCCGGGTATGGCGGGCTGGTCAAGGCGATGATCGATCGCGGCTGCGAAGGCACCGGGCTCGAGATCATGAAGAGCTTGACCGACCTCGCCAAGCTCAACCTCTCTCATCATCTCCAGGCGAAACACATCGTCGGCGACTTCTTGAAGGAAGCCCTGCCGGCGCAGAGCTACGACCTGATCACGATGACCGATGTGATCGAGCACGTCGCGAGCGCCGAGGATGCGATGGCGCGAACGGCGCAGCTCCTGCGGCCCGGCGGCTACGCGTACATCAAGGTGCCGAACTATCAGTTCATCGACCACGTTCGCGAGGATGCACACACGGGCCTGTTCGGGATCACGCTGCTCCGCCACGATCCGGCGGCCGCGTACCTCAAGGCCGTGAAGAATGCGACGTACTCCGTCGGCGACTATCACGACTACGACTACTACGTGCGCACGTTCGCGAAGTACGGCGTGGCGCTGGTGCGCTCGGACAACGTGCAGTCACCGCTCGCGGATCTCTCGAAGCTGCGCGACACGTGCGGCAGTGCGCTGACGAGGTGGGAGACCGAGTGCAAGATCGATCCGGAGATCAAGACCGGCGTGCGCCGCCGCGTCACCGACTACCTCCGCGACTTCGATCAGCAGGCCGCACCGAAGAAGAAGTACTGGGTGTTCAAGGCGGAGCCGGATCCGCTGTTCCTGCGCGACTACCTGACCGCGCACTGGAACCTGTTCTTTCAGAAACGATAGGCGCGAACGTCAGCGCGAAGTAGAACGCGATGATCGGGACCACCTGCAGCGTGATGCGGGTCAGGCTGCCGTAGCGGCCCTTGCCGTACTCGTCGCCGAGGCAGGTCAGCAGCACGACGAGCGCGAAGAACAGACCGACGCTGTAGCGCAGCGCGCGCGAGTGGGGCGGTGCCGGCACGCGCAGCGCGAGGATCGCGAGCAGCGCGATCAGCGGCCACGCGAAGTAGCCCCAGTACGAACCCGACCAGAGATCGTGCTGCCAACTCGGAAACATCGAGCCGAACACATCGAGGCGCAGCACCGCCGCAGCACTCACCGCGAGCAGGCTTCCGATCGCGACGAGCGGAGGGATCAGGGGGATCAACCGTTGGATGCGCACCACGAACACCACGAAGATGCCGGCGATCGCGGCCACCATCAGCAGCGTGCGCGTGGGAGTCAGGTAGTTCTCGTCGTCGGGAACCAGCGATGCCATCAGCGCGAGCCAGCCGATCAGGACGAGCGTGAACGGTAGGTACGAGGTGAGCACCGCACGGCGTGACAGCCGCGTCTGCGTCACCGCGAGGAGCAGGAACGGCGCCGCGAACATCGGACTCTCGACACGGTTGAAGCAGAACGCCAGCATCGCGAGGAACGCGACGGGTAGATACAAAGCATCGTCATCGGAATCCGCGAACCACCACGAGCTCGAGAACACGAACAAGTAGCCGGCGGCGGCCCAGTTCGCGTGGACGTAGACGGCGTGGAGACGGACGAGCGGGATCGCGAGCAGGACGGCGACGACGATGATCGCGGCGAGGACCCGAGCGCGTGGTGACAGACGCGCGAGGCCGCGATGCGTGGCGACGGCGATGGTGGCGAGGAATGAGATCGAGAATGCAGGTGCGAGAGCGTAGAGGAACGGATCGCCGGTGAGCAGAGTCAGGGCGTGGGCGACGATCTGAAACGAGCCCCACGCGTGGAGGTACGACAGCGTCTCGAGGCGGAGCTCGCCGTCGTCGCGCAGCGACTCGCCGTACGACACGAAGACGTGCGAGTCGTAGGTCAGCACGGCGACGTTCGACGCGCAGAACGGCACGCACAGCGCGGTGAAGGCGGCGGCCCACACGAGCAGCCACAACACCGTGCGCCGAGTCACGCGATGGCGCGCCACCCAGATCGACGCACCGAGCGGGACCGCGATCACGGCGACCACGGCCGGTACGGTGAACGCACCCAGGAGGAGAAGTGGCAGGGACAGGAAGACCGTGATCGCGAGGCCGATCATGAAGCCCATCGCGATCGCCAGGGCGGGCTCGCGCTTGGGGCCGACGGCCAGACAGACCCACGAGCCGAGCAGCTGGAGTGCGAGGAAGAGAGGCAGCTGGCCCATGCCCGCGCGCACTATGAACCAAGTCACGAGGGCCGTCATGAAACCGCGACCTCCTGAAGATTCGTGCTACTCACAGCCCGATGCGGTGGCTGGCCATTCTCGCGATCGCCATCGCTGGAGCGATCGGCTACCTCGCCTGGACGCTGTCGACCGGAGCCACCGCTCCGGCGAAGCACGAGCGTGTGGTGAAGGAAGACAAGCCCGAGCCGGAGGTGGTTGCCCCCACCGCGCCGCCATCGTCGAGTGACGCCGCCCCGGTCGCAGTCGCCCCGGTGAAGCCTCCGCCGAAGGTGGAGGAGCCGGTCAAGGTCGCGGCGAAGTCCGGTGACCAGGCTGCACCGTCCATCGACGTCGCAGCGCGCACACCCTCGGATGCCAAGGAGGGTGAGGAGCCCGAGTGGACCGAGCAGGAGCGCTGGCAGAACCTGTGGGCCGCGAACGGCAGGCTCGAGAAGGGCAACTACCCGGGTGCCGTCGAGAAGGCGATGGAGATCGCGCGTCGCTATCCCGCCTGGCAGGAGGATGCGTGGGCGGTGGCGATCAAGGCTCACTGCGGCATGAACGAGCCCGACAAGGCGAGCGCGCTGTTCCAGAAGATGACGGATGCACCCGCGATCGAGGCCATCACCAAGTTCTGCGGTGACCAAGAAGTCAAGCTGACGAAGAAGTAATGCCGAACTTCGCGCTCGTCGGCGCTGCCGGCTTCGTCGCGCCGCGGCACATGCAGGCGATCGCGGACACCGGAAATCAGCTGCTCGCCGCCGTCGATCCGCACGACAGTGTCGGTGTCATCGATCGCTACTTCCCGGACGCGGCGTTCTTCACCGAGGTCGAGCGCTTCGATCGCTTCCTCGAGAGGCGGCGACGCCTGGGCGAGGCCGAGCGCGTGCACTACATCAGCATCTGCTCGCCGAACTATCTGCACGATGCGCACGTGCGCCTAGCACTTCGCGTCGGGGCACATGCGATCTGCGAGAAGCCGCTGGTGATCAGCCCGTGGAACCTCGATCAGCTCGCGGCGCTGTCGGCGGAGTACGAGCGCAAGGTCTACGCAGTGGTCCAGCTGCGCTGCCTGCCGCAGCTGCGCGAGCTCGCCGCGAAGCTCCACGCGTCACCGCGCGTGAAGGCCGACGTCGAGCTGACGTACGTCACCGCGCGTGGCCGCTGGTACGCGCAATCGTGGAAAGGTGCGCCCGACAAATCGGGGGGGCTCGCGCTCAACATCGGCGTGCACCTGTTCGACCTGCTGATCTGGTTGTACGGCAAGCCCTCGCGCTCGCAGGTCGCGGTGTCGCGCGCCGACAAGATGTCGGGTGTGTTCGAGCTCGAGCATGCGCGGGTGCGGTGGTTCCTGTCGATCGACCGCGAGGATCTGCCCGCTGCGACGCGTGCCGAGGGCAAGACGGCGTTTCGCTCGCTGGTCGCCGACGGGCGCGCGATCGAGTTCTCCGACGGTCACGGCGATCTGCATACGGCGGTCTACCGAGACATCCTCGCAGGCGGTGGTCACTCGATCGAGGACGTCCGCCCCGCCCTCGAGCTCGCGCACGCGATCCGCGTGGCCCCGGTGGAGTCGGTGCCCGATGCGCACCCGCTCGTTGGCGGGCCCCGCCGTCAATAGAACGCGCGGATCGAATCGACGACGGACAGCGCCTGATCCTCGCGCAGCTGCGCGTGAACGGGTAGTGCGAGGACCTCGCGACACGCGCGCTCCGCCTCGGGCAGCGAGCCCTCCTCGCCGCCGAAGCAGGGCTGCAGGTGCAGCGCGCGCGGGTAGTAGACCTCGGTCTCGATGTCGCGCGCCGCGAGGTGTGCACGCAGCTCGTCGCGCCTCGGTGCGCGGACGACGAAGTGATGCCAGACGTGGTTCGGCGCGTCGCTGGGCAGGACGAGCGGTGTGCCGGCGAGCAGCTCGCGATAGCGGTTCGCGTTCGCGCGGCGCTGCGCGGTCCACGCGGCGACGTGCGGGCGCTTGACGCGCAGGATCGCGGCCTGCAGGGCGTCGAGGCGAAGGTTCGCGCCGACGATGTGATGGACGTACTTCGGCTTCGCGCCGTGTGAGCGAATCAGCCGGAGCTCGTCGGCAAGGGCTGGATCCGCGACGAGGACCATCCCCGCGTCGCCGGCGGCACCGAGGTTCTTCGTCGGGAAGAAGCTCAGCGTGGCGAGCGAACCGACGGTGGAGCCATAGGCCTGCGCGGCATCCTCGATGATCGGCAGCGTCGTCGCCGGCAACTCACTGGGGCGACCGAACAGATGCACAGGCAAGATCGCCTTCGTGCGCGCCGTGACCTTCGACAGCGCCGAGGCTGCATCGAGGGTGAACGTCGCCGGATCGATATCGGCGAACACGGGCGTTGCACCGAGCCGTGCGATCGCGCCTGCCGATGCGAAGAACGAAAACGCCGGCGTGATCACTTCGTCACCCGGCCCGATGCCGAGTGCCCATAGCGCGGCGAGCAGTGCATCGCTTCCCGACGACACGCCGACCGCATGCGCGACCTGATGATCCGCCGCGACCTCGCGCTCGAACGCAGCGACCTCCTCCCCGAGGATGTACTGCCCCGACGCGAGCACGCGCTGCACCGCCGCATCGATCTCACCCTTGATCGCCGCGTACTGCGCCGGCAGATCCGCGAGCCCGACCTTCATGTGACCTCGAAACTGGGAATCGTCTCCACGTTCCGAGCCCCCGCAAGCCTGGGGACCGTCCCCCTAGGTGCCACCGACGTGACACCCCTCCCTGCAGGTACCCCCGATCCGTGATCGTTAGGACCGTCGTTATAACGAGCTCCGTTACAACGATCGTCATAACGATCACGAGGCAGGGGTATGGCGAGGGGAGCTGCGCTCATCCGGGCCCAGCCCCACGTTCCGAGCCCTCAAAGCTCGGGACCGTCCCCACGTTCTCGATCACGGGGTCTCGACGCCGGGATCCGTGCCCTCGCCGTCGACCCCCGGCTCGGTGCCGTCCTCGCTCTCGAACGCATTCTCCGCGAGGCCTTCGCCGTCGCGCCGATACGTGCGCTTGCAGACCGGGCAGCCACCCAGAGGATCCTGCATGCGCTCGCCGCACCGGCACATCCAGCCGATCGGCTGCGCGGGGACCCCGGCGACCAGCGCGAACGGCGCCACGTCGTAGGTGACGACGGCACCCGCCGCGACAAACGCGTAGCGCCCGAGCGTGCGACCACACAAGATGGTCGCGTTCGCGCCGATGGTCGCGCCGGCGGAGATCAACGTGCGCTGGTAGGCATCCTTGCGGGAGACCTCGGCACGGGGGTTCGCGACGTTGGTGAACACCGCCGACGGCCCGACGAACACGTCGTCCTCGAGGATGACGCCGTCGTAGACCGAGACGTTGTTCTGGATCTTCACGCGATCGCCGACCACCGCCGTCGGGGCGACGTAGACGTTCTGCCCGAGCGTGCAGCTCGCGCCGATTCGCGCGCCCGCACAGACGTGCGTGAAGTGCCAGATCCGCGTGCCCTCGCCGATCTGCGCGCCTTCGTCGATCACGGCGCTCGAGTGAATCATGCGGCGGAGCGCTTCGCGGTGCTGGTCGCCGCTTCGGCAGGAGCAGCGTGCTGGAGATAGACGAGCTTCTTCGCCTCGCGCCGAACGTGTGCGACGAGATCGAGGATCAAGCCGGTCGCGATGCACACGACGGAGATCAAGCCGAGCACCATGCAGAAGATCGCCGTCGGAAACCGCCGGACGAGGCCGGTGTCGAGGTACTCCGAGATCACCGGCACGGCGAGGATCACCGCGGCGAGCGTGCACAGCAGCGCGATCAGCGTGAAGAACAGCAGCGGACGCTCGTTGCGCACGAGGTTGGTGATCGTCATCAGGATCCGCCAGCCATCGCGGAACGTGCGCAGCTTGCTCGTCGAGCCGGGCGGCCGCTCCTTGTAGTTGGTGTCGACCTCGGCGACCGCCATCTTCATCTGCATCGCGTGCACGGTGAGCTCGGTCTCGATCTCGAACTCGCGCGAGAACGCGGGGAAGCTCTTGACGAACCGGCGCGAGAACACGCGGTAACCGGAGAGCATGTCCTGGATCTTCGCGTCGAACAGCTTGCGCACGAGCCCGGTGAGCACCGCGTTACCAAGACGGTGACCCGCGCGATACGCGGCATCGTGCGTCTCGATCCGGCGCCCGACGACCATGTCGAGGTTGTCGGTGACCAGCTTGTCGACGAGCTCCTGTGCGCGCGAGGCGTCATAGGTGTCGTCGCCGTCGACCATGACGTAGGCGTCGGCCTCGACGTCCTGGAACATCCGGCGAACCACGTTGCCCTTACCCTTGCGAAGCTCGCGCCGGACGATCGCGCCCGCCGCCGTCGCCACCTCGATGGTGTGGTCGGTCGAGTTGTTGTCGTAGACGTAGATCCGCGCCGACGGCAGCGCGGTCTTGAAGTCCTTGACGACCTTCTCGATCGCCGCTGCCTCGTTGTAGCAAGGCACGAGCACGGCGATTTCGAAGGCGGACGACATCCGGGACCCCGGGGCTTTACACCGATCAGAACGGGCGCGCAACGTCACCAGATCGCGCCGTGGGCCCCCCTCTCGTCGCTCTCGCTCGCGCGTGCCGCATAGAAGTGCGCGGCGACCACGGCCCGGAGGACGCCGTCGGGGCAGGCGAGCGGTGTGGGGTGGCCGTGCCAGTGATCCTCGCCGTACGCGAGCACGACGAGCCGATCGGGGACCGGCGAGATCCGCACGCGACAGGCCTCCCGAGCGCGGTCCCAGAGCTCGAGCTCGCCGCCCCAGGCCGGATCCCACGTCGGCGAGGCGTAGTAGAGAACACTCGCGATCCGGTCGAGCTTGCGCGCGCTATCACGATTGAAGTCGACGTGGATGCCGAGGTGCCCGCCGCGCTCGGTGGCCATCAAGCCCGCACCCGTGAACATCGGATCGGCGATCAGGTCGCGGCGGCCGAACAGCGCGTCGAGGAACCCGACGAACGCCATGCCTCCGAGCTCGGCGAGCAGCCAGCGCAGCGGATCGCCGATGCCGTCGAAGTTCGAGCGCTGCAGCTGACCGAGGCGCGCCTGCTCGGCATACGCGGTGCGGCGCCAGCCGGGATGCGAGGCATCGGGGAACGCGATCTCGAGCGCGTGCTCGCCGAGCAGATCGTCGACGACAAGATGCGGCCATGGCTGCGCAGCGGCGAACGCCTTTGCCTGCTTGGTGCCGAACGCGACCATAGCATCGCGATCGAACAGCCACGGCAGCGTGCCGGTTCCGGATCGCAACATCCGTCGAGGACTATCACGGGATCGACGGAGCGGTCAGCGGCATCGTCGACCGCCAGATCCGCACGATCCTCACGTGCGCGTCGTGCACGTCACGGACCGGTCGCTCTCGCCGTGACTTCGCCCCGTCGGCGTCGGCCCCAAACCCCATCAGGGCGACTCGTCGGGCGGCTTCGCGAGATAGGGTCGCGGCGGCACCAGGGTGTCCTCGCGCACGAACGTGAACTGCCAGGTCGTCGTCGGGATCGGGGCCGTCAGCTCGATCGTGCGGCGGCCCTGGTCGGGGTAGACCACGACCGTGCGATCGATGTAGCGCGTGCCTTCGCCGCTGACGTCGAACGCCACGCCGTCGCCGGTGGTCGCGGTCCAGTAGGTGCCCGCGAGGTGCTCGCGCCACCTCACGCGCATCTCGACGCCCGGGACGTCCGCACTCGCGATCAGCCCCGGCGTGTTGAAGCCCCAGCTCGGCATCGCATCGTTGAGCAGTGACGTGATGCCGTCGTGCGCCGACAGCAGTCCATCGCAGAGATAGGTCCCCTGCACGCGCTGGTAGTCGCAAGGCTGCCACTCGCCGCCGTCGAGGCGAGCCTCCACCGAGGCGGCCGCGGTCAGGCCCGAGCCAAGCTCGAGCGCTTTCACCGGGCCGCTCGCATCGGAGCAGCCCCGCGCGAGCAGGATCACCACCACGAGCGGCACGCCGATCGTCGCGACCTTGCGACCCGGAGGCAGCTTGCGGAGCAGGAGCACGACCTTTCGCAACACGCGCCAGCGCCAACGTGCGCGACTCCACACCACGATACCGGCGAATGCGCCGAGCGCGGCCAGGATCGCGAACAGCCGTCCCTTGCCGTCGGAGGGCAGCGTGCCGTCGACGGTGAACACGGTCTTGCCCGGCTTCACCCACGCGGAGACCACCGACAGCGTCGCGCTCTGCGTCGACCGCATCGCGTAGACCGGCTCGTCGGTGCCGCTCTCGTGGGTCGCTCGCCAGCGCGGATAGAACCCGGTGCCGAGGGCGACGAGCACCGGAGCTGACGACGTGACGTCGATCTCGATCCGATCGTCGGAGATCGCCGTGACCTTGACGTCTCCCGTGCCGCGCTCGACGCGCGCGAGCTTGCCGTCCCATTCCTTGATGGTGCGGATGTGAAAGCTGCCGAGCGCGAGCTCGCTGTCGGCATCGCCCCACGATGGCGAGCGGCCGACGCCGATCACCCACTTGATGTTGAACCGCGCCAGCGAAGACGGGGTCAGGTCCTCGATCCGTTCGCGCAGTAGCAGATCCGGCTGCCACGTCAGGTGCAGCGTCGGCAAGCCGGTCTCCGCCGTCAGGTGAAAGTGCTCGTGGGTGTCCTGCTCGAACAGCGCACGCGCGTAGGCGTCGGGACGGATCAGCGCTGCCTGCCCCGCCGCCCACGCCGACAGCTGCATGCGGCCGAACTGATCGGGCGCGGTGACGACGGTCTCGTTGTAGGCGCGCGTCGACGTCGAGCGCCAGAACGTCGGCACGACGCGCATGACAGACAGCGACAGCACACCGATGATCCCCGCCGCGACGAGCTTCTGCGTCGGCTTCGTATCTCGCCACGCCGCGATCGCCGCACGGACGAACACCGCGATGCCGTACGCACCCATCACGGCGAGGAACGGGCGCGCGATCTGGGCGAGTCGCTCGGTCCCGAGGCGAGCCACGCCCTGCCCCGGCGCGAGATCGAGCGCGAGGTACGGCGCGTCGCAGAGGCCGACGAGCAGCGTCAACGTCAGTGCCGACAGATAGACGACGGGCGCCTTGCGCGACCACAGCCCGGCGAGGATTCCGAAGTACCCGGCGTACGCGAGCATCGCGTAGGCGGTGATCGGCGACGGCGACGCGAGCAGGTCTTCGAGCAAGCGCGCCGGCGTGCGGATCGGATTCGGGAAGTGCTGCCCGTATTCGAGGATCCGCTCGGCGAGCGGCATCCACAGCGCAGCACCGAGGGCGACGCCGAGGACGAGGTGTCCGATCGCGACGATCGCCCGACGAGGCGGCACGTCCGAGGCGAGCAGCGCCACGGCACCGAGCGCGAGGCAACTCGCCGCCGCACCGATCAACCCGGCGGGATGACAGGCGCACGCTGCGGCGGTTCCGAGCCAGATCAAGATCGACGCGCGCAGCCGCGGCTTCCTCAACGCACCGAGCACCCCGACGACAGCGAGCGTGCCGAACAGCAGCGACATCGCACTGTGGAGCAGCGCCCAGCGAAACAACCCGACGCTGCCACCGTGCGCGACGGCACCGCTATCGACGATCGACAACACGCCGATGACGAACGCGATCGGCTTCGGGGCCACGCGCATCGCGAGCGCCGCGGTCGTCGCCGCGATCCCGACGTGAACGAACACCGCCACGATCATCATCGCGAGCGGCAGATCCTTCTCGAGCCCGGCGATCGCCGCGAAGTTGCCGGTCACCAGGTACGCGAGCTTCGGATACAGCTCGAGCGGTGCGTCGCCGGTGCCGACGTCGAGGTTCCACACCGGCGTGTCCCAGCCCGGCAGGTAGGTCATGACCTTCGCTAGAACGGCGTGCTGCGGGCCCCAATCTCCCATCTGCCAGTCGGGCGAGATGGTCAGCGTGTCCCAGAACGTCGAGATCCCCATCGCGATCACCAGCGCGATCACGAACAGCCGCATCAGCTGATCGGGCGGCGTCCGGACGATCTCCGGCAGCGTCGGCCACGTCTTCGCGACACCGACGCCGAACCCCGCCGCGAGGATCGTCATGCCGATCGCCCCCGAGACGTGCGCCGGAAACGCGAACGCGAGGATCGCGCCACCGACGACGAGCTGCCAGCCCGGGCTGCGCACCAGCCTCGCGAGCATCGTCGTCAGTCGATCGATCACGGCTGCTCGTCGGGGGGCTTGGCTCGGGCCTGGCGCAGATCACTGATCGACACCCACGGTGACGCGATGCCGATGGCGCCCATGCCGACGTACCAGACCACTTGGAACAGGTGATGGAGGATCGCGTAGGCGATCGCCACGGGATACAGGTTGCCGCTCTCGAGCACTGCCGGACCGAGGTACACCGAGAGGCCGAGCAGCGTGAATGCCTGGAATTGTCCGACCAGTCCAGGCGCGTTTGGCAGGCTGATCCCGACGCCGACCAAGCCCATCACCGCGAACGACGCGGTCACCGAGAGCTCGAAGTTGACGTCGATGGTCTGAAAGCCCTTGGCGAGCACCCACACGGTCAACCCGTTCGCGGACCAGTACACCGCGGTCCACAGGGTGAACTTGACCATGTTGCGAACGTCGCGAAGCACCGCGAAGCCGCGGATCATCTCGAGCAACTTCTCCTCGATGACCTTCGCGATGCGCGGCGCGAACCGCGGCAAGAGCGAGATCGTGAGCGAGAACCGCACCGTCTTCTCCGGCCACTTCATCGCGAACAGCAGGAACACCAGCGCCGCGGTGAAGATGCCGAGTGCTGCGAACGCGGTGGGCATCATCCAATCCGGTGCGTCGGGTCCGCGCCGCATGAACAGCGCGACGAACACGAACAGCGAGATCATCAACCCGTCGACGATCCGCTCGACCGCGACCGTTCCGAGCGCGGCGGAGGCACTGATCCCGCGCCGGCGCAGCAGGCCCGGGCGCACGAGCTCGCCGAGCCGCAGCGGCAGCGCGAGGATCGCCATGAAGCCGACGCTCGAGATCGCGAGCAGCGGTCCAGCGGGCACGTGGATGCCCAGCGGCGCGAGCAAGTAGTTCCACCGCAGCGATCGGCAGAGGTGCTGCACCAGCATCAGGCCGAAGTACGCCGCGAGGTACGGCCAGAACTCCGACCACTGGAGCGCCCGAAATGTCTGCTCGATCAGCTCCATCTCCGACTTCTGGCCGGGCGGAGCCGACGAGCTCGGCCACACCAGCCACAAGCAGAGCGCGAGCATGACGAGCGAGAGAGCGAGGTTGATGGCGAGCTTCACTGCTTCGACTTCTTGTTCGGAGTGCTCGCCAGGTCGCGGACCCCGGAGGAACCTACTCGAACCGGGCCAAACGCCCAAGGCCTCCAGAGACTTGCGAGAACGTGCGATCCGTCGCGCTGGGGCTCACCCGGCTTGATCCCGTGGCCTGCGGTCGTCCAGACTGGCAACGTGCGTTTGGTTCGAGGTTGCGGGGTGATTGCCGCGGTCCTGTGCGGCTGTGGGGACAACACCCTGCCGGTCGGGCTACCGCTCCAGCACTCGCGCGACCTCGCGATCGTCGCGCACTCCGACGACGACCTGGTCTATCTGCAGCCGGATCAACTCGAGCGGGCGAGGCGCGGCGGAGCCACCATCGTCTACGTCACCGACGGTCGCACGGATGCAGATCGGCGGCACGCCGGCATCATGTTCGCATACTCGGCCGCCACCGGCTTCGTGGGTTGGGAGTGTGGCTGGATCGACGTGATCGGTCACGCCGTCGAGCATTGCCGGCTCGAGGACGCGCACCTCAGCCTGGTGTTCCTCGGCTATCCCGAGGGCGATCCGGCGGGCACCGATCCGACGAGCGTCGCGCGGCTGTGGAGCGGCACGCTCGACATCGCGATCTCGATCGGCGATCTGACCACTGCGTACCGGCGCGACGACGTCCTCGATATGCTGATCGCCCTCGTCGATCTCACGCAACCTCGTACCGTCCGCACGCTCGACACCGCCGGGATCCACGGGATCGATCACGCCGATCACGCGGTCGTCGGTGCCGCGGCCCTGCTCGCGGTGGCCGGACATACGACGGAGCCCGCCGACGAGCCCCTCCCCGAGGTGATCGCGTTCCGCGCCGATGGCACCGGCGCAGATCCAGCGACGCTGATCGATCCCTTGTTCGAGCGCAGCGCCGGCGTGCTCGCGTTCTATGACGGTTGCGTCGAGCGCAGCGCCCCCTGCGGCGAGCCCGCAGCCGTGATCACCGAGGCGCACGCGAGGGCGCTCCGTCGCCGTTACGCGATGTCGTTTCGCCGCGGTAGCGGTCAGCTCCGGCTCGGCATCGGCGCGACGTGTATGGAGCCCTTGCCCAGTGGGCTCGTCGGGTTGGTCGGCTGTCCCTCGAACGTCGACTGGCGCCTCGATGCCGATGGAACGCTTCACGTGGGTGACGAGTGCATCGAGGTCATCGCGACCACCGGCGAGCTCGTCGTGGTGAGCTCGTGCGCACCTCGGCCGAACCGGCGGTTCTTTCTCGACGACGAGGGCCACCTGTGGTCGGGAGCGCGACCCCCGATCGGTCCCGGCGGCGCGATGTACTGCGTCTCCGTCGGCAGTGACCCGCAGGCCTCGCGCTGTGGATCCGACACCTCCACGCTGTGGGAGCTGTCGCCCTCGCCCACGCAGGTCACGCGTCCCGCCGGGTTGCCGATCGGTCGCGCCGTGCAGCTCGGCGATCTGGGCCGCGACGGCAACGCAGATCTGTGCGCGGTGATCGGCGGAAACTTGCGCTGCGCCGCCGGCAACGGCACCGGACAGTTCGGTGCGCTCGCGGATGTCGCTCCCTTCGCCGTCGAGCCGGAGTCGTTGACGCTCGGGGATGTCGATGGTGATGGCACCCTCGACGCGTGTGGCCGCGATGTCGCGGGCCTGGTCTGCCTGATCGCGCCGCAGTTCACGACGCAGCGCTGGTCGCCGGCCTTCGCGCGCAGCGGGCCTGCGAACGCGACTGATCGATCCCTCGCCGCCATCGACTCCGACAACAACGGCACCGCCGAGATCTGTGGAGTCGGCCCTGCCGGCGTGATCTGCGCGACGCAGGATCCGCTCGACCTCCCCGAGGTGCGCTCGCCGTGGCCAGACCCCACAGCTCCCGCGTGGCTCGGAGATCTCGACGGTGATCGTCGTGCCGATTGGTGCTCGCGCACACCGATGAGCATCTCGTGTGGTCTCGATCTGTTGTCACCGGTGACCGCCGATGGCGTGCCGTGGACGTATTCGCTGTCGGGGATCGGCGATCCGGCTCCCGCCGATGTCGCGACCGGGACGATGGCCGACGTCGACGGTGATGGACGCTCTGACCTGTGCGGCATCTTCGATCGCGACAGCGGTCCACAGATCGCCTGTGCGCGCTCGCAGGGGTTCGGGTTCGGCCCACTGGCGACCCAGTTCTCACTCCCCGCTGGGGCCTACGTCGGGCTCTACCTCGGAGATCTCGACGGTGACGGCTTGGACGACGCGTGCGCCGACAACGGGGTCAGCTTGTTTTGCGCGCGATCGCACTGAACTTGTCGAGGATCGGCCCGGCGACGTTGCGCTGCTCGAGGCGCGCGACGTGGCGCACGCCCGTCGGCGACGTGATGTTGAGCTCGGTGAGGTAGCCGCCGATCACGTCGAGGCCGACGAACACCTGGCCGAACTGCTTCAGCGTCGGCACCACCGCCGCGATGATCTCCTTGTCGCGGTCGGTGCACTCGGTCTTCACCGCGCGTCCACCGACGTGGAGATTGCCGCGCGCCTCGGCCTCGGCAGGGACGCGCAGCACCGCGCCCATGTACTCGCCGTCGGCGAGCAGGATCCGCTTGTCGCCATTGATCGCATCCGGCAGGTACTTCTGCGCGATCGTCCAGCGGGTGCCCGCACCCGTCGCGGTCTCGATGATCGACGACGCGTTCATGTCTCCATCCTTGACCACGAAGATGCCGAGCCCGCCATAGCCGTCGACGGGCTTGACCACGATCGCGCCACCGCACTCCGCCTGGAAGGCGCGCAGCTTCGCCGCATCGCGCGTCACGATCGTGGGCGGCGTGATCGTCGGGAACCGCAGCACCGCGAGGTGCTCGTTGAGATCGCGCAGGCCGCGTGGATCGTTGACGAGCAACGTCTTGCCGCGCGCGTGCTCGAGGATCCACGTTGCGTGAAGGAACGCGACATCGACCGGCGGGTCCTTGCGCATCATCACGATGTCGAAGTCGCCGAGCTTGAAGTCTTGCGGATCTCCGACGGTGAACGCCTCGGAGGGTGTCTCCGCGTCGATCACCATCGTCCTCACCGCCGTCGCGGTGGCTTCATCATGGATCATCCCGAGGTGCTCGAGCTGGCAGGTGTAGACCTCCCAGCCGCGGTCGCAGGCCTCGAGCATCAGCGCGTACGAGGTGTCGCCTGCGAGGCCGAGCTTCTCGAGGGGATCGACGATGAACAGCAGCTTCACGGCCGCGACTCTACTCCGCCAGCGCATGCGAGGCGAACGACTTGAGGAGTGACTCGAGCCCCTCGGTGCTGTGGAGCTTCTTCCCGATCCGGAGGTGGTAGGTCGCGCGCTCGACGACGCTCGCGAGCGTCCGCGTCAGGCCGGCCAGGATCTCCGGCTCCGCCAGCGGTGGTCCGAGATTGAAATACCCGCACAGGATCTTGTCACCTTCGAAGTACAGCCGCCACGGAGTGTCGAGCTGAGCCACCACACCCCACTCGAAGCGCCGCGTCGAGAACCAGGCGTTCCACGCCTCGCCATCCGACACGGTCACCGACAGCTTGCGCAGCTGCAGCCCGAGTGGCGACCGCAGAAACGTCATCATCCGAGGAAGTGAGGGGTAGCTGTCGAGCCGGATCCAGCGCAGCGCCGGCAGCGCCCGCGAGCACAGCGCGTCGACGTCGGCGTGGATGTCTAGCTCCTCGAGTCGCGCATGCGACGGCACCTGATCACCGCGCTTGATGCCCGAGAGCACGCGCAACACCGGCATGGCCGCGAGCAGCGCTTCGATCGGGCGAGCCCGCGCTCGATCGCCGCGAGGTGCGCCTCGTCCTCGGTAGACAACATCGCCGGCTGCAAAGGGAGCGCCTTCCGCGTCGCAGCTAGCAAGCTGTGCAGCTTGGCCGCCCGAGGCCCCTTGCCGCTCACGCGGCTTTCGCTGCAGCGAGGCTCACGTGGGCTCGACGGTATACGAGGCGAACAGGTTCAACACGGGGATGATGCCTTCGAGCGTCGCGATCTCGCGCTCGACGGTGAGGTGCCAGTTGCTCGGGAGCGGAACGCACACGAGGTAGGTCCTAAGCTCGGCCACGATCTGCGGTCCGAGATGCGTGTGCCCGCCATCGTAGTAGGAGCAGGTGATCCGATCGCCTTCGAAGCGCAACCACCACGGGTTCCCCGTCTGCGAGATCACGGCACGCTCGAGCTTGCGGGTCGAGAACACGGGGATCCATTCCTCGGCGTCCGGTACGTTCAACGCGAAGCGTCGCAGCTGCGTGCCGATCGGCGAGCTGAGGAACTTCACCATCCGATGGATCGCGGCGTAGCAGTACGTGATCGAGAGCGAGCGCAGCGACGGCAGCGAGCGCGCGCACAGGTGGTCGACGTCGTCCTCGAGGAGAAACTTGATCTGCAACTCCTCGAGCCTCGGATGCGACGGGATGTGCTGGCCGCGATCGACACCGGTGAGCACGCGCAGCGCCGGCATCGCATCGACCAGCGTCTGGACCTGATCCCAGGGATCGAGCTCGACCTCGTCCACGGTCGCCCACTCGCGGTGGCTGCAGATGGCCTCGGCTCCACTCAAGCCCCGCGCGCTGACCCGGCAGTTCGCGAGGAAGCCCCGCTCGAACACGACGCCGGCTTTGGGGAGCGCCCGGGCGATCGGACCTAGCCATGCTCTGCCGTGCTCCTTCAGCAACGCCGCTTCTCGTCGAGACTTCTTGCCACCGCGGCCCCGCGCGAGCTGCAGCGCGATGAATTCGCCGCGCGGATCGCCCTGCTCTTGCAGCAAGTCCGCGAGCACCGCCCGCGATCCATCGTCGTCGGGATTCGCATAGACCGCGGCGAACAGCTCGGCCGGATCTTTGACCACCACCTGGCCGAGCCGACCCTCGATCACGTCGAGCATGTACGCCTGCTCCGACATCAGTGATGGCTCGACGATCGCCCGCAACGACGACTGGGTCTGCGGCAAGTTCCCTCGCAGCACCCCGGTCGCGGAGCCACCACCTTTCTCGTTGACGGCCGCGACATGCTCGAGCGCCGCCGCGCTCCGCGGGTCGCCGATCGCGATCACCATGCGCAGGGCTTGAA
>JBBQJJ010000004.1:0-65205 GCA_038325805.1 Haliangiales bacterium
ATGTCGTTCGAGGACGCGGCGGCGATCCCCGAGGCCTTCGTGACTGCACACGATGCGATGGTGACGCGCGCGGGGCTGCGCAGCGGTGAGGTGATGATCGTGCACGCCGTGGGTTCCGGCGTCGGCACCGCCGCGGTGCAGCTCGGTCGCGCGTTCGGCGCATACACGATCGGCACCGCGCGCACCGCCGACAAGCTCGCGCGTGCGAAGGCCCTCGGCATGGATGAAGGCGTCGTCGTCGAGGGTGCGAGCTTCGCGAGCAAGATCGCGCCGGCCGATGTCATCCTCGAGCTCGTCGGCGGCAAGTACCTCGACGAGGATCTCCGCTGCATCAAGCCACTCGGTCGGATCGTGTTGATCGGGCTGATGGCCGGCACGAAGGCCGAGTTGGACCTCTCCGCGATCCTGCGCAAACGCGTCTCGGTGATCGGCACCGTGCTGCGCGCGCGTCCACTCGAGGAGAAGATCGCGGCGATGCGCTTGTTCGAGTCGCAGGTCGTGCCGCTGTTTGCACGTGGCCTCCTCAAGCCAGTGATCGATCAGGTGATGCCTCTCGAGCAAGCGGCCGAGGCGCACGCACGAATGGCGAGCAACGTCGGCTTCGGCAAGATCGTGCTCAAGATCTGATGGGGTCACGCTCTACCCCTCCAACTGACGGTAATTGTTGGGCGTCTGGCGCAAAGCGTACAAACCGCCTGGAAGCCACGTAGTAGCCGATTGGAGCCATTCTAGCGGGTTTGTACGTTTCGCCGCAGACGCCCAATGATCTCCAAGCCTTGAGACCCAGGAGCGTGACCCCAAGCTAGGGTCTGGTCTGGAGGCGGTAGACGGGCACGAGGTTGACGCGCTCGTCCCACGCCGGGTGCCGCTTGTAGAACCACTTCTGCTTGTCCTCGGGCTTCTCCAAGGCGGCGGCATCGAACTTCGCGCGCAGCTCGGGATCCTTCTCGAGCATCTTCCGAGCTTGTTCTTCGACGACGTACGGCTCCATGTACTCCTTCTGTTCGAAGGCGATGTTGAAGAAGCCCCAGTTGACGAGCGCGTCGGGCAGCGCCGGATCGAAGAGATGGAGGACGAGGCGTGCGAGCGGTTGATCGATCGGGACGAAGATCGCGTTGCGATCCAACGTGCGCGTCTCGGCCGCCCACGCACCCTCGAGCTGCGGTCGCGTGCGACCTTCATACGGCGGCTGGAACGTCGCCTTGGTGACGCGAAACGTCTCGACGGCCAGCGTTGGCTCGCCCTTGATCTGCTCGTAGTGAATCCCGTGACGGGCGAGCAGCGTTCCCACCGGACCCGCGAAGCCGCCGTCGATCACGAAGCCACCGCGCGGCACGTCGACGGTGACCGACGGCTCGAGCTCGGCGAACAGCGGGACCTTCCAGATCTCCTGCTTGGTCTCGTCGTAGACCAGCCACGTTCCACCGGTCAGATCCGACGTCCGCTTCTCGAAGGCGTAGCCGCGAAACTCGATCTCCTTCGAGGTCTTCGTCGGCTTCCACATCACCGTCAGCTTGGTGCCTGCGAGGGAGGCGTCGCTCTTCGAGACGTCATCCGCGACGCGGCGCCACGTCGCGGCATCGGTAAGCGCCGCTTCGAACACCGCCTGCAGCGTGTGATACGTGCTCTCTGCGCGCTCCTTGTACGTTCGCCAGCTGTGGGTCTCGACGAGCAGGCCCAGTCGCCCGCGCGCGGCGGCGTAGCACTGCGAGAACCGCGGCGGTGCCTCGCCGGCCTCGAAGCCCGACTTCGGATCGTTGTCGTCGATGAACGACGGATAGAAATCGACGGGCAGGTGACCGAGGGCTGTCATCCGCGGCATCACGCGATCGTGGAGCGCCGCCGCCGTCTCCTCGAGCGCATCACCTCGTCGCGCGGTCGGAGCGAAGTTGAGGCTGATGTCGTGCTCGAACTTCGCACCGTCGGTGGTGTGCAGATCGATCAACAGCACCGGATCCAGCGCACGCATCACGCCGAGCACTGCGTGCGCTTCCGAGGTGTCGGCCTTCATGAAGTCGCGGTTGACGTTCTGCCGCGCACCGTTGGTCCGGAATCCCATCTCGACGGGGCCGCGTTGATTCGGCCGATGGTTCGGACCAAATCGCTCGTGACCATCGGGGTTGAGCACGGGCACGAACACGACGGAGACCTGATCGAGCACGCCCGGGGCCACCTTGCCGAGCAACAGATCGCGCACCACCGCGAAGCCGGCGTCCTTGCCCTCGATCTCACCCGCGTGGATGCCGGCCTGGATGTAGATCACCGGCAGGTTCGGCTTCCTCGCGATCCGCACGGCGACGATCGGGCGAACCTCGCCGGTCGAACCGATCCGATCACAGAACACACCCTCGATCTTCGCGAGCTGCTCGCACAGCTGCACCGCCTCGGCGTAGCGGCCGGTCTTGACGTAGCCGGAGCGCTCGGCCTCCGTGGTGATCGAGGCTGCGGCTGTCGACGGCAGTTTTGGTGCAACGCCTCCGCACGCGATCAGCGCCGAAACGAACAAAGGGCCCACGCAGCGCATGGGCCCTTCGGTAGCACGAGCCAGTTAGCGATGGCGCTTGACCGGCTTCTTGTTGTCCTTGCGATAGGAGCGGCTATCCGATGCCGCCGGGCGCGGCTGGTATCCCGGGTTCGCCGGGCGCGCCTGATAGGCCGGGCGCGCGGCGCGGGGCTGATACGCCGGAGCGCGTGACGGACGCGCGTTGTAGTCACGCGAGTACGCGCGCGGGCGATACCCCGACGGCCGATAGTGGCGATAGGAGTGGCGGTTACCGATGCTGATCACCGCGCGTGGAGGAGCCGCGTAGGTCCAGCCGTGCGTGTGGTAGCTCGACCGGTACCAGGTGCCGCCAGTCTCGCGCCAGTAGAAGCCGTCCGAGTAGAAGACTGGCTCGTTGTAGTCGGCGATCACCTGGACGCCTGGACTCACGTACACCAGATCCGGCGCCACCGTGGTTGCGGTGACAGCGACGGAGGGCCCGGCCACGTAGCCCGAGCCCGTTGCATAACAACCAGTGCCAAGAACGCCTGCGAAGAGGAGGGCAATGAGACGCATGCCGAAGGATTGAGCATCCAGCGTGCCAGGGGAGTAACTGGGCAGATCCACTGGGATCGACCAGATCCGCACAGTGCGATCGTGAAACAGCGTTGTGCCCACCAATCACACTGCCTGTGTGACGGTTTGCGCCGATCTCCGCGAGTTGCCCGCAGCTCGGCGAGCGATCAACGAGAGCTTGCCCGCGGAAGAGGGCGTGCAGTTCGGAATGATCTCCTGGTTCGTACCGCTACAACAAGCAGCCGCTGTCTCGCCGCGCTCGCGTCGCAGAAGCAACGCATGGCCCTCGACGTGATCAACAAAGGTCGACGTCGACACCTACGTGAAGACGGCGAAGGCCGCGCACGCAAAGCCTGCCAGGAAACCCGCGGCGAAGCCGAGGGCGAAAAGGCCCGCCGCTAACCGACGAACGCGCTGATGGCTGACGCGTCCGCGCTACGCTACGCACCATGCGTTTGCTTCGTGCAGCCTTGATCCTGGCGAGTGGTACCGCGCTCGCCGACACCAAGTACGAGATCAAAGACAACGAGCTCGTCGTTCCGTACGTGATCGCGTACGAGAAGAGCACGCTCAAGCCCGAGTCGGCCGAGGCGATCAACTACGTGAAGGGCTACCTCGCGGACAAGTCGTACATCTCGACGCTGCGGATCGAGGTCCACACCGACAGCATGGGTGGGACGGAGTCCAATCAGCTGCTGAGCGAGAAGCGCGCGCTCGGGGTGGCGAAGGCGCTGGTCGCGAAGGGCGTCGATTGCAAGCGCCTCCTCCCGGTCGGCTTCGGCGAGACCAAGCCGCGGGCCGACAACACGACACCCGCGGGCAAGGCGCAGAATCGCCGCACCACGTTCGTCAACGCCGGGCTGCGTGGCAAGGCGATCGGTGGCGCGCCGCTCGACGGCTTCGGCAAGGTCGCCGGCGATCCCTGTAACTAGCCTGGTTACGGCACGAACGTCGTCGGGCAGAGCGTGACGTCGTAGTCGACCGCTGCACCCGACGAGTCGTAGCTACCGACCCATAGCCAGTAGCGCGTGTTCGCGAGGACGGGGAACACCGCGCGCTCCGGTGCAGTCTTACCGACCGTCGTGCCGCGACCGATCTCGGCCACGGTGCTCTCGGGGAACACGAAGACGTCGAGATCGGCATCGCCGGTCCAATCGACCCGGATCGCGAGCTCGTCGAGCGCACCGGTCTCGAACAGGTAGGTGTCGCGGTCTCTGAACTCATCCGCACCGTCGACGTCGGCGGACTGGCCGGTGATCCGTAGATCCGTCGCAGCGAGGGTGAGGCCGCTTGGCTCGGGATCGTCGTTGTTCGCGGTGGTCAGGGTGCGCGCGCCGGTCGTGTAGCGGATCTCGATCATGTCGTTGCCGGTGCTCTGCGGGCCGTCGGTGGACTCGGCATAAGCGGCGGCGGTGGTGACGCGCGTGCAGGTCGCGGGGTTCGCGACGGCCCGCAGCGTGTAGTCGAAGCCGGCCGCGAGATCGCTCGCATTCGTTGCGGTGACCACGAGCCGGTAGGTGCCGGATGCCAGCGCGGTGTGAAACGCGACGTGCGTGCCGAGGAAGCGGCCGCGCTCGACGACCACGTTCGAGTCATCGACGACGGTGACCTCGAGCCCCGCGAGCAGGCTGGCAGTGCCCGCGAAGTCGATGCGCAGCTCGGCGCGATCGGCGAGCGTGATCTGGAACGCATCGACGTCGACGCGATCCTCGATCAGATGCTGATTGTCGACGCGACCGCAGATCACGAGCGTGTCGGCGAGCACGAGCTGCGTCTGCTCGGCGGCGCCATTGCCGAGCGTCGGGTCGTTGAGCAGATCGTCCAGCTCGGCGTAGTCGCAGCCTGCGGGCGGCGTGGGCGTGTCGGGAAGCGTGTCGCTGGTGGAGTCGACGAGCGGAGTCACGGGTGCGCGGTCGGTACCGCACGCGGCGATCGCGAAGAGCCAGGCAGCTCGCACGCGCGGACTGCACCATCAATGGCGGTCGGCGTCCAGTGCGTTCACTTGAACGGGTAGTAGACGCCGTCGATGGTGTAGCCGGCGTAGCCGCCGATCGTGTTGGCTGGCTGCTGCACGACCTGCTGGCCGCCGCGTCCGCCACCACCCAACATCATCATCATCATCATCATCGACATCGGATCCATGCCGCCGCCCGACTGCTGACCCTTCAGCGAGTTGAGTGCGTCCATCACGCCGGTCAGCGCGGCCGTGATCTCGCTGCTGCCACCGGAGCTGGCGGCGCGGGAGGCGCCACCGGCCACGTTCTTCAGCTCGGCAAGGTCGATGCTCTGGAGGGCCTGGGGTTCGGGCTGCTTCTTGGACGACGGCATCTGGTTGTCGCTTGGTAGAGCAGCCGCCGTGCCGGGTCCTGGGGATCGCGATCTCGCGCGGATCCGCTGCGTCCCATGGTCGCCGTCTACCCGACTCGTCTACTCGAGGACTCAAGAGTCCCGGAGACGCGATTACATGGACTTAACGGCTTCCCGGGTCACCGCGAACCGACACGATCAGCTCGAGGATCAACGTCAGCGTCACGGCCACACACGAGCCTGCGGCAGCGATCTCGAGCGCCGGGATCGCGACGAGCCACGCGGGCTCGGGCACCTCGATGTGAGGCACCGGCAAGCAACCACGCACGATGAAAACGGTTCCGAGCGAGATCGAGAGTGCGATCAGCGAGATTCCATTCGCGATCGGAAGCCGCTTGGCGAATCCACGCACGACGTGCCAACTGGAGACCACCTGGATCGCGATCGCGGCGGCTCCGCACACGGCGAGCAGTCGCTGCAACCGCCACAACGCGGGGACCTCCGACGGAGAAAGCCTGCCTCGCGTTGCTCCAACCAGGGCGGCGACGATGCAGAGAAACCCGAGCACCGCGACCCACGAACCGCGCGTCACCGCGAGCGCAGGGCGCAAGGCGATCGCGAGGATGATCGCGAGCCCGAGCGCGATGCCGGTGGGCACGAGCACGCGTAGATCCACACCCGCTTCGTCGTCGGGAACGCGCCGGACCGCAGCGAGCCGGGTGGCATCCGCGGTCGTCCGAGCGGTCGCGGCCGCTGGTTCGAAGCGCAGCAACTCGACGAGTGCGCGACCGTAGCCGTGACCCGGAGCGGGAATTCCGAGCAGGGCGCTGATCGTCGGCGCGATGTCGACGAGCCGCGCGGTCGGTGCCTGCGCGCCCGGCACGATGCCCGCACCCGCGATCAATAACGGAACCGCCGTGGCCTCCGGTTCGGGACCTCCATGTCCACCGCGATCGACGTGGCCATGATCGGCCGTGACGATCAGCGTGTCCTTCGATAGATCGAGCTGCGGAACCAGGCGAGCGATCGCCGCTCCGCTCGCGACGGCCGCCTCGCGATACTGCACGCTCGCCGCACCGTACGAGTGACCTGCGCGATCGACATCACCGGTCAGCACGATCACCAGGTCGCTCGGCTTCGACAACACGGTCGTGATCGACTGCTCGAGCGCGGCGAGCGAGTCCGCCTTGCGCACCTCGTCGAACGGCCACGCGTACCCCGCTGCGGGAGTGATCAGATCCCCGGTCTGTGGATGCTCGAGACTGCCGAGCTCCGCGACCTCGGTGGTGATGAACAGCGGCGGCACCATGCCGATGTCGCTCGCGGTGGTGACGCGCAGTCCTGCCGCCTTCGCGCGCGTCATGATCGAGTCGAGCCGCATCGGCTTGCGCACGCGGTTGTGGCGGATGCCGCTCGCGATCGGCGGCACTCCGGTGAGCAGCGTGATGTAGTTCGGGCGCGATACCGTCGGGTAGTGGCTCCCCGCGGCACCGTCGATCCCGACCCGTCGCACCACATCGAAACCCACCTGGCGCGAGTGATCGAGGCGCAGCCCGTCGACCATCACGAGGATCACGCGCTGCGACAGGCGTGGAGTCCGAGGATCGACGATCGCGGGCTGCGAGCGGGCGAGCGCGGGATCCTGGAGTTGCAGCTCGTCGTTGAAGTCGAGCGCAAACGTCGCGACGCGCCATGCACCGAGTGCAGCGACAAGCGCCAGCACGACGGCGACCACGCGCGCGACCATTGCCGGTATGATGCGGCGTGCGCTGGGTGGCTGCACTGGTTCTGGTCGGTTGTTCGACGCGTTCGCCGTCGAACCCGCCGCCGGACCAAGCGCGCCTGCTCGCTGCGCGAGATCTCGGTGATCTCTCCACGATGCGTGCACATGCGTGGGGGCTCTGGCAGCGCATCCTTCCCGTCTGGGAGAGCTGGCAGCGCTCCGATGCGGTGTTCGGTTCGACCGATCGGATCTTTCGCGAGCTGCAGGCCTTCAAGGTGAAGGATCACATGGAGGTGGAGACCGCTCCGCTGATGTTCGCGGTGATCTTCGATCCGATCGCGGCGAAGCACGTCCACGATCACCGGCTATCGAACAGTGAAACCTTGCGCGGTGTCGCCATCCCCGATTTTCCGCGCGGTGCGATCACGCTCAAGAGTGTGTGGTTTCCGATCCATCGCGACCGCGTGACCCCGCTACCGATCTGGGACGGCGAAGCGGAGCTCGACGACGGCAACCCGACACGTACGTGGCAACGCCAGATCGCACTCGATCCCGGTGGTGCACACGAGGAGCCGACGAGCGGGGCGATCGACGAGCTCGTCGACGGGATTCACCGCGTGCCACTGGACGCCTTCATCCACAGGACCCTCTCTACCCGTGACGAAGTCGCAGCCGCGCAGCGCGTGGCGCGCGATCCGACGCTCGCGATCGGCGATCACGTGGTGCTCCTGGGGATGCATATCTCGACCAAGGAGATCCCCGACTGGGTCTGGGCCACGCTGTGGTGGCACGACCGCCCCGACGACGGGCCGTACGCGGCGGGTCGGCCCGCTGCGCTCGACGGTGCCGCGCGCAACTACCTGATGGACGTCACGTTCAGCGCCACCGATCCCAAGGGCGCCCCGCGGGCGGTGATGAACCCGTGGCTCGAAGCGCGTTTCCCGTCGGGCGTGGTCTCCAACTGTTTGACGTGTCATCGCAGGGCCGCCTATGGAACGCAGGAGTATTTGCCGGTCACGCGCGAGGACACGCGGATCGATGATCCGTACTTCGACGACAAGACGCAGACCGACATGGTGTGGTCACTCGCGCTCGAAGCGCGTTAAGCCGCGGCCGCGCGCACGACCGGGAAGAACCGCGCAGCATCGATCGGCTCGACGAACATCGGCCGCTGATGCAGCGCTGCCTGGACCACCGCGTCGGGCACCGGCAGCTTCGCCTTGTCGAGCATCGCGATCGTCCGCCCGGGACCGATCGCGTCGACCAGCATGCCGGGAGGTGCCCAGCAGAACCCGAAGCTCATGATCCGATCGATGTCGCGGGGTCGCTCGACGACCTCCCCGACGAGCCCGAGCCCGTAGCTGATATAGCCGAGCATGACCTGACGAAGCAGCGCTGCAGCGGTGCCGTCGGCGGTGCACATCACCTCGATCGCGGCGACGTGGGAGTGTGCCAGCGCGGCCTGCATGGCGCGGACGACGTCGGGTGTCTCCGCACCGACGAGCGAGCTCAGCGTTCCCGTGCGCGGGTCGAGCACGGATGTCCTGGCCTCCGGCCCCTTGCCCTCGGTGCGAAAGAATCCGCCGAGGGGACTCTTGCGTCCGAGGCGACCTGCCGCGATGCCCTCGCGCATGAACGCCGGTAGCACGAACTTGTCATTCGCGATGTCGTGCGTCGAGCTCTTCAGGTTGTCGACGATCGCGGCGTGGACATCCCAGCCGACGAGATCGATCGTCGCGAGCGGAGCGAGGGCGCGGCCGGTATGAGCACCGAGCAGCTGATCGAGGAACGCGACGCCGTGCACGTCGGCGAGCTGCGCGACCTCGTTGAGCACGCGAAAGCCGAGCCGGTTGCCGGCGAACGCTGGCGTATCCCGAGTCTCGACGATTTGACGTCCCAACCTCTCGAGGAGGTCTCGCACGACGGCGACCACCCCCGGATCGGTGCCGACGTGCGGGATCAGCTCACACCCGACGATCTTCGTGGGCGGGTTGAACAGGTGGACGCCGAGGAAGTGCGAGCGAAACGAGTCCGTGCGGCCTGCGCACAGGCTCGCGATCGAGATCCCCGACGTCACACTCGCGACGATCGTGTTCGGCCCGCGCAAGCGCTCGATCATCTCGAACAGCTCGCGCTTGACGGCCACCCGCTCACACACCGCCTCGAACACCAGATCGGCGCTGCGGATTCGCGCCAGGTCAACGTCGGTATACGTCCCGACCTCGATCGCATCGGCGGTGAGCTTGCCCTTCGTCAGCGCGACTGCCTTCGCTCGACCCGCTTCTGCACGGTCGCGCGTCCGCGCCAGGAACACGGTCGGGATGCCCGCGAGGGCGAACAGCGCTCCGGAGGCTGCGCCCATCGCACCGTTTGCTCCGAGGACCACGACGTTCGAGATCGGCTTCATGTGCTCGATCCCAGCAAGCGACATACCGCAGCGAGTCAGACCGTGCGTCAGAACGTGAGTCGGAACCCGACCTGCGCCGACGCCGGGGCATAGCGGCTCGCCGTGCGCTGGAAGTTCGGGTTGCGCGCCGTCGGCGTCGAAGTCTCCTGGCCTTGGCCGTCGATCGTCTTCGCGAAGATGAGGTCCGAGTAGGTTCCGCCGGAGATCGGGTTCACGTTGTTCTCACTTCCACCGGCCTGACCGGGCAGCGCTTGGCGCACGGCGGGCGCGTACGTCGCGTCGACATCGAACGTGCCCTGACGGTTCATCAGGTTGAACAGGTCGAGGTACAGCTCCGCCTTCATCGACTTCGAGAGCTTGCGGCCGTACGAGACCTTGAGATCGATCGAGGTATCGATCGCGGTGCGCCCGAACTGACCGCGCGGCAGCAGGAACGACTCGTCGGGGCCGTACACGTAGTGCGCACCGAGCGCGTTGCGAGGGATGCCACTGACGGCGCGGAGGCGCGTGCCGAGCGTCAGCAGATTCGACCTGTCGAGATCGAACGTATAGAACGCGTCGACCTTGATCGAGTGCGGGCGATCCTGCGGGAGCTTGCCGCGGCGATTCGCGAGGAGCTCGATCAGGTCGTATTGCGACGAGATGTTCGGGTCGACCTGACCGTTGTCGTAGGACACGCTGCCCGGGAAGTTCCCTTCGGTGCGCGAGAACGTGTACGACGCCTGCGTGAACAGGCCGCGCGACAACCGCTTGCTGATCGCGAGCTCGAGCGAGGCGTAGTTGCGCTGCGGCTTGTCGAAGCCGCGAATGCCCTTGTACATCTCGAGCTCGTTCTCGAGGCGCATCCGCGTCGCGTCGTCGGGCGCCGCGGCGATCCGCTGCACCATCGCCTGCTCGTCCTTCGCGGACCATTCGCCGGGGTTGGCGATGATGTACGTCTGCGCCCCGTCGGTGGAGACGTCCTCGATCACGCGACCGAGCCACCGCTTCTGCAGCGTGATGCCGAACATCAGATCCGGCGCGAGCTGGAACTGCGCACCGGTGACGATCTCGTCGAGGAACTGCGCCTTGATCCCGGGGGCGACCAGCACGCCCGACGAGCCGAGGAGCTGCTTGAGCTGGGAATCCGCCATCGTGTCGACGCAGCCCGCGCCGTTCGCAGCACCGATCGCCGGGTCCAGCGGACCGCACGCACCGCCCGACGTGTCGAACCGCTGGCGGTACGAGACCTCACCGCCGAACGAGCGATCGTTGATGTCCATCGGAATGGCCTCGAAGAACCGCCCGTACGACGCCCACACCTTCGCCTCACCGACCTTCGTCGGATCCCACACCACACCGAGGCGCGGTGCCCAGTTGTTCGAAAGGCTCATGGCCGTCTTGCCGAGCTGGTTGCCCGTCAGCGGATCGACCTTGTTGCGCAGGGACTCGGCGTACTGCAACCGCTGCTCCTCGTAGCGCACGCCGGCGTTGAGCGTCAGGTTCGGTAACGGCTGCCACGAGTCGCGCAGGTAGAGCGCCCAGTCGATCGTCTGCCCCGCAACCTCGGTGCCCGTCGCACCGACGGTACCGGGGAGGTAGTCGCACGCGAACTCCTTCTGGCCGTCGGCTCCGGTGGTGCCACACACGCGGTCGAACCGCGGATCCGTGCTGCCCATCGGGGCGAGCGAGACCCAGCGCGTGACGTCGACGAGGTTCGGACCGACGAAGTTCTGGACGAACGCACCGCCGGAGAACAGGCGCGCGGCGATCTTGGAGTTGTCGTCGATGTCGATGCCAGCCTTGAGCTCGTGCGTCCCGGCGAGCCGCGCGCGGCGGGTGACCGAGAACCGAGCGGAGCGGCGATCCTCCGAGTCGTGGGTCAGCGCGCCGGGCCCCCCGATCGCGTAGGGCGTCGACTCCATCGGGCAGTTGGTGATGGTGGGGAACGCATCGCTGCCGCCGAACCCACTATCCGTGCAGCCCGCTGTCGTGCGTGCGGATTCGCCGCCGAGCGCGGTCCACATCCCGAGGTTGCCGTTGCTCAGGATCTGGCGAGGCGTCGCATCGAGCGCGGAGTCGAGCGCGCCCGTCTCGAGCTGCGAGTGGTGCCATGCGAACACCGCCTCGAGCTCGAGCTTGGCGTCGTCGAGCTTGCTGGTCCAGCGCGCCGCGGCGTCCCAGGTCATGGTGTTGGACCTGCTGCCGGTCGACGCCAGCCCGAACAGCCCGGGCGACTTCGACTCGCCAGGGGTGGTGATCAGGCTGACCTGTGCCTGGTGATCCGCCGAGACGGCGAGGTTGAGCTTCGCGATCGACGACAGCTGGCGTGACGACGACGAGCGAACGTCGCGATCGATCTCCTGTGTGAGGAAAAAGCCAGTCTGCGGATCGACATCGGGCGTGCCATCCGCGAACCCGCCCTGTGCCGCGAGCCGCGCATCACACGCCGACAGCTGACCGTTCGCCTGCAGCGCGCGACAGTCGGTCTGGCTGCGCGTAATCCGCGTGAAGTTGGTGCGCGACAGCTGCGGCGCGAGGCCCGCGTAGAACCACAACCGGTCCTTGATGATCGGACCGCCGAGCTCGACGCCGAAGTCGGCGTTGTACGCGCGATCGCCGACGACATCGATCGAGGACGCGTTCGACGGCGTGGTCTGGCGCGAGGCCGAGAGAAAGCCTGGTGCGTAGGTGGCGAACAGGCCGCCGCGGAACGTGTTGGTGCCGGTCTTGGTGACGATGTTGACGATGCCGCCGATCGCGCGACCCCACTCCGCGTTGTAGCCGCCGGTGAGCACCTCGATCTCCTCGACGAAGTTGTTGAGGATCGGGGTGCCGACGTCGCCGAACGTCAGGCCGGTGATGTCGATGCCGTCGACGAGGAAGCGGTTCTCGAGCGACGTCGAGCCCGAGAACGCGATGCCGATGCCATCGTTGTGCGCCCCTGCCTTCGTCCCGGCGGCGGACTCGACCGTCCGGCCGGGCAACGGCATGTAGGTCAGGAAGTCCTTGTCGATCTTGAGCGACAGGTCGGTCTTCGAGAGCTTGAGCATCGGCGCCTTGCCCTCGAGCACGATCACGTCGCCACGCTTGATCGCCTGATAGACGGGCACGACATCGTTCGCACCGACGCGGATGCCGGTCTTCTTGACCGTCGCCGTATCGTCGACGAACGACACCGAGTAGGTGCCGGGGATCAGCTCGGTGATCTTGTAGCCACCGTCCGCATCGGTGAACGTGGTCTGCGGATCGCCGCCGGACTCGTTCTCGATCATGACGGTGACCCCGACCATCGGCTCCTTCGAGCCGGCGTCGGTGACGCGACCGGAGATCGCACCCGTCGTGGTCGACTGGGCGAGGGCTGAAGAGGCCGAGAGGAGAACAATGCAGATGATCGGAAAGCGCGACATCGTGCTTCGGTGATACGGGCCGCGGTGCTCCAGGTAAACGCAGGTGCGTTGAGGTCACGTGACACGCTGTCGTCGATCGCAGCGCCGCATGTCGCGCTCCGGCCGGTCATCGCATGCGACATGGGTCGCCGTGTCCCCGAGTCATCGGGTGGGACAGGTATGATGACGGTGATGAAGCTGACAGCGCTCGTGATGACCGTACTCCTCGGGTGCGGCGGCAAGAAAGAGGAGCCCAAACCCGAACCCGAGCCGGAGAAGACGGGGTGGGGCGATCGCCTGAGCGGCCTCGCCGACAAGGCAAAGGACCTCGGCAGCGAGGTCGGCGACAAGGCCAAGGAGATCGGCAGCGACGTCGGTGACAAGGCGAAGGACCTCGCGTCGGGTGCCGAGTCGAAGGCGAGAGAGCTCGAGATCGAGAAGCACGCACGCGAGCTGGGCGACGGCATCGCCCGCAAGGCATCGGGGCTGTCGAAGGACGCGCTCGAGCTCGGTAAGGAGATCAAGGGCAAGATCGCCACCGGTAGCACGCTCGCGAAGTACAACTACGATCTCTCGATCGACGCGACACCCGAGGAGGAAAGCGAGTTCGAGAAGCGTCACAGCAAGCTCAAGCAGATCGAGGTCGGCGGTTACAAGGTCGGGTTCGAGCGGCGCTCGACTCATCCGCTCGGCAAGGTCTACAAGTGGCAGTTCGTGTTCGGCTGGCGGTTGCTCGACGGACGCACCGTGCGGTTGTCACTGTTCACGAACGACGAGCTCGAGGAGCTGCTGCTCGCCGCGATGATGGGTGATCTGCTGCCGCTCGCGAACCTGTCGTTCAAGTGAGCCTGGAGACGCTGAGCGCGGAGATCGTCGACTGCCGCAAGTGCAAGCGGCTGGTGACGTGTTGCACGCGCGCCGCGGAGGATCCTCCGAAACGCTACGTCGGGCAGGACTACTGGGGCAAACCCATCCCCGGGTTCGGCGATTCGCAGGCCCGGTTGCTCGTGCTCGGGCTCGCACCGGCGGCACATGGTGGCAATCGCACCGGCCGCGTGTTCACCGGCGATCGGTCGGGTGATTGGCTGTATGGCGCGCTGCATCGCGCGGGCTTCGCGAACCAACCAGCGTCGAGCTCGCGCGACGACGGCATGCTGCTGACCGATGCGTACGTCTCGGTGGTCGTGCGGTGCGCGCCACCCGATAACGCGCCGACCACGACGGAGCGCGATCGCTGCGTCAAATACCTCGCACGCGAGATCGCGCTGTTGGGCAAGCTCCAGGTGATCGTCGCGCTCGGCGGATTCGCCTGGGATGGTGCGTTGCTCGCCGCCGGGAAGCTCGCCATCGCGGTCCCGAAACCGCGCCCGAAGTTCGGGCACGGGGCCACTGCAACGCTTGGCCCGTGGCAGTTATTCGGCAGCTATCACGTCAGCCAGCAGAACACGTTCACCGGCAGGCTCACCGAGGCGATGCTCGACGACGTGTTCTCGAAGGCACGCGCCTCCTTGCACTAGGTTCCGTCGGTGCAACCGGTTTCTCGACCCGTTTGATTTCGAGCTCCTGAACCAAGGGTGTGCCCGAGGCGCCCGCCCGTGTCATGGGAATGAATGGTGCCATCCCGAACGTCTCATCGCTGACACCGTGGAGCTATCCGTGCAGCAAACCGAGGAACACATCCAAGCCGACTCTCTGTCCACCGTGGACGAGCGGATCCCGATCTCGTTCGCAGGGACCTGCGATCTGGCGATCTGGTGCAAGCTCCTTCGCGACAAGGGGTGGAGCGGGCCACGCATCGCGCGCGCGCTCGGACGGAGTGAAGGCTACGTCAACAACCTGATTCGGGTCGTCGATCGCGCGTCACCGCTGGTGATGCTGCGCTGGCGAGAGGAGCAACCCGGCCAGCTGGCTGCGGTCTGCGCGACCGATTGGCTCGTGCAGATCTGCTTGTTGCCGCACGACAAGCAGAACGAAGAGCTCAGTCGTCGCGTCGCTTCGTCACTCTAGTTCACGACCGTCGCTGCAAGGCCGGGCCGGAGCTCGCTCGACGGCGATTCGATCTCGGCCTCGACGAGGATCAGCCCCGAGGCTGGATCGAGTGCAGGCGAGACCTGCTGGATCACCGCGGTGACCGTCGACAGCGTGTCCACCGAGGCAGTGACCCTCGTGCCGAGCGTCAGCTTGCGAGCGTGCTCCGGTGGCACCGCGAAGCGCAGGCGAGGGCCGCCACGGCCGACGATGCGGACGATCGGTGCGCCCTGCGCGACGGTCGAGCCGGGATCGCGGAAGCGCATCGCGACGGTGCCGTCGAACTTCGCCTTGAGCACGTTGTCGGCCAGGTGATCGCGCGCCGTCTGGACGTGCGACGACTCGGCGGCGACGATCGAAACCGCGCGTTGCGCGGCGGCTTCGGCACGCTTGACCGCGAGGGCCGCTTCGTCGGCGACGGACTGCGACGAGATGCCCTTCGCGGCAGCTTCGGCCTCGAGCTTCGCCTTGCGCTTCGCATCCTCGACATCGACCTCGGCCTGGCGCCTCGCCGCTTGCGCCGCACCGAGCGCAGCGCCGGCGGCGCGCAGCTCCTCGAGCATCGACTTCTGATCCATCTCGGCGATGATCTGTCCGGCGGTGACCCTGTCGCCGGGGCGCACGCGGATCGAGGCGATCACGCCCTGAAAGCGCGGGGCGATATCGACCGACTCGGCGGCGGCGATCACGCCGACGAACCCGGCGGGAGCTGCATCGGGGACCACCTTGGGGAGGCTCACCCCGGCATCGCGGATCGCGTCGCGACGCGGGGGATCGTCGTCACTGCACGCGACGAGCAGCAGGAGCAGCAGCGCGTGCCAGCGAGCCGCCAGGCGAGCCACTACCCTTGGGGTGCACCTCATGCCTTCACTCCGGTGAAGGTCTGATCGGCGACGAGCGCCGCGTAGACGCCCTCGAGAGCGAGCAGCTCCTCGTGGTTGCCGATCTCGACGACGCGACCGCCTTCGATCACCACGATCCGATCCGCCTGGACGATCGTCGACAACCGGTGCGCGATGACGATCCGGGTCGAGCGCAGCTCGGTGAGGTTGGTCATCACGGCGCGCTCGGTGGTGGCGTCGAGGGACGAGGTCGCTTCGTCGAGCAGCAGGATGGCGGGCTCGTGGAGCAACGCACGCGCGAGGGCGATCCGCTGGCGCTGACCACCCGACAGCGTCGAGCCACCGTCGGCGACGACGGTCTGGTAGCCCATCGGCAGGGCGCGGATATCGGCATCGACGCACGCGCGGCGCGCCGCGGACACCACGCGATCGAACGAGATGTCCGGATCGATCAGCGCGATGTTCTGGCGGATGGGCCCGGCGAAGATGAACGGGTGCTGCGGCACCATGCCGAGCTGCTGGCGGAGCAGCTTGTGATCGAGCTCCTTGAGGTCGTAGCCGTCGTAGTGGATCTTGCCCTCGGTCGGCTTGTGGAGCCCGAGGAGCAGCGCGGCGAGCGTGGACTTGCCGGAGCCGGAGCGGCCGACGATCGCCACGGTCGAGCCGGGCGTGATCGTCAGCGAGACATCGCGAACCACGAGCGGCTCCGTCGGGCCGTAGCGGAACGACACGCGATCGAGCTCGATGCCGCCGGACAGGCGAGGCGGTGGGATCGTCTGACCGCGGCGCTGCTCGGGCTCCGCGGAGAGCACGTCGTCGATCCGATCGACGTAGCTGCCGAGCATCTGGAGCTGCAGCCAGCTCGACATCAGGCTGGAGAGCGGGGTGAGAAAGCCAGTGGCGACGGCGGTGGTGGCGAGCATCGTTCCGAGGCTGAGTCCGCCTTGGATGACGAGCGATGCGCCGACGCCGAGCAGGACGAGCGGCGCGGCGGCCTGGAGTAAGCCGTTGATCGCGTCGGCGAGCGCGGTCAACCGGCTGCGCTGCAGCGCGACGTTGAGCTCGTCGACGTAGAGGTTCGCCCATTGATCGAGCGCGCGATCCTCGGCGCCGGCGACCTTCAGCGTCTCGATGCCGACCAGCATCTGCACGAGGTACGACTGCGCCTTCGCCTGGCTCTCGAGATCTTGCGCGGTGAGCTGCGCGTAGCGGCGGCGCGAGAACCACAGCACCACGATCTGGAGGCCGCCGGTCAGCAGCGTCACGGTGGCGAGGACCGGCGACAGGATGTAGAGCAGCACGAGGTAGACCACGGCGAGCCCACCGTCGAGCAGCGTCGATAACAGCGAGGAGGTGAGGAGCTCGCGGATGTTGGTGTTCGATTGCACGCGGAGCTGCAAGTCGCCGGCGCTGCGCCGCGAGAAGTACGCGTACGGCAGCCCCATCAAGTGCGACAGGAAGCCGATCGTCATCTTGGTATCCATCCGCGTGCGCAGCTCGATCAGCAGGTGCGCGCGGATCAGCGTCGACAGCGTCTGGAACGCGAGCACGGCACCGAGGCCGGCACTGACCACCATCAACAGCGAGTAGTCACTTCGCGGCACCACGCGGTCGACCACCATGACGGTGAGCACGGGCAAGGCAAGAGCGAGGATGCGCAGCGCGATGGAGGTCACGACGACGCGCGCGATCAACTTGCGCTGCGTGCCGAGCTGACGGAGGTAGCGCCACGTCTTGCTCGCACCGGGTGGCGTGGGCGTGAACGTGTCCTCGGGCTCGAACACGAGCGCGATGCCGGTGAACTGCCGGCGGAACTTGTCCATCGGGATGCGACGGCGCCCCGACGAGGGATCGACGATCTCCACGCTGTTGCGACGCACTCGATCGAGGACGACGAAGTGATTGAACGCCCAGTGCAGGATCGTCCCCGACGGCAGGTGCACGAGATCCTCGAGCTCGAGCTGGATGCCACGACCGCGCAGCCCGTAGCGTGCCGCGCCCTGCAAGATCTCCGATGCGTCAATGCCGCGACTGCTGCCGATCACGCCGCGTAGCTCGTCGAGCGCGACGGTCTTGCCGAAGCTGCCGAGCACCATCGCGAGACACGCCGAGCCACAATCCGCAGCCTCGAGTTGCTGGACGAACGGGATGTGGCGGCCACGCGAACCGAGGCGTTGTAGCGTCCGCGCGAGCGTCGGATCGACCGCGTCACTCATGGGCTCGAGCCTCTCGCGTCATTCGAGCCTCCGCAGCCCGGGGATCACGGCGAACACGATGCGCTCGGAGCGCAACCGCACCTCGGCCTTGCCGAGCATGCCGTCGTGATAGCGATAGATCTGATCGTCGGCCTCGAACTCGTTGCTGGTCAACTTGCCGCGGACGACGACCACCGATCCGCCGACCGCGAGACCTTCCGCGACATCGGGGCCGAGGATGCGGCGCGCTTCGCTCGCAGCGATCACCTCCGAGGACACGCTCTCGATCGTCAGCACCTGGTACGCGTAGCGATAGCCGATCAGCTCGAGCCGCAGTTGCATGCCGGCCGACAGCTGCGGGCGATCCTCGCCGGGCAACAGCGCGATCACCTCGAGCCCGCTTCCTTCGACGATCTGTACGATCGACGCCGCGATCTGACCGGGCTCGACGTGCTGGCCGGGCTGGAGGCGGAGATCGGACAACGTGCCGGAGGTGCGCGCCCGGATCTGACGCTCGTCGAGAGCATCGCGCGACTGCTCGAGCTGGAGACGCAGCGAGCGCAGCGAGGAATCGGCGGCGAGGTCGTTCGGATCCAGCATGTGGTTGCGCAGCTGGGTCTCGAACTCCTTGTTGACGCGGTCCACCGCGGCGCGTTGGTCGACGTCGTCGAGCTTCGCGATCACGGCGCCGGCCTCGACGCGATCGCCCGGCTGGACGAGCACGGCGCTGACGTTGCCGCTGATCTGGACGGTCACCGAGACGCGCGAGGTGGAGCGAACCACGGCGATCCCTGTCGAGTACGTCGCGACCGTGCCGAACGCCATGAACGCGGCACTGCACAGAAGGAGCAACACGAGCACCCAGTACGCGACCGGCAGCCACCCCGGCGACACGCGCACGACGTCGCCCCAGCGCTGCGGCTCGGCGGCGGCGATCGCCTCCGAGCGAAACAACTGACCCGCGGATTCTTCGTCGAGCACGAGCTGCGTCTCGACGTGGGACGACAGCTGATCCAACAAAGGCGACGCGAGCGCCGCGAACCGCGCGAGTTGCTCGATCTCTCCCTCTCCGAACACGCTGCCACGATTGCGCACCGCGATCAGCACTGCGTGAACGTGGCGATCCGCGCCGACCACCGGATGCACGGCGATCGCGCAGCCGGCATCCCCATCGGGGTCGTCGATCGCCGCGAGCCACCGCGCGTCGTCACCCGCACTCTTCGCCTGTGCGGGCAAGCCGGTGTACGCGGACCAGCCGGCGAGTCCACCGACCGCTCGACGCTCGTCACCGGGGCCGTGCTGCAAGGCCTCCGACCACAGCGAGCCGTCGCCGAGGTGGAAGAACAAGCAGTACGCGCGATCGGCACCGAGGAGCTCCAGAAGGCACTCGACCGCGATCGCCTCCGTGGAGCGCAGATCCGTCGCGGACGCGAGGCGTCTCGACGCCGCGAACGCGCGCTGTGCTCGGCGGGCACCCGTCGGGGTATCCGTCGCGAGCTTCGGTGCATCGGCGGCCGTCCCGGTGGCGACGGCCACGAGGAGCGCGCGCAGGTGATCGTCGGGTAGCGCGGGCCGGGCCACGTACGCGACCCGCGGATGGCTCGCCTCACTGGCGGGCTCGCCGATCACGACGATCGCGAGATCTCCCGGCGCCTCGGCGATCGTACCGGCGACATGGGTGAGCCCGAGCCCGCGAACCCGAGCCGCATCATCCCCGGTGGCGATGACCGCAACGGCGTCGGATGCGCTCGTGGGTTCCACTGCCGCATCCATATCACGTGATACGACGCTGCCATGGCCGACTGGCAGCCGCTCGTCACCGACCCCGTTCGACGGGCGGAGCTCGCGACCGCGATCCGAGAGATCGTCGACGCGGTGCCGGCGCCGACCGACTTGACCGGTCATCTCGACCACGCCGTGATGAGGGCGTACCTCGCGCAGCACGACATCGTCGCTGATGACGAAGATGCAGTCGGCTCGTCCCTGGTCGCGGCGGTCAACGCGTTCGCCTCCGCGCCGGTGCTGCCCTCGCTGTTCGGTGGTGCATGCGGCCTCGGCTGGACGATCGAGCACCTCGCAGGGGGCGAGACCGCCGAGGACGTCTGCGCGACGATCGATCGCGCGCTGCTCCACCGCCTCGCGACCTGGACCGACGACTACGATCTGATCGCCGGCCTCGTCGGCTTCGGCATCTATAGTCTCGAGCGCGGCGCCGCAGGTCTCGCGATCACCACGCAGGTGATCGAGCTGCTCGAACGCAGCGCGCGGCCGCACGATGGTGGCCTGGCCTGGCACACCCGCGTCGAGTTGCTCCCCGAGTGGCAGCAAGCCGTGGCACCCGACGGCTACTGGAACTACGGTCTCGCGCACGGCCTGCCCGGCGTGGTCGGCTTCCTCGCGCGCTGTGTACGGCTCGAGATCGAAGCGGCCCGCGCCCGCCCACTCCTCGACGGTGCGATGACGGCCTTGCTCGCCGTGGGACCGACGAACTATCCATCGTGGATCCCCTCGGACGGCGGGAACCGCCGCATCGCGTGGTGCTACGGCGATCTCGGCGTCGTGTTCGGGATCCTCGCCGCGGCACGGGCGTGCGATCGCTCGGACTGGCATGACGCGGCCCTCGGCCTCGCGCGTGGGTGCGCCTCCGTCGTCGACGATCCGATGATCCGCGACGCCGGCCTGTGCCACGGCACCGCCGGTGCGGCACATCTGTTCGCGCGCCTGTGGAACGCGACCGGCGAGGACGTGTTCGCCGACGCGGCGCAGCGCTGGCTCGACCGCACCTTCGCGATCCGCCGCATCGAGCCGGTTGCGGGTTTTCCGGTGTTTGCCGGCCCCGACGAGTGGCGGCCGAGTGCCACGCTGCTCACCGGTGCGGCGGGCGTGGCGCTCGCCTTCCACGCCGCGATCACCGACACCGAGCCGACGTGGGATCGCATGCTGCTCGTCGACTGCTGACCCGAGTCGATCCTTCGACCAGGTCAATGATGGGGTCGGAGCTCGCGAGTTACAGTCGCGCCGATGGGACGTACGCTGGACCTCGATTGGCGAGCCGATGCCGGCATCTGCGTACGCACGCCGCTGCTGCCGTCCACCACGTTGATCGACTGGGCGGCGGCGGAGGATCCCCGACGATTTCTCGGCGAGGTCCTCGCGCTACCGGAGGTCAACGAGGCGCTGTTCGTCGCCTCGCCGAATCTGCACGGGGAGATCGCGGGCTGGCGAGCCAAGCCGGAGCTGGCGGGGCGGGTCGAGACCTCGCTCGTAAAATATGTCGCCCGAGCCTCCGGACGCGCGACGCCCTTCGGCCTGTTCTCGGGAATCTCGACCGGCACGCTCGGTCCGAAGACGAGCATCGAGCTCGCACCACGCAGCGAGTACCGGCGGCGCACGCGGCTCGATAACGACTATCTGTTCGTGTTGTGCGACGAGTTGCTACGCGATCCGGCGGTGCGCGAGCGCGTCACGTTGCGGCCGAGCACGTCGATCTACCGGATCGCGGGGCGGTTGCGATATGCGGCGGCAAAGCTCGACGGCAAGGAGCGCAACTATCACCTCGTGTCGGTGACCCCGACGCCGTATCTCGATGCGACGCTCGCGCGCGCGGCGAAGGGAGCGAAGCTCGACGAACTGGCGGAGCCGCTGGTCGACGACGAGATCACGCTCGGCGAGGCACGCGCGTATGTCGGCGAGCTGATCGACGCGCAGCTGCTGGTACCCGAGGTCGGCGTGCACATCACCGGGCCCGAACCGATCGATGGCTTGATCGCACAGCTCGCTGCCGCGGGGATCGACCACGCCAAGCTCGTCGAGGTTCGTCAGGCGCTCGCAGCGATCGACGCGGGCGGGTTGCGGAACACACCGGAGAGCTATCGCGCGATCGCGGCGAGCCTCGAGGCGTTGCCAGGAAAGGTCGATCTCAATCGCCTGTTTCAGGTCGACATGCAGAAGCCGGCGGCGATCACGCTCGGCAATCGCGTCGTCGGCGAGGTGGCGAGGGCGATCGGTGCGCTGGCGCGCGTCTGCAAGTTCACCGAGTCATCCTCTCTCGCCGAGTTTCGCAACGCATTCCTCACCCGCTGGGAGGATCAAGAGGTGCCCCTTGCCGAGGTCCTCGACGAAGAATCGGGCATCGGCTTCGAACGTGCGCGGGGCCCGGGCTCGGAAGGCTCGCCGCTCCTCGCGAAGCTCGCCTTCCCGCCAGGGAGAGGCGAACCGCAGACGAACCTGCGCCCGATCGACGCGCTGCTCCTGCGCAAGCTCGGGGACGGCGAGCTCGTGCTCGACGCGAGGGAGCTCGAGGCGCTCGCCGGTGATGCCGAACCCGCACGGCTGCCCGACGCGTTCTCGACGATGATCCGCGTGGCAAGCGCCGACGATGGCGAGCTCGTGCTGTTCGAGGGCACCGGCGGTCCGTCGGGCGCGCGGATCCTCGGCCGGTTCTGTCACCTCTCGGCCGAGCTCGATGCGATGACGCGCGCACATCACGCGGCCGAGGAGGCGCTGCGTCCCGACGCGGTGTTCGCCGAGATCGTCCACCTCAACGAGGGCCGGATCGGCAACATCCTGTGCCGTCCCGTGCTGCGCGCGCACGAGATCGTCTACCTCGGCGTCTCAGGTGCGCCGCTCGATCACCAGCTCACGCTGGAGGACCTCGTGGTGTCGGTGCGCGGCGATCGCATCACGCTGCGCTCTCGCCGGCTCGGTCGCGAGGTGATCCCGCGGATGTCGACGGCGCACAACTACCGGCTGCGCAGCCTCGGTGTCTACCGCTTCCTGTGCGCACTGGCGGGGCAGGGGAGCGAGCAGGTCGGCTTCTCGTGGGGACCGCTGCAGGGCGCGCCGTATCTCCCGCGCGTCCGGATCGGTCGCGTGATCGTGCATCGCGCGCAGTGGAACCTCGCCGCGGCCGACTACAAGGACGTCACCGCCGCCGTCAAGGCCGCGGCGAAGGCGAAGCCCGGCGAGGGGCGTGACGAGATCGCGAAGGCCGTCGCCGCGCTGCGCATCAACCATCGGTTGCCGCGCTTCTTGATGCTCGCCGCCGGTGACAACGAGCTGCCGATCGACCTCGACAATCCGCTGCTCGTCACCGCGTTCGCCGACGAGCTCGCGCGTGCGCCGCGCGTCTCGCTCCCCGAGATGTTTCCGCCGCCGGATCAGTCCGTCGCACGTGGTCCCGAAGGTCAGTTCTCGAACGAGATCGTCGTCACCTTCACGCGCAAGCGGACGCCGTCGCCGAGCGTCACGCGGGCACCGGCACCGGCGATCCGCCGGGTGTTCGCGCCGGGGAGCGAGTGGCTTTACGCGAAGCTGTACTGCGGCGAGTCGACGGTCGATCACGTGCTGCGCGAGCTCGCGCCGGTGATTCGTCAGCTGCTCGTCACCGGCGATGCCACGAGCTGGTTCTTCCTTCGCTACGCGGACCCCGACTCGCATCTGCGGTTGCGCTTCGCCGGCGATCCCACACGGCTCGCTGGTGCGGTCCTGCCCGCGCTCGAGCGTGTGATCACGCCGTTGATCGATCGTGGCTCGGTCAGGAAGCTGGGCCTCGACACCTATCAACGCGAGACCGAGCGGTACGGCGGGGATCGCGGCATCGAGCTGGTCGAGAAGCTGTTTCATCTCGATAGTGAGTGCGTGTTGTCGATCGTCGAGCTCCTCGACGGTGATGCCGGTGGCGATGCACGCTGGCGGCTCGCGTTACGCGGGATCGAGGCGATGCTCGACGCGCTCGGGCTGACTCCCGACGAGCGTGCCGCCGTGGTGACGATGGGTCGCGACATGATCGGCCGCGAGCATCACGCCGACGCCGCGTTCTGGGGCCGGATCGGCGAGCGCTTCACGCAGGAGCGCGCGTCGCTCGATCTCCTGTTCGCCCGCGATCCCGCGCGCGATGCGGGCCACGACCTCGAACCTGGCTTCGAGCTCCTCGCGCAACGCGATGCCGCGATTCGCGAGCTCGCCGTCGAGCTGCGCCGGCGTGACGCCGTGGGTGAGCTGACCCCGACGCTCGCCGACATGGCGTGGAGCCTCGTCCACATGCACGCGAATCGGCTGTTGCATGCCTCACAACGCGCGCAGGAGATGGTGCTCTACGACTTCCTGCGGCGCTTGCACCAGTCGCGCAAGGCACGGGCGAAGAGTTAGCAGGCTGCTGAGAAACGCGAAGCGTTTCGAGGTCAGGCTGTCCCGTGCCCAGCGCGGCGCATCAGCCTGCCCGTGCGACATCGAGTGTCGCGGGCACCTGGAGGCTGCAGCCGTCGGGGGCGTGCCCTCGCACCGTGAATTTGGGGCACAGAACCTCAGGCAGCCTCGCCGTAGTCCGCGAACTTGCTGGGACCACTCTTGGCAACGGTTTCGCAATGCTCGAAGTCACAATGTCCGTGCGTCTCTCCCCGAGCATCATCATCTCGGTGGGGGTACATGCGCTCCTCGCCGCCGGGTGGTGGCTCGCCGATGTCGAGCCGGAGCACCGACCCGAGGAGACCTCCTCGACTGCGAAGCTCGAGCTGGTCGAGACCCAGCCCGAGACCACCGTCGAGGTCGTCATGCTCGACTCCGCGGCCCTCGCACAGGTGACGCCGATCGAGCCTCCTCGGACCCCAGCGGTTGCCCCGGCGAACCGCGCCACTCCACGGCCCCGCACCGTGATCGCGGCAGCGGCCACGACGACGCGACCCGAAATCGCGACGATCGAGACGGTGATCGAACCGCCCCGAACCTCGTCGTTGATGGACATCCGCAAGGGTCGCGATCTCGAGGGTCGTGGGCGCGACTCGGTGCGGCTGACGCGCGATGCCCTCGAGCGAATCGCGCGTGGTCCCGAGACGCCGCCGCCCTCGGTGGTCGTCGACAACCACGAGGGTGCGATCGTCGATCCGAAGGTCAAGGAGTCGATCGTCACCGCCGAGATCACACCGGGCGGTCGCGGTGGCTACAAGATCGACGACACGGTGTTCAAGGGCCGCATCGAGGCCGATGGCAGTGTCTCGATCAAGGACAAGCCGAACCTCCAGCACCAGTTCAAGTCATGGGCGCACGTCAAGAAGGTGCTCCTCCTGACCGGTCCGCTCGGTCTGCTGGCCATCGACTTCGACGTCACCGACGCGCTGATGCGCAAGAAGAAGATGGATCCCTACGCGAGTCGCAAGCTCGCGTTCCTCGACGAGACGCGCGACGCGCGGGTCGAGATGGGCAGGGAGCACCGCAAGGAGGTGCTCGCGAAGACCGCGCAGATCGTGCGTCAGAACCTCGACGCGATCTCTGCCTCGATCACGAATCCCGCGGAGCTGAAGTCCGCGCTGTTCGAGGTCTGGGACGAGGTCGACGAGACCGGCGAGGAAGAGCTCGTCGAGGCGGGCAAGGCTGCACGCGCGGCCGTGATCGGCTTCATCCGCGGCCGGCTGCGGCGCGGCGGCGACAACGCGTTCACCGCCGACGAGCTCGAGCGCTTCAACCGCAAGCGCAAGTCACGCGCGGCGTTCGTTCCGTACGACTAGGCAGGGCGATGTCAGCCGCGTCACCAACGGCGGGCGCCGATGTCATCCGCCCCGGCGGCGGGACCGAGCTCTTCAAAGCGCATCCTCGTCCGTAGCTTCTGCGATCCAGGGGGTCTAGATTGCGGACGTGCAGCTCGACGAGCTCAAGCAGGTCACCGTCGACGGCGCCCGCGTGGCGTACGTCGAGATGGGACCTACGGACGCCGAGCCCGTCGTCCTGATCCACGGGTACCCGCAGAGCCACTACATGTGGCGGCACCAGATCCCGGAGCTCGCGAAGAGCTATCGCGTGATCGCCGTCGACTGGTTCGGGTGGGGCGAATCGGAGCGCACGCTGACGCAGCCCGTCGGGTACGACGCCGAGGTCGAGCGCATCCGCCGGCTGCTCGACGCTCTCCACATCGATCGCTGCAACCTGATCGCGCACGACTACGGCGGCTACATCTCGCTCGGGTTCTTGATCGGGCATCCCGAGCGCGTGCTGCGCTTCGGCATCCTCAATAGCCGTGCGCACGAGACGTTCACCCGCTCGGGGTTTTGGGCGTACTGGCTCGTCGCCACCGCGTCGCGTACCGCACCGAAGTTGCTCAGCGCCTTGCCACTCGAGAAGATCCATCGCCTCGGCCTCGAGCCGTACGAGCAGGTCGGCATCTTCGACAAGGAGCTGACCGATCGGTACGTCGGCTGGATGGGCGAGACCGAGAATCGCGAATGGTTCGCCCGGTTCTTTGCCGGCTATCGGTTGAGCCCGCGCCGCCACGAGCTGAGAGCACTCGACAAGCTCGAGATCCCAACCGCCGTGATCTGGGGCGATGCCGATCCGTGGTGCCCGACGGATATCGCCGACGAGCTCGCCGCCGTGATCCCCGGCGCCACCCTGACCAAGATTCCGCACGGCATGCACTTCATCGCCGAGCACAAGCCCGCGGAGGTCACCGCCGCGATCCTCGCCCTCCTCGCACGGCCTGCAACGAAGCCGGAGATCACGGCTCCACTCCCACCCGATCCGGTGTCGAATCGCGAGAGCAAGCACTACCGCGAGGCGATCCTCGCCGGCTGGTCGTGGGTGGTCTGTGCCGCACTCGTCGTGCTCGGGCTGATCGGCCTGTTCACCGAGGAGCTCGGATTCGTCCGCACCAACGCTGCCCACGCGCTCGCACTCAACCTCGGCGTCGGCTTGCTCGGGTTCTCGTTCGCGCGCTTCGCCCTCGAGCATCTGTTCGTACTCGTCAGTGGCATCGGCATGATCGTGTTCGGTGCGATCGGCTTCTATCCGCCGGCGCAGGCGTGGCTCGCCGAGACGTTCAACTTGACCGCGGTGTCGTCGACGATCGAGGTCGTCACCGGTGTGGTGTCCGTGTTGATCTGGGTGGGGTATCGCCCGCGCTCAACTCGGTAGTCGCGACCGCGCTTCGTCGATCGCCGTGCGTGCCGTGATCCGCATGCGCGCGAGTTGCGCGACCTCTTCGGGCGTCGGCTCGGCGCGGTGCTGGTACCACTTGTCGAGCCAGCGCAACGCCGCGAACGGCGACGTGATCGCGACGGCCGCGGCGACGAACGACAACGGCGGCGGTAGCAGGACCATCGATCCCGCGACCAGCCCTCCCATCCACAGGGGATAGACGAGCAACGCGGCGCCGAGCTTGATCGTCGACACCGCGTCGGGATCGTACTTGCGCGCGACCATCCGCGGGATGAAGTAGGGGAGGGCGTAGAGCGCGATTCCCGATGCCGCGAGCGGCGCGAGCATCACGCGCTTCCAGCCACTCGGACCTGGCTGTCGCTCCTCGACGATCCCGCCGACGATCCGCGCATCCTCGAGCCCCAACCGATCGAGCTCCGCGTAGTAGGCATCGACGTGTTCTGCGACACGCGCGATCGACCTCGGATCGACGCTCTTCAGCGTGCGATTCGCGAGCTCGACCTGGCGGCCGATGCCACTCCACTTACCGAGCGAGCGATCGCCCTCGTCGTTCGCGAGCAGCTCCGCGACGCGCGCCACGCGCAGCCGCTCCTCGTGGGTCTCGCCCTCGACGAGCAGCTCCGAGAGGTCGGCGTTCATGACTTCCGTCGCGTTCTTGATGCGCTCTTCGTCATCCGCTCCGGGCACCTCCGCGAAGCGCCGCACCGGTCCCCACAGCACGAGGCAGCGCGACCGGAAGTCGTGACGCGCGTCGAACTCGAGCGCGGCAGCCTGGAACGTCGGCGGGATACCAGCCGCGGTCTCGGCCGCGAGCAACATCCGTGCAGCACCGGTACGCAGGGGTGCGAGCTGCGGCTCCGAATGACTCGTGCCCTCGGGGAAGATCAGAATATTTCCGCCGCCGGCGAGGTGACTCGCGATCTTGACGAACATCTCCGCGTTCGTCGTCGAGTCCTTGTTCGCGTTGTCCTTGCGCCGCACGATCGGGACCGCGCCCGCACGGTCGAGGAGCCACTTGAGCCCGGGAACGTCCCACAGCGTCGATTTCGCGACGGGGGAAATCTCGCAGGCTGCATCGGTCAGCACCAGCACCGGGTCGATCAAGGCGTTCGTGTGGTTCGATACGATCACGCGACCCTGCGTCTCTGGACCCGGCGCCTGGCCCACGCGCTCGATGTTGCGGAAGTACAGCCGCATCAACCGCCGGAACGTCGACACCAACACGCTGCGCACGAGCTCCGGCCTCTTCGCGGAGGTGGACGGCGGAACGACGGTGGCATGAGGGAGCGCTGTTTCCATCGACCCCTAGGGTGCCACGGACTCAGGCCGCGCGATCGATCTCGAACTGGCCGCCGTTCCACACCGTCATCGGCGTCAACACGTGCTGGAGTGTCCGGCCGCGGGCGCTGTGGTCCTCGCACCACCAGTCCTCGCCTTCACTCTCCTCGCGGAGCGCGACGCACAGCGGGCACTGCGAGGCATCGTACGGCTTCGGCATGCCGACGATCAACGTCGGACACGTGGCGTTGAGGATCACGCGATTCGGCAAGGCCTTGCTCGATCCACGCGAGTGATGGAGTCCGAACTCGCCCATCACGATCATGTCGGCGGAGATCTCTGCAGCGAGCTGCACGATCTCTTCGTCGGGCTTGCCCTTGCGAACGTGGAGGCGTGCGCGCCACTCGGTCGAGTGTTGGTTGAACGCTTCGAGCGTGCTGTAGACCCGATCCCACAGTGCCTGCTTGACCTCTTCGGCGCTCGGATTGCGCTTCTCGCGAACCGTCAACAGATGGAGCTCCGGTGCATCGTGCCGAGCCGCTTGATCGAGGGCGTGCTCGAGGACCACGTCCGAATACTCGGAGAGGTCGAGGCCGACCACCATCCGGTATCGGCGAGCCCGTCGCGGCAACTGCAGGTCACGGTGTTCCGACATGAGGGGGATCGGTGCAGTCCCCATGCCTCCCGGTGACCTGCGACAACGACGCACGCGATCGGAGGCTCGACTTCGCCGAACCCACCGTGGCAGTGTCGCGGCGTGTCCGTCCGAGATCCGAACGCTCCTGAGCTGCGCGCCGTCGCACCGCTCGTCGCGCTCGCGGATGTTGCGACTCCGGGCGATCCGCCGCGGTTCGTGGCGCCCATCACGTTGATCGCCAATGGTGCGCGGGTGATCGGTGTGACCAGCGCCGAGCTGCTACGCACGCAACCGGATGCGCGGTTCGCCGTGGCTTCGAAGCTCGACGGGACCGACACCTTCGAGGTGTCCAACTGGAGCATCGGACGCTACTCGGGCATCGCGCTCGTCGAGCTCGACGGCTTCCCGGCGAACGGCGAGATCGTGCCGCTCTCGATCGGCGCCGTGCACGCGAGTGTCAACGTCCACGGTGCCCCGGCCGCCATCGTCACGCTGGTGTCTTCGGGTGGTCGCTATCACCGCTCGCTGGTGCCGGTGTTCGTCGACGTCGACGATGCCGGCGGCATGAGCGATCACATGGTCTATCTCGCGAGCCCGCAGCAGGCTGGACACGCGCAGGTCCCCGTCGAGGGCGCGACGCTGTTCGCCTGGCTGCCACCCGAACCCGCGCTCGGTCGTCACAAGGGCGAGGTCGTCGCGTTCGCGCTTGGCTATCCGTATCGCATGGGCATCGCGAAGCCCCGCCAGACGCCGGTGATCGCGGAGCTCGCGAGCCTCGAGGATCTCGGCCGCGCCTTGCTCCCCAAAGCGCCGGTGGTGGCCAAGGGGCCCGAGCTCCCGGCGATCACGGGCGAGATCGTCGACAAGGCGGATCCCGATGATCCGCTCGGCGGGCTGTGACTACTTCTTCCAGAAGCTGAGCTCGACGACGCCGATCGTCTCGGCACCCTTCGCGCTCGTGAACAAAGCGACCCCGCCGAGATCGAACACGACCGAGTCGGTGCCGTAGGGCTGCGTCGCGCCCTCGCGCTTCGCGATCGTGCCGATCGTGTTGAAGTTGTAGAAGCCGCGGCTCTCGATCGCGATGCGACCCTTGAACATCGACTTCGGTGAGAACTCCGCGTTGTCGAGTGGCTTGTACGGCATCGACAACGTCATCGCCTTGCCGCTGCCGACCGGTTCGTAGACGAGGATGCCGAGCGAGTCCCAGATGTGGATGTGGTTGACCGCGGTGCCCTTGCCCTTCCAGACGCGATCGGGATCGCCGTAGATCTTCTTGAAGTCGGCGACCATCGGCTTGGTTCCGAGCTCCTGTCCCTGCACCTTCACGCCGGTCTTCGATGCCTCGACCTTGACGCTCGCAGCGGTGACGCCGGTCTTGCTCGCGGTGTCAGGCGCACCCGGCTTCTCGGTCTTCCACATGCTGAGCTCGACCAGCTCGAGTGGGCCGTTCTTGCTCGTCGTGAATACGTTGAACGCGCCCTTCGGGAACACCACCGAGGTCGCACCGTACGGCGTGGTCGCGCCGGGCTTGGTCTTGAGCTCGCTCGTGGTGGTGACCGAGGAGAAGTCGGTCCCGTCGACGAGGATGTAGCCGGCGAACATCGTCTTCGGGTCGTAGCTCTGACCCATCGGCTTGAACAAGAACGTCGCAGAGGAGGCGCGACCCGAGGGGGAGGTCGGTTCGTAGACGATGAAGCCGAGCTTGTCCCAGGTGTGGATCTTGTTGATGCCGGAGCCGGCCCATGTCCGATCGGGCTTGCCGTAGATCGCGATCCAGTCCGCGACCATCCCATTGCCCGTCACGGCGACGCCGTTCGCGGTGATCTTCGTGCCGGCGACACCGATCACCACGTCCTGCGTGCGCTTCGGAAACTTGGTCGGCCTCGCGGGCGGCGGCGTGCGTGCGACCTCGGGACCCGAGCCGAGCTCCTTGAGCGCTTGCTTCGCCTTCGCCGCAGTCGGAAAGGTGCGGAGGTAGATACGATACGCGGTGATCGCCTCGGCGGTGTTGTACGCGAGCCGATACGCCTCGGCCTTACTCCAGAGCGCGAGCTCGTACTTCGAGTTGATCGCGAGTGCCTTGTCGAACTGCGCATGCGCGTTCGTCCACTTGGATTGCTTCGCCATGCAGTTGCCGGAGCCGACGAGCGCCTCGACGCCCTTCGGGTTGACGGCGAGTGCCTTGACGTAGAGCTCCTCGGCCTTCGTGCAGTTCATCGCGCTGGCGGCTTCGTTGCCTTCCGCGACCAGCTGCAGGTAGCCACCGACGGCGGGTTGGAGCTGCGAGATCGGTCTTGCAGAGGCAGCGACGCAGATCGCCTTGCCTTCATCCGCGGGGTCGCGCTTCGCGCTATGGGTCTTCGGGCACGTGCAGCTGCCGTTGCCCTGGGTGCCGGGCGCGCAGTCGTAGGAGGTGACCGGGAGATCCGCGAGCGCTTGGGTCCCGAACGAGCACAGCAAGAAGACCGCGAGACGAAGGCCCACCATAGGGTGCCGATTGTGACACACGCGTAGTCGGCGCGTGGGGTAGTCACCGGTGTGCTACGCCTGCGCTCGTGAAAGTCGGCACCTGGAACGTCAACGGCATTCGCAAGCGCAGCAGCGAGGTGCTGTCGTGGATCGATCGCGAGGAGCCGGATGTCGTGTGTCTGCAGGAGACCAAGGCCGCGCTCGGTCAGGTGCCCCAGCACATCGTCGACGTCGCCGGGTACCACTGTCACTGGCACGGCCACGCCGGGTACTCGGGGGTCGCCCTGATGCTGCGCCACAAGGCGTTCGCAGATGCGCCGACATGGGTGCACCCGCCGTTCGACATGGAGACGCGGATCGCCGTCGCGGAAGTCGAAACAGCAGCCGGCCGTCTCGTGATCGGATCGGTGTACGGCCCGAACGGCGGCAAGGACTACGCCGCGAAGATCGAGTTCTGGAAGCAGCTCGTGCTGTGGGCTGCGGAGCTCCGCGAGCACGACAAGCACCTCGTGCTCTCGGGTGACTTCAATATTGCGCGGCTCGCCATCGACGTTCACCCGGCCCTCCGCAAGGAGATGATCGGGCAGAGCAACGAGGAGCGCACGCTGTTCGAGCAGTTCCTCTCGCATGGTCTCGTCGATGTTCATCGGAGAGTCGATCCCGACAACGATCGGCTGTTCACGTGGTGGGCGCCGTGGCGAAACATGCGGCAGCGCAACATGGGTTGGCGGCTCGACTACGTCGCCGCGAGCACCGCGCTCGTCGACGAGACGGTTCACTGCGTCGCCTATCGCGACTACGGCACCAGCGATCACGGCCCGGTGATCGCGCACCTGCGCGACACGCCTACAGCATCGTGAATGCGAGCGCGGTGATCGCGGGGAGCGCCTGGACGAACAGGATCTGTTTGCCGACGCTCAGCGCGCCGTAGAGGCCGGCGACGACGACACACGACAGGAAGAACACGCGGGCGGGATACTGGATGTGATCGGCGCCGACGAGTGACCAGATCAGACCGGCCGCGAGGAAGCCGTTGTAGAGACCTTGGTTCGCTGCGAGGACCTTGGTCGATTCCTGCTCGGCGGCGGTGCGCCTGAACGTCTTCTGACCGATCGGGCCGGCCCACAAGAACATCTCGAGAACGAGGAAGTAGACGTGCAGGGCCGCGACCAGGCCGGTGAGGATCTGCGAAGCAAGCACCATGGGCGGACTATCGCACCGCGATCTGGATGTTCGCCAGTTCGGCGGTGAACCGCCTGCGATCGAGGGCGAGGACCACATCACCATCGTCGCCGTAGTCGGCCGAGGCCTCCTCGACGTAGCCGAGCTTCTCGAACACCCGGCGCGACGCGACGTTCTGGGGCACGACCGAGGCGTAGATCTTCGAGAGCCCGAGCGTGGTGAAGCCGAACGCATGAATCATCGTCGCGAACCTTGTGCCGAGGCCCTTGCCCTGGGCGTCGGGGGACGCGACCAGGAACGCGAACTCGGCCCGGCCGTCGGCGATCCCGCGCAGATCGCCGTCACCCGCGAAGACGTCGTCGCTGAACAGCAAGAAGGGGCGCGCGCCGGACGTGAACATCGCGTCGTAGACCTCGAGCACGTCGGCTTCGGTGAGCAGCGAGGTGTGACCGAGCAGAGGTGCGTTGCGCGGCTCGTTGTACGCGACGGCGAGGGCCCCGGCATACGTGCGAACCTCGTCGCGCGTCGGCTCGATCGCCCGCAGCTCGTTCCAGGTGATCGAGTACGCTGTCACGATGCGGCAGTTTATCGCCATCGCGCTGGTCTGCGCATGCTCGAGTAGCGCGCCTTCGCCGTCTGATAAGCCGGCGGCAGATACCCGAACGACCTATCAAGGCCGGCCGATCGCCGACACCTGCTCGTACCTGGGCGCCGATTGGCTCGACCGCGCGGACCGCGAGGCGCGCGAGCAACCCGAGAAGGTGCTGGACTGGCTCGCCATCGCTCCCGGCTCGACGGTGGCCGACGTCGGTGCGGGCACCGGCTTCTTCACCGTGCGGATGAGCAAGCGTGCGAAGGAGGTCCTCGCGACGGAGCTCCAGCCCGAGATGCTGCGACTCCTCGATCACCGAGTGTCGAGCGAGAAGATCACCAACGTGCGGTTGATCCGCTCCACCGAGCACCAGGCGATGTTGCCGGAGCGGTGCTGCGAGCTGGTGCTGATGGTCGACGTCTATCACGAGCTCTCGGATCCACGCGGCGTGATGGCGGGTGTGCGCCGCGCGCTGAAACCGGCGGGCACGCTCGCGCTCGTCGAGTACAAGGGTGAGGATCCGAGCATCCCGATCAAGCCCGAGCACAAGATGACGCTCGCGCAGATCAAGAAGGAGCTCGAGCCGCTCGGCTTCGCGTTCGTCAAGTCCTACGAGGAGCTGCCGGATCAACGCGTCGTGGTGTTCACACGCGATGATTTCATCGGGTCGCAAAGCAACTGAATGGCGTCGCGTCGGTGCCGCGCAGCCACCGGGCGCGCCTTCGAAAAACTCGCTGACACCCGGGCACGCCTTCGCCTACGCTGCTCGCGATGGCCAGCGTGCTCGCCTTGCTCGACGAGGTCGCGTTCAAGAAGCACGCGAAGCAGTTCGCACCCGGCGCGGTGCTCCCGATCGCGTCCTACCAGACCGACGATCGTTCCTTCGCGACCGAGCTCTCGCACGGCGGCGCTCTCTATCTCGCAGTCTCCGACGGCGACGCGCTGTCGCTGGTCGCGGTGCTCGAGGCACCGGAGACCTCCGGCATCAAGAAGGCGGACAAGCGCAAGCCGGGTTGGTATGCGCCGCCCAACGGCACTCCGGTCACCGACCTCTCGCCGCTGCGCAAGTCCCTCAAGATCGGCAAAGATCTCGCGAAGGCATTCGAACGACCGCGCATCCTGACGGCGGCGCAGGATGCGGCGCTTCGCGAGTTGCTCGATGCGGTCGACTCGCCGGTGCTCGGTCACGTCGATGACGTCGTCGTGGCACCCACGCTCAGCTCCAAGCTACCGCCACTGGAGCGAGCGGCGACCTACCTCGATGGTGGGCACCTCGAGGCGGCGATCGACGCGATCGCAGAGTCGTGGCGAGGCTCGCGTGCCGGCGAGCTTGCCGATCTGATCGACCGCGTGACGCGCCTGATGCCAGCGTCTCACCGGCCGCTGTTCGAGCGGCGCTCGACGCACACGTCGGACGTGTGGGACGCGGCGTTCGACGCCAATCCTGCCACGATGATGCCGCAGCTGCTGCTCAACCTCGCCGTCGGCGGCAGTAGCTTGATCTCGAAACGCGCGAAGCGACTCGGCGAGCTGCCTCTCGATCCGCGGTTCGGCGCACGGCTGATCGAGCTGCTGCCTCAGTACCCGGTCTCGGCGGACGCGCGGTGGTTTCCGCCGCTCACCGCGTTGTGGTTGGCGTCCAAGGATGCGCGCACGTTCGAGTCGCTGCGCGAGGTGCTCGAGCGCGAATCTGTTGGAGTCGTCGAGACACGCCTGCGTGCGCTCGCGAGCGGCACCGCGCCCACGCTGCCGGTTGCAGATCGTGCTCGCGTCGACAAGCTCGTCACCGTGCTCGAGCGGCTCGAGGAGCCCCTGCGGATCGAGCGCGCGTTGATCGATCAGATCGCCGCGAATCCCGACGAGGACGGTCCGTATCTGGTCTATGCCGACTGGTTGATCGAGCGCGGCCGTCCGCTGGGCGACTACATCACGCTGACGGTGCAACACGAGCATCTGACTCCCGCCCAGGCACGCCGGCGCGCGCTCCTGGCCGAGGTGCCGTACCTGTGCGGCGCCTTCGACGACATGGCGACGTCGCGGATGCGAAAGCGAGAGCGAGGTCTCGATCGCGAGCTCAAGGTGAGCTGGAGCACGCAGCTGCGATCGTGGAGGGTGTTCGCAGCGTCGCCTCTGACGCGCGTGCTCGAGCGGGTCACGCTCGTCGGCAATCCACACGCTGGACGCGAGGCCGTGCTCGCCGAGTTCCTGTGCGCGGCTCCTGCGCTGCGGCGGTTCGAGAACCTGACGCTCGACACGGCGACAGAGATCGCGAGGCGCGTCGATGGCTGGCGGGTGAAGCGCACCGACGTGATCGCCATCACCGACGAGCTCGCCGAGCTCCAGGGCGCCGATCTGATCCGCTGACTACTCGAGCCGACCGTTCGCGCTGACCTTGCCGCGCTCGCGATACATCCGCTCGATGGTGGCGCGCAGCAGCTTCTCGTCGATATGGGTGTTCGCAGCGCCGGCGACGTAGGCCGCGCGCTCGCACGCGACCTTGATGAAGCCGCCCGACAGCTCGTAGGTGTCGGCGATCGCGTCGAGGTCGATGTCATCGGCGGTGCGCGTCTTCGGCAGCGTACGACGCCATAGCTCGGCGCGCATGTCTGGACTCGGGAAGCTAAAGAACACGTCGTACGTGAAGCGGCGCTTGAACGCCTGGTCGATGGCCGAGGTCAGGTTGGTGGTCAGGATGGCGAGCCCGCCGAACCGCTCGAGGCGCTGCAGGAGATAGTTCGTCTCCATGTTCGCGTAGCGATCGTTGCTGCTCTTGACGTCGGAGGTTCGCTTGCCGAACAGCGAGTCGGCCTCGTTGAACAGCAGCACGACGTGACCGGGCTCGGCGGCATCGAACACGTCGGACAGGTTCTTCTCGGTCTCGCCGAGCCACTTGCTGACGACCTGCGAGAGATCGACCTCGTAGATCTCGAGACCGAGGCGCCGCGCGAGCACGGTGCCCGACATCGTCTTGCCGACGCCGGGGTGACCGGAGAACAGCACCGAGATGCCCTGTGCGCCGCGCAGCTTGAACGCGTCGCGGATCTGGCGGCGCTGACTCGCGGCGGCGGTGATCTCGGTGAGTGCGGAGCGCGTATCGTCGTCGACGATCAGGTCGTCGATGTCGTACGGCGTCGGCAGGCGCTTGCCGAGGCGCGAGATCCGTTGATGGAGCTGGGCGGCCACCGCGGTGGCGAGATCCTCGGTGCCGGGGGTTCCGGCGTCGGGCATCCGTCCGGCCGTCGCAGCGTGGGCGGCGGCGACGATGATGCCGCCGGGGATCGCGAAGCGACCCGACAAGCTGTCGGCCTCGGACGCATCGAGCGTGGGCACGACGTCCTGCCACATCGCCGTGCGGGTCTTGAGATCCGGCACCTCGAGCGTGATGTGCACGAGTGGGCGATGGTGCATGCGCGGCAACCGCTCGCGATTGAACGTGATGGCGAACGGGCCATTCCAATCGTCGAGCAGCGTCCCGAAGTAGCTGGGCATCTCGTCGCGATCGGCTTCGCTGACGTTCGCGTCGTCGAGATCGGCGAGCACCGGGATCGCGTCGAGCAACTTGAGCTCGCGCACGATCGCGCGGACCGCAGGCAGCTGCGCCGCGGCGGGCAACGCGGCCATCCGCGCGCCGTCGATCATCAGGATCCGCTGTCCCCAGTGTTTGGCGGCGAGCTGGAGCAGCAACTTCTTGCCGAGGCCTCGCTGTCCCTGCACGGCGAGCACGACTTCGTTCGAGCGCAACGCGGCGGCGGCCTTCTCGATCGCGAGCGGAGGGAACGACCCACGCGCCTCGGTGGCGCGCAGCTCGCACAGATCGGCGAGCTCGGGATCGAGCTCGACGGCGGTGCCATCGAGCAAGTAGACGAGCCGATTCGCGGGACGGATGCGCCGGAACATCGTCGAGTCGCCAGCGGCGGCACCTGCCGTGAGATCGACGAGGCGATGGCGAACCAGCGGTGACGTGCCCGACAGGTCGCGCGCCATCAGCGACCGCGACACCGGCGTGTCGTAGACCAACATCGCGAGCAGCCGTCCGTCGAGGCCGCGACAGCTGTCGTCGCGGGCGAGGTAGCGATACGCCTGGACGAGGTTCGGATCGGTCTCGGGCAGCAGCGCGAACATCAGCGTCGACCACTGCCGTGGCGTCAGGCCGAACACGCTGATCAAGCTGACCAGCGCCGAGCGCTTGCCGGCCTCGACGGTGGCGCGGATCCGACCCTCGACCTCCTTGTGCTTCGCGAGCCATTGCTCGAGCACCGTCGACGCGCCTGCATCGTCTCCCGTGATCTGATTGCCACGCGCTTGCGCGAACAACCGGCCGATCTCCGACGTGCCGATCACGTCGTCGGAGACTTCGACGCGACCCTTGGTCCACGCGTTGCGCACCTGATACTCGACGCGCAGCCAGGCGCGCTCGAGCTCGTCACGAAGGTGCGTGGCGACGTCTAGGTATGGCTCGGGCACGAGACGTAAACGTAAGCGCAAACGCGCGCGTGCGGAACGCGAAGTGCGTCAGACCAACCCCAGAGTTCGCCGATACTCTGGGGTTAGGCGCGCTCGGCCTGCTGTACGCCCAGCTCCTGGGCGACGATCAGCGGTTCCTGCTCGATCTCGGCTTCCGCCTTGGGCTTCTCCTCGACGCGAGCCTCTTGCTGCGCGGCCTTCGGCTCTTCCTTCGCAGACTTTTCCTTGTCGTCGTAGGCCTTCGCGATCGCGCGCATGTTGTCGACCAGTGGGGTCGTGTACAGGCCGGCGCTGATCATCAGGCGCTGCGAGCTGGCGATCGCCTGATCCTCGTGGCTGTTCGCCGAGCCGAACAGCTTGTCGAACTTCTTGTCGCCAAGCTCCTCGCGCACCGTGTTCATGTCGTGCGCGACACCGGCGGTGCGGTAGTCGCAGATCGTGGTGCCCTTGACGAAGTCCTGGATCGCCTTGGATGCGCTCGCGCCGTGCTGGAGCTGCCACTCGAGGTTGACCTTGTAGCGCTCGTACGGCTGGACCCAGCCCTTCGCCTCGGTATGGCCGAGCCGATAGTGGTCCTTCCACTTCTCGGGTTTGCCGACCGCTTCGCACGTCGCCTTGTATTCGTCGGCGTGGACGTGCATGCCCTTGTCGAGCTTCGCGGCGGTCTCCTCCTTGTTGCCAGCGAACGCCTGCTCGGAGGCCGAGACGCCGGTCGCGATCGCAGGTGCGGCGGCGACGGCCGGCACCTCGCCTTCTTGCGAGAACTTGTTCGCCGCGGCCTCCGTCTCGACCGGAGCGACCTCCGGCGTGACCGACTCTTCCGCTTTCTGTTGTTCAGCTTCGCGTGCGGGCATGGCGACACGATAATACGGGCAAACCCCCGATCCGCTTCCCGAAAACCGGCGATGATCCTCCCGTGGGTTTCGCGGTCGACCGTCGGGCGAGGTCCAAGCGACCGAAAGCAGGGCTTCGCGCGCTGTTGGGTCGAGCCCCGAGCGCACAAGAAGTCGGAGAGCGGCTGACCTGGCTCGTACGTCGGAGCCTCAAGGGCAAGGTGATCGACGCCACCTCCAAGCGGATCACAGCCTCGATCCACCCCTATGCCGCTCCCGTGCGGATCACGGTCCTGCCGGAAGGCGACCTCGAGATCCACGCCGAGACCTCCGCGGTGGGCCCCGGCTACTACGCGGAGGTCCTCGCGCGGATCGCCCCGATCCTCGACGAGCTCGAGTTCACGCTCGAGGGCGAGACCGTCGATCCGAAGAAGCAGTTCGCGAGCTGGGTGGCCGAGGAGCTGCGAGGCGGCGCGACGCGGATCGGGATGCCGGGTGATCGCACGTTCAAGGTCGACGCGCCGATCCTGACCGCGCTCGGTCCACGCACGGCGGCGTGGCGCGATGCCGTGATCGCCGAGCCGGCACGCGCAGCCGATGCCTTCGCCTGGTGGAATCGTGGACCGGGCCGCGAGGCGCTGTCGCGCGGGCTGCTCGGGATGTGGCTCGACGTCGCGTGGCGCGAGCCACTCGATGCTGCCGAGCGCGCCGTGATGGAGCGCGTCGACGAAGATCTCTCGGCGGCGCACAAGGCGAACCCCGAGCTCCCGCTACCCTTCGCCGAGTGGTCCGAGCTGCTCGAGTGGCTCGGCGCGGATGACGCGCATGCCCAGGAGATCCGAGGCCTGATCGGTTCGACGCCGGTGCCCGACGTGTTGATCGGCTATCGCCGTCACCTGCTCGAGATCGAGCTCGCCGGTGGCTGGACGATGGATCTGGGCGGCGCGTTCGTCGGCAAGTACGACGACGACGGCGGCTGGTGGGCGACCGACGGTGATCGCGTCGTCGAGCTGACCACGCTCACCGCGGATGCCGAGACCGATTCGCAGAAGCTCCTCGATGTCGCCGCGCCGATCCATCCCGTGGTCGCGCGGATCGAGGAGGACCGGCGTCGCGGTCGAGCCGAGGTCTACGACGAGGGTGCAGTTCACGTCGTCCACGGGCTCGTCGCGTGTGCACCGCATGTCGCGATCCTGACCTGCAAGGGCCGCGCATCCGACGAGGCGTGGGCTCTCGACACCTGGCGCAGCTTGCGGAACGCCGAGACCAGCTAAGGCGTCGTCGCGATCGGATCGATCTTCGCGGGCTGGATGTCGGTCGGGATGAACCGGCGATCGACGAGGTCCGAGATGTCGAGCGGCTTCTTCAAGATGCCCGCCTTGACCGCGTACTTCATGATCGCCTGCATGTCCTCGTCGGTCGGCGTCAGGTGGCGATACGACACGCGATCGGGCGGCCGCGTCAGCACGAACTCGAGCAGCTTCTGGTCCTGACGGAAGTAGGGCGCCGCGACCCGCGCTGCTTCGAGTCGGTTGCGCTCGGCCCACTCGCCCGACTCGGCGATGCCACGCACGAGGTCGCGAACCACTTCGGGATGCTCGGCGATCAGCTCGTCGCGGACGACCAGCACGCAGGAGACGAAGCGCGGCCAGATGTCCTTCGCGTGATAGAGCACGCGACCCGTGCCGTTGAGCTCGGCCTTCGCGGCGTGGGGCTCGCCGACGAAGTACGCGTCGATGTTGCCGGCCGCGAGTGACGACGGCATCTCGGGTGGAGGCATGTCGATGAAGTCGATGTCGCCGGGCTCCATGCCCTCGTCCTCCATCAGCTTCGTGATCACGAGGTACTGGTTGGAGTACTTCGAGGGGCGCGCGAACCGCTTGCCCTTGAGATCGCGCAGGCGCTTGTACGGCGAATCCTTCGGCACCATCACCGTCGAGCCATCGCGGTGCCCGAGGTAGACGATGTGGATCGGCACCCCCTGTTCGCGGAGCACCATCGCGAGCGGCGCGAGCAGGAAGGTGGCCTCGATCTTCCGTGCCTTGAGCGCCTCGACGACAGTCGGAAACTCGGTGAACCGCTGCGAGTTGAAGCGCGTGCCGGTGGTGGTCGACTTGGTTGCGAAATCGGTGACCGGGCAGGTCAGGTGACAGGTGACTGGCAAGAACCCGACATCGAGTGACGCGGCTCGAGCGTTGCCGACCCACGGACGCTTGTGGAGCACCGTCAGCGTGATCAACACCGCGACGGTGAGCGCGGTGATGCGGGCAGCGGGACTCACGAGGGCAAGCCTAGCTCAACCCGAGCTCGTCCATGATCGCTTGCTCTGCCTCGGCGACGCCGGGCGCTGCAGGTTGGCGAGGTTTACCAGCGGGCAGAGGCAGCATGCGACGCACGTTGGCGGGGCGCTCACCGAGGACGACCACGCGATCGCCGATCTGCACCGCCTCCTCGATGTCGTGCGTGACGAACACCACCGCGCGCGGCCGTTGCTCGAGCGTCGCGATCAGCTCGCGGCGCATTCGATTGCGCGTCTGGTAGTCGAGCGCCGAGAACGGCTCGTCCATCAGCAGCACGTCGGTCTCCCCGGCGAGCGCACGCGCGATCTCGACACGCTGTCGCATGCCACCCGAGAGCTGATGCGGATAGTGCTCGGCGAACTCGGCGAGCCGCGTGATCTCGAGCCACTCGGCGATCTTGGTGGCGCGCACTGCGACGGCGGTGCCACGCGGTAGGCCGCGATCGATGTTCTGCCGCACGGTCAGCCACGGGAACAAGCCGCCATCCTGATAGATCGTGCGGGTCTGCCCGTAGCGCTTCGCCGTACCGCGCGTCGGTTGCAAGTGACCGCCGAGCAGGCCGAGCAGGGTGGACTTGCCACACCCCGACGGGCCGACGCAGACCACGAGCTCCTTGCGGGAGACCTCGAGATCGAGACCATCGATGACGCGGTTGGTGCCGTAGTCAAACCCGACGCCCACGAGCTCGAGCACGAGGTCGGTCATTGCTCGAAGCCCCAGCGCACCGACCGGATGTTCGCGAGCCGCATGAACAGGATGTCGAGCAAGATGCCGATCACGCCGATGATGATCATGCCGCAGACGACGAGATCCATCCGTAGCGCATAGCGCGAGTCGTTGATCAAGAAGCCGAGGCCGCTGCCGACGCCCATCATCTCGGCGGCGACGACGACCATCCACGCGACGCCGATCGCGACGCGCAGTGCCGTCACCAGCTGCGGCATGATCGCGGGCAGCGTGATCTTGAACAGCACCTCGTTACCGGTCAGCGCGAGATCCTCGGCGACGCGGTAGTAGACCTTCGGTACCGAGGCGACAGCAGCCGCGGTGGCCAGGGCGATCTGGAAGAAGGTGGCGAGGAAGATGATGAAGATCGCCGGCGGATCGCCGATGCCGAACCACACGATCGCGAACGGGATCCACGCGATCGGCGACAGGTTGCGGAAGAAGTTGATCCACGGCAAGAGTGCCGCCTTCGCGTGCGCCGAGCGACCGACGATGAGCCCGAGCGGCACCGCCGCGATCACCGCGGTGACGTAGCCCCACGCAACGCGATACAGCGACGCGATGATGTCGCTGAACATCCGGCCGGTCTGCAGCTCGGCGAAGAACGCCGACGCGACATCTCCGGGTGGCGGCACGGTACCGATCGGAAATGCGTCGAGCGCCGTGGTGATCCACCAGATTGCAAAGATCACCAAACCCACGACGAGCGGCAGGAGAGAGCGAAGCACCCGCGTGCATGGTGCCACATCCGGCATCGTGCGAAGTTTCGCGCATGACGAAGATCGCCATCCTCGGTTCTGGTCCAGTCGGTGCCGCGCTCGCGAAGGGCTTCCTCGACAACGGGCACTCGGTGATGCGTGCATCGCGCGAGCCCGCGAAGCTCGAGGAGTGGAAGAGTGCGGCGAAGGGCGAAGCGTCGGTCGGCACGTTCGCCGAAGCGACTGCGTGGGGTGAGGTTGTCGTGCTCGCGGTCAAGGGCAGTGTCGCCGAGTCACTGGTCGGTGATCTCGCCTCGAGCCTCGCCGGCAAGACCGTGATCGACACCACGAACCCGATCAGCGACGAGAAGCCGGATCACGGCGTGCTGCGCTACTTCACGGCGCAGAACGAGTCGTTGATGGAGCGACTCCAGACGAAGGTGCCGGCGGCCAACTTCGTCAAGGCGTTCAACAGTGTCGGCAACGCGTTCATGATCAACCCGCCGTTCCAGCCGCAGGCCTCGATGTTCATCTGCGGCAACGACGCCGGTGCGAAGGCGCAGGTCACCGAGATCCTCACCGCGTTCGGCTGGCATACGGTCGACTTCGGGGGCGCCCCCTCAGCGCGTCCGATCGAGTCGCTGTGTCAGCTGTGGTGCACGCCCGGCCTCAACGGCGGCAGCTGGACTCACGCGCTACGTTGGTTGGCGCTCGCGTGATCTTTCCTGGCCACGGAACCCCGACAGGCAGCACGCACGACCCGGAACATGGCTAGACTTCCAGGAGTGCTCCGGGTTGCCGCATTGCTGTCCGTCCTCGCCGCCTGCGCGACCGATGATCAGGACGGGGACGGCATCCTCGACGCCGACGATCAGTGCAAGGAAGTACCCGAGGACTTCGACGACTTCCAGGACGAGGACGGCTGCCCGGATCAGTGGCGCGTGTTCGAGATGCCCGAGCCTCGGCTCGAGACGGCGACGGGCACGCTCGGCACGCGCCTCGTGCTTGTCGGTGGCTTCTCGGCGAGCATGTTCGAGGGGCTGCCGATCACGACGAAGGTGCTGACCTTCGACACGCTGACGCTCGAGTGGGGCGAGCTCCCCGATCTCCCCGTCGCGTGGACGCATGCGAACATCGCAGCGATCGGCGGTGTCGTGTTCGCGCTCGGCGGGCTCGACGGTCGATCGTTCGTCGCCGACGGCCGCATGTTCGCCCTCGAAGCGAACGCGACGGAGTGGACCGAGCTCGCCGCGATGGCACCGCAGGATGCGCGGGGTGCCTCCGCCGTGGTCGTGTCGCCGGGGCACATCTTTCTCGTCGGTGGCGCGACCACGACCGAGACGCTGTCGAGCATCCTCGACTTCGATCTCGTGACGCGCACGCTGTCGCGGTTCGAGGTCGATCTCCCGATCGCGCGGTCACACGCTGCGGCGATCCGGCGCTACGATGGTGCGTTCGTCGTCGCCGGAGGGCTCGGCGGCCTGACCGGTCCGCAGGCGCTCTCCGATGTCTGGTTGCTGCCGCAGAACGCGACCGCCTGGCAGGTGCGCAAGCCGATGCCCACCGCACGCGGCGGCTGCGCGTACGGCGAGCTCTACGGCAATCTGATCTGCGCCGGTGGCGAGACCACGGAGGCGCTCGATGTGGTCGAGCTCTACAACGTCACGACGGATGTCTGGGAGTCATCGACCACCAATGCGCGCCTCGAACCGATGCCTGGCAAGCGCGCGGGTGCGAGAGGTGCCGTCGTCGCGAACCGCCTCTACGTGCCCGGCGGCTCCGAGACGCTCGAATTCATCCCGACGACAACGCTGTTCGAGTTCACGCTGACCGCGAACGAATGAACCATCGGAACGGGCTAGGATCGGAGATCTCCGAGCTAACCACGCTCTCCGCGTTCTCGATGACTGCACCGGGACGACCGGCGTCGCGAATCACGGTGAACGACTTGGTCCACCGCTTGGTCTGGCGCACCTTGAGAAACACCTCTTCCAGATACTCGAGGTCGCCGCTGGCCATGGTTCCTGGGTCGGCCGTGACCCGGGCAAATGTTGTGCAGACCCTCACGTGGCAGGCAGCAGGCTGGGTCCGACCAGCAGGGGCATCGGCGGGTCGCCGCGTGCGATCTGCTGCCATGCCGTCGACCACACCGTCCAGTACAGCGGCTCGCGGCCGAACAGGGCGTGGCGCTTGTCGAGATCGGGCAGTCCACCATCGAACTTCTCGCCGCGCATCGTCGGGAGCAGCTTCTTGCCGCGGAGGTCGTACACCGCCTCGCAGTCGTACGCACCGGCGGGCCACACCAGTAGGCCTTCGTCGGCAATGTCGTACGGCGGCGGTGCGCTGCCATCGCCTTGCAGGGCGGTCTCGAGCTGCTCGCGCACCAGCTCGACGCCCGACAGCTTGTAGAAGCCGGTCAGCGCGATCTCGAGGATCTTGCGGTGGGGATCGTCGAGCGCCGAGATCCAACCCGGCTCCGGGATGCTCGCGACCAGCCAGCCGGATTGCTGCTCGAACCGCACCTTCATCGGCTCGGTGTTGATCGACGGGCACACCATCTCGAACTGCACGCGGTTCGATCCGATGTCGACGTGGGTGACCGCGACGTCGGTGGGCTTGAAGGCCGGCACCTCGTTGAGCATCGACACGAGCTGGCGATCGACGAACGTCGCCACCGTTTCCTCGACGTGATGGAGACCCTCGTGCTGCTTCGCGACGCCGCGCTCGTCGTCCTGCCACGCCGCGCGACGGAGCTTGGTGTAGAGCTTCGGGATCGTGCCCGAGTGAAAGCCGGGCTTCATGAACGCGACCATCGACTCGCCGTGATGGCCGATCGACTGGGGGTGGAGTTGCTTCGGGCGCGTCGCGCGATACAGCCGCCAGTTCTCCTTGAACTCCCAGACCAGGAAGCCGGCGAGCCCGGGGAGCACGAGCACGGTGAACGTTGCGAACGCGACCGCGCCGCCGCTCCCGAATAACGGCTCGCTGAACTCCGTGATCGCCTCGCCGAGTGGTTTGATGATCGGCAGGATCAACTTCGCCGCGACGGTGACCACCGGGAAATGCTTGACGGGGTTGATCGTCGGCTCGACGAACAAGTTGATGTAGATGCGCAGGATGTACGTGATCAAGAACCAGAACGCGCCGAGCACACCCTTGATCACGACGATGACGGTCGATTGACCCTTGCGGAACCGCAGCCATTCGTCGACGCGGTAGATGCCGCGATCGAAGCGTTCGACGAGCTTCGCGAAGATCTCGATCGTGAGCCGCACCAGGCCAGGAATCATGCGGGTGGTGAGGTGACGACCGGAGCGCACGGCCGCGTCACCGATCCGTTCCTCGGCGACCCGCCAGACGCGTGTGTTCATCGCGAGGGCGGATGCGATCACCGCACCACCGGCGATGACGTAGTCGAGGGACACGTCGATGCCGGGCACCACGCGATCTGCGGGCACGCACAGCCACGCGATGCCGCCGAGCAGCGCCGGACGGATCACCAAGCGATGGGCGCGACTCGCGAAGTACGCGGAGGCGAGCGGATGCCTCCAGAGCGCCAGCGGGCCGACCCAGAACAACACCTTGATCAACCACCAGAGCTTGAGGCCGGCCCAGATCATCAGCCGTCGAAACGGCGGAACATGGAGCAGCAAGAAGATGAAGACGCCCGTTCCGATCAGGGTGGTCGGGGTCGAGATCGTCGGGTGGTGGCCCGTGATAATCCCGATCAACAGGCCGACGGTATGGTTGAGCCCCTCGATCACGCCGAGCGCACCAAGCGCCGGCAACAACAGGTATAGCGATAGGAAGCGGCCGATCTTCGTGCCGAACAGCAGGGACGACAGCTTCTGCAAGTACCGCATGTACTGCTCGCCGCGGCGGTACACGCCATCCATCGACTTCGACAGGATGTCGTCGGCGCGCAGCAGTTGATCGCCGTTCTTGAGCTCGCGGAGCTCGAGATCGTTGGCCTTGAGATCGTTCTTCGACAGCGCGTCGCGCAGGTTGCCGATGTTGAGCCGGCCGACGGCGACCGCGCGATCGAGCAGCTCGTCGATCAGCTTCTTCTCGCCGACGAGCTCGGGCAGCGAGTGCGGATGGAGATCCACTTGATCGAGTGCGGCCTCGATCTTCGGACGCATCACGGCGCGAACGTTGTCATCGGCGCGATCGCGGATCTCGTGCAACGCCTCGGTCAGCTCGTCGGAGGGCACCCCGCACGCGGGGATCTTCGCGACCGCAGCGTGGATCTGCTTCGCGATCTTGACCTCGCGGGTCGCCGGCAGCTCGCGCACGATCTTCTGCTTGCCGAGCGACAGTGCCCAGGTGAAGAAGTCGACGACCTTGACCTCGCGGTCGGCGACGATGATCGCGGCCTGCAGGTCGTAGAGCAGCCGCGCGCCGACGGAGAACCGCAGCGAGCTCTGCCGCGCCGCGAACTCGGCGACGGGTTGCAACGCCGCCGTCCACTTCGCTTTGGTCTCTGCAGGAAGCTCGATCGGCGCGTCCTTGAGCGACAGCGCACGGGTCAGTCGATTGACCAGCTCGGCGACATCGCCCTCACCGGCGGTGTCGAGCCCGGCGCGATAGTGCAGGATCGCGGCGCGCGAACGATTGCCCTTCTCGCGCGCGGACAACGCCGCCTTGTGCGCGGATCGCCTCGCACCCTCGCTGATGGGAGCGACGCGGGTATCCGCCTCCTCTTCCGCACGATGGGCGGCGATCAGCGGCGTCTGGGGTGCGTGCGGTGGGCGAGCGGCCGCGAGGATCGCCTTGGCATCGAGATCGAGGGCGATCGTCTGATCGACCCGCTCGGTGTCGAACAGCGCCGGGAACGTGCGATCGATCGCCTGCGGTGCGAACTCGCTGAGCTCGAGGTAGAGCGCGACGAACTCGACATACGTGATGACGTCGTCGGTGGAGGCGCGGGCGGCGATGCCTCCAGGTGGTGGCAACAGCAAGTCTTCTTGCTTGAGCACCGAGCGGATCTCGTCGAACTCGGTCTGGCCGACACGGTTGATCCGCTCGCGGATCGCGGCGAGCGTGAGGCGTCGGCTGCCGAGGCGTTCCTCGAAGGCCTGGTGGATCTTCGCGTGGAAGATCGATCGCCACGCCGCCGTCCACGCCTCGGGAGTGTTCAGCTTGTCGCGCTCACTCGAGATCAGCACCACGCGCTCGGGTAGCGTGGTGAGAGCGATCGCGACCTCGTCGGCCTCGACGAACGTGGTCAGCTCGTCGCGGGGCAGCTCGTAGCACTGCTCGTGTGGCACCTGCAGCCCGACGCCGCGGAGCTTGCGGTGGCTCTTGATGATCCGACGGAGCACGCGCTCCTCGACGAGGACTGCCCCGATCTGGGCTAGCTCCGCGTCAACTTCGGACATCGTGTGGGTTTTACTACGCGCGATGCCTCGCTACGAGACGGACACCAGGTTCTGGGAGATCGAGGTTCCCGCCTGCGGAAGTGGCTGAAAAGACCGGCGGTTCGGTCTCGATGAATTCGAAGGATTGCGGTTCGCCGCGCGTCAGGAGCGGACGTTGTCGACGCTAGCCCATCGCGAGCAGGATCGTCGGCGACGGACGGTGCGGCGCTTCGTCGATCGTCGGTGCCGAGTCACGTAGCGACGCGGCGATCCGTTGCATCTTGAGCTCCGATGCATCCGGCAGCGGCGCCTCCGTCGCGAGCCGCGCCGGGTGCGACGCCGTGATCCCGAGCAGCGCCGAGGCGAGCGCACGCTCTTGCAGGGCCGAGACGGCGGTCAGTCGGTCACCCGCGACCTGACCGGCGAGTCGACACGCTTCGCGCGCCGCGAGCAGCGGACGCTCGTCGGAGGCGGCGTACATCGCGACCCGCGCCGCGAGACGAGGCGTGTCGGCGAGCTCACCCGAGGCAGCCCACGCTGCTTGATGCGCGTCGTCGCGCAGCGCGGGCGAGCCGGCGAGCAAGTAGTTGCGAACGATCGGCGGTGGCGCCCAGTGCGAGCTCACGCTGCGCGCGCAGTACATCGTGAACCACCACAGCGCTTCACCGGCGTCACCGGCGTAGATCCGCTCCGCGGCCTCGCAGCTCACGTCGACCTCGGGCGTCCGCGGATCGCCTTCGATCGAACCGTGGCAGCGGTAGATCTCGAGGTGCTCACCGGCGGCACGACCGAGCGCGGTGCGCGCGCGCATCGTCACCAGGTGGTCGAGGTGTGGGATCGCGAACCAGCCGGGAGTGCCGGTCAATGACGGTGCGCCCTCGAAGGCATAGGCGTAGAACGTCACGAACGTGCGCATGGCGCAGCCAGGCTCTGCAGATGCAGTGCCGACTGTAACGTCGCGAGATCAGGATCCCGCGGGGGCCGGGATCGCTGTAGATCGAGTCATTCGAACGACAGAGCGTCACCCCAGTGACACGCCGTCGGACCGGTTGACGTTACGCGCGAGCGCCGCTGGACTTGCCAGCAGGCTTCTTCGCAGGCGCAGACTTGGCAGGAGCCGTGGTCTTCGCGCCGTTACCGTTGGTCTTCGAGTGACCGTTGGTCGCGCCGGCAGCTTCCTTGAGCTTGCCGACGAGCGGGGTCTTCTCCCAGGTGAACTCCGGCTCTTCGCGACCGAAGTGGCCGTACGCGGCCGTCTTGCGGAAGATCGGGCGGCGGAGATCGAGCTCCTTGATCAGCATGCCGGGGCGCGCATCGAAGGTCCTGAGGACCGCGGCGGTGAGCTTCTCGTCGGGGACGATGCCAGTGCCGAACGTGTCGACCAGCATCGAGACCGGCTCGGCGACGCCGATGGCGTACGCGAACTGGACCTCGCAGCGACGGGCGAGACCCGCGGCGACGACGTGCTTCGCGATGTAGCGCGCGTAGTACGCGGCCGAGCGATCGACCTTGCTCGGATCCTTGCCCGAGAAGGCGCCGCCACCGTGGCGAGCGTAGCCGCCGTAGGTGTCGACGATGATCTTGCGACCGGTGAGGCCGCAGTCACCCTGCGGACCACCGATGACGAACCGGCCCGTCGGGTTGACGTGGATCTTGGTCTTGTTGGTCATCAGCTTCGCCGGGACGATCGGCTTGATGACGTACTCGCGGATCGCTTCCTCGAGCGCCTTCTGCTTGACCTTTTCGTCGTGCTGCGTGGAGACGACGATGGCCTCGACGCCGACGGGCTCGCCGTTCTCGTAACGGACCGAGACCTGGGTCTTGCCGTCCGGGCGCAACCAGTCGATGCCCTTGTGCTTGGTCTTGCGAACCTGCGCGAGCTTGTACGCCAGCTGGTGCGCCATCTGGATGGGGAGCGGCATCAGCTCTGCCGTCTCGTCGCACGCGTAGCCGAACATCAGGCCCTGATCGCCGGCGCCTTGCTTGGCCGGATCGCCGCGATCGACGCCTTGCGCGATGTCGGGCGACTGTTGCTCGACGGCCGTCAGCACGGCGCAGGTGTCGGCATCGAAGCCCATCGCGGAGCTGGTGAAGCCGATCTCGCGGACCGCGTTGCGGACGATCTTCTGGAAGTCGAGCGTGGCCTTCGTGGTGATCTCACCGGCGACCATCACGAACCCCGTCTTCGCCACGGTCTCGCACGCGACGCGACTCAGCGGGTCGGCGGCAAGGCAGGCGTCGAGCACCGAATCCGACACTGCGTCGCACAGCTTGTCGGGGTGACCTTCGGTGACGGATTCGGATGAGAATAGATAGCTAGCCATGTACGTGGCCGGACTATTGGGCGACGCAGCGCTCCGTGTCAACGGCGGATCGCGCTACGATAGCGGACGATGCGGCTGTTACTGATCGCGGTGATCGTCGCCGCATGCGGTGGCAAACCCCCGGTTCCCAAACGTTTGGTTGTCGAGGGAGATGTCGGCTCGTGGAAGTTCCGACGCTTCCAGGGGCCACTCTTGGACATCGAGGTCTGGGTCGACGGGAACAAGGGCGAGGCGTACAGCGCCAGTTACATCACCGAGTCCTCAGAGAAGACCGGACGGATCGCCGACAAGGATCTGGTGAACGTCACGGTCACCAAGTACGAGAAGCCCGATGGCGTGGTGCGGGAGACCGTGAAGCTGGTGCGGCGGCTCGCGGCGGAGAAGGGCTACCAGGTCGACGAGAAGAAGCTGAAGGGCGTGCGCGCGCTGCGGATCACCGGGCCGAGCGAGACCTGGGTGATGTGGCCGTCGGGCAAGTACGTCGTCAAGGTCGGTGGTCAGGGACGCGAGAATGTCCCCGAGGGCATGGTGGGGAGCTACGGAGATCGCTATCCGTCGCAGCTGCCGGGCGGTTCGCTCGAGGGTCCGCTGCCGGCGGGTCCCGAGGACAAGCCGAAGACCGAGCCGAAGGATCCGTACGATCCGAAGAACCCGAAACCCGACATGGAGAAGTACGACCCCAACAAGGTCAAGATTCCCGAGAGGGAGGTCCCGACCGACGACGACGACGACACCAAGAAGACCGACAAGCCGAAGAAGAAGAAGTGATCAGCAGACGGCGCACGTAGGCTAGCGCGACGGGGGCGTCGAGCTGAACCGAGGCCGGACGGTCTCGACCCGCAACGCTGCGAGATCACACCGTCGGAGTGGGTGCCGGCAGTGCGAGCCGACAGGTGATAGCCTTCGCACGCATGTTGAAGCTGTTGCGAGCGGGCAGCGTCGAGGCCGCGGCGCTCCTCGACCGATCGACGCGGATGCCGGGCGATATCGATCGCAAGGTCGCCGCGATCCTCGAGGATATTCGCACGCGCCGCGATGAAGCCGTCGCTGAGTACACGCGGACGTTCGATCGCAGAGAGCCCGATGGCGGCAGCTACGAGATCGATGCCGCGCGATGGGATGCCCTGGCGGCGGACGTGGCACCACCGGTGCGCGAGGCGCTCGAGCTCGCGGCGCAGCGGATCCGCGCGTTTCACGAGAAGCAGACCGATCGCGACGTCGACCTGACGCTCGATGGAGTCCGGTTGGAGCTGCGATATGCGCCGCTCGCGCGCGTCGGGTTGTACGTGCCGGGTGGAACGGCGCGGTATCCGTCGAGCGTGTTGATGACGGCGATCCCGGCGAAGGTCGCCGGTGTTCGCGAGCTGATCATGGTGACGCCCGGTGCGTCGCCGGAGACGGCCTTGGCAGCGCGGATCGCGGGCGTCGATCGGATCTTCGAGCTCGGCGGTGCGCAGGCGGTCGGGGCGCTCGCGTATGGCACGCAGACCGTGCCGCGCGTCGACAAGATCGTGGGTCCGGGCAACGCCTGGGTCGCGTCGGCGAAGCGTCAGGTCTACGGCGAGGTCGACATCGATTCGATCGCTGGTCCGTCGGAAGTCTTGATCGTCGCCGATGCGACGGCGAACGCGGCGTGGGTCGCGGCGGATCTGATCGCGCAAGCGGAGCACGATCGCGAAGCCCGCGCGGTGTTGGTGACCACGTCGGAGCAGCTCGCGCAGCAGGTCGATGCCGAGCTCGTCCTGCAACTCGCGGATCTGCCGCGCCGCGAGATCGCGGTGCATGCGATCGAGCATCACGGTGCTGCGGTGGTCGTCGAGTCGATGGATGCCGCGGTCGACTACGCGAACGCCTTCGCGCCCGAACACCTCGAGCTGCAATGTGCCGACGCACGCGCGCTCGCCGCGAGGTGCACGACATCGGGTGCGATCTTCGTCGGCAAGTACTCGTCGGAAGCCGCGGGTGATTACCTCGCGGGCGGCAATCACGTGTTGCCCACGGGGGGGGCTGCTCGCTACGCGTCGCCGCTCGGCGTTGCCGACTTTCGCAAGCAGACCTCGATCATCGAGTACTCCGCGGAGGCCGCGGCAGCTCACGCACGACCGATCGCCACGCTCGCCGCCGCCGAAGGCCTCGACGGTCACGGCCGCTCGGCGCTGATGCGGAGCCGTCGATGACACGAAGACCGCCCGGAGTGAGGGTCTCGTGAGTGACGAGCTCGGTCCACTGGCTGCGCGGGTGCCGGAGGTGCTGCGCGGAGCGAGTGCGTACCACGTGCCGGTGCCGCCGACGCTGATCGCGAAGCTCGACGCCAACGAGCTGCCGCATGGCCTGCCGGCGGCGGTGCGCACCCAGCTCGCGAAGGTCCTCGCGAACGTCTCCCTCGAGCGTTATCCAGATCCGCAGGCGAAGCAGCTGCGGGCGGCGGTCGCGAAGTCACTCGGCGTGTCCGGCGACCAGCTGGTGTTCGGCAACGGCAGCGACGAGTTGATCGCACTGCTCGCGAACGCCTTCGCAGGCCCGATCCTGACGCCGGCTCCATCGTTCGTCTACTACAAGCTCGCGGCGATCGCGCGCGGTCTGCCGATCATCGAGGTGCCGCTCGACGCGGGGTGGCAGCTCGACGAGCTCGCGATGGTCGCGGCGATCGAGCGCGACAAGCCGAGCCTGGTGTTCCTCGCGTTACCGAACAATCCGACCGGCACGCTGTGGCGCACCAGCTTCGCGCTCGAGCTCGCCTCGCGATTTCGCGACACCGTGATCGTCTCCGACGAGGCGTACGTCGCGTACAGCGGTCGTTCGAACCTCTCCGAGCTCGTCGATCACCCGAACCTCGTCGTCATGCGCACGCTCTCGAAGATCGGGATGGCCGGCCTGCGCGTCGGCTTCACGGTCACCTCCCCGGCGATCGCGCGGGTGCTCGAGAAGGTCCGCCCGCCGTACAACGTCAGCTCGCTCGATCAAGCCGCGGCCACGTTTCTCGTCGAGCACGCGAGCACGTGGTGCAGTGAACGTGCTGCCGAGGTTGTCGTCGAACGCGGCAAGCTCGCCACCGCCCTCGCCGCGAAGGGCATCGAGGTGTTCCCGAGCGAGGCGAACCTGATCCTCGTCCGTGTCGCCGACGCCCAGGCCACCTGGAAGCAGCTCTCCGACGCGGGCATCTCGGTGCGCGCCTTCGGCGGCGGTCCGCTCGCGAGCTGTCTGAGGATCACGGTCGGCACCGCAGCGGAGAACGCCGCGCTCCTCGCCGCGCTGTGATCCGTCTCCTCCTCGTCTTGCTCGTGGCATGCGCGCCGGACACCCGCGGTCCCGGGGTCGAGGTCGATCGCGTGATGACGCACGTCGAGGCGCTCGCCGGAAAGCTCGGCGCACGACCCGGCAACACCGAGGCCTCGCGCGCAGCAGCCGAGTACATCGCGAAGCAGATCCCCGTCGAGCGCGCCCTTGTCGGCGACGTCGACCTCCCCGTGATCGAGGTGCTCGGCACGGTGCATCGTCGCGCGACGCGCACGCACTCGAGCGACCCCAACCTGATCGCCCGCTTCGGCCCACCCGGCAAAGCGCTGCTGATCATGGCGCACTACGACACCGTCCCGGGCAGCCCCGGTGCGATCGACAACGCCGCCGCTGTCGGGGTGCTGATCGAGCTCGCGAAGACGCTCGCCGTCGATGCGCCACGCCCCGTGATCGTGATGTTTTCTGCGAACGAAGAGACCGGGCTCGTCGGTGCCGAGGCGTTCGCCGAGCGTCGCGGTAGCGAGATCGAGCTCGCGATCGCGCTCGATCTGATCGGTGGCGATGGCGGTCTCGTCGTCAACGGCGCGAGCACACTGATCGGAGCTGCGGAGATGACGTGGCTCGCACGCGGAGCGGATCGCGCCGGTGTCACGCTTCGCGCACCACTCGCGCATCGCGTGATCTCTCGTTGGTGGCCACAAGCCGAGCGCAGCGATCACGGTCCGTTCACGCGTCGCGGGATCCGCGCGATCCACCTCTACAATCGTGGTCACGACGGCGATTGGATCGATCTCGCGTACCACTCCGCCGAGGACGTTCCTGCGCGCGTTCGCCGCGAGTCCGTCGACCAGCTCGCGCGTGTCCTGTTCGCCCTCACGCGCGATCCGATCCCCGCACACGACGGCGATGGCTTCTGGCTCCCGGTCGTCTCGAACACGATCGTGCCGCGCTGGTCACTCCTCGCACTCTGCATCGCTTGCTACGGCGCCATCGCACTCCTCGTCACCACGCGCCGCCGTCGCGAAGGCCGTGGCCTCGGCTTGCTCGTCGCGATCCCGTGCTACGCCGCGGGCGCCGCCGCGGTCATCTTGCTCGAGCATCTCCTCGGCGGTGGTCATCCGGCACCGTGGCTACACGCACCGCTGCGCTGGCTGATCGGCGAGTACCTGCTGCTCGCCGGTATCGTCGGGCTGCTGTCGCGGTTCGTCTCGCGCTTCGCACCGTGGGGCGGCGAACGTCGCTACCTCGTCCTCGCCGTGATCGCTCCGCTCGTGATCGGCTCCGCATGGCTAGTCACCGGTGCGGCCGAGCTCGCGTGGATCTGGCTCGTGCCCGCGCTCCTCGCGGCGAGCGCTCCGCGACTCGGGCGGTTCGGGTTCTTCTCCCTCATGCCGCTGCTACTCCCGCTCGCCCTCGTCCTCGCACCGACGCAACTTCGCGAGGCGGCGTGGAACGGATTTCTCCCGCCCGCGGTGCCTTTCGGGGTGTGGATCACGACCCTCGGATTTCCGAGTTTCGGAGGGATCGCCTGGTACTTACGCACGCGGGAGCGCTCCGGACCACTGGGTACACTCGTTCTCCCGGTGGGGTGCCTACTCGCCATCCTCTCGGGGGTGGCCCTCGTCGGATCCGCGTCACCTAGCTGCAGCGCCGCGCAATTCCACAGGTTAGGATTGGCCTGTGAGCTCACCATGGGGGTGCGCTAGCAATTGCATGGATGAGTCTGTAACAATGGGCTTACTGCGGGGTTTTATGCTCAAGACCGTGGTCACCACCCTGGCGCTCGCTGGTTGCAGCGTCGGCTCCGTCAATGGCGGCGATGACGTTCAAACCGATGGCGGCAACGATCCGCGCGCCGGTACCTTCGACACGGCCGTCAAACCGACCTTCATGGCGAAGGGCTGCCTCGCTGCCGGCACGTGTCACGGCAACGGCATCCAGAATCCCAAATTCAGCTCGTTCACCGAGATGACGACGAGCGGATCACCGGGTCGCTACCTCCTCCCATCGGCGGGAAACATCATCATCACGAAAGATGATCCGACGCCCGGCCTGCACCAGAACCTGCCGTACCTCGACACCGCCGACAAGACGACGGTCTCGACCTGGATCGACAGCGGACCTTAGGTTCGCTTCTTCGACGACGCGATCAAGCGCGTATACGCCTCGGCCGCCGAGCGGCAGAGCTGCTGGATGACGCCGATCTCGACGGGCCCGAGCGGCTGCGCGTGACCGTGCCCATAGAGCACGTTGACGACACGCTTGCCGATCGCGATCGCACCCGTGGTCACCTGCGCGGGCTCCGCGCACTGCAGCACCTTGTAGATGTACGAGTTCACCGTCGACGGTGCGAGCGCACCATGGAAGACGTTGCCCTCGGCCGCGATCGCGGCTTGGATCACCGATGGCGCTTCGAGCGGGATCAGCAAGTGCTCGACGTTTGCGTGACCGGGGAGGTTGCCCATCGCCTTCCACCCGAACGCCAGGTTGTCGCGCACGGTGAACACCACCGCCGCCTCGAACATCGACGCGACACCGCCGAGCAGGATCTCGACGATGCGATTGCGATCTGCCGCGGTGGCGAGCTCGCGCAGCGCGACATCGACGGGGATCGATTTCGGTGGAGCCGGAGCCGGTGCGGGGAGGGCGAGCGGAATCGACGGCTCCAACGGCTTCGCCGCGATCGGTGCAGCTTCGGCCGGGGCTTCGCTATCGGCGTCGAGCGTGTCGATCAGATCCTCGGCGTCGAGCTCGAGATCCTCGGTCTCGTCGAACAGCTTCCGCAGCTTCACCGTGCTGCGCAGCCGCGGTTGCGGGCCAGGCGCGTGGATTGGCGAGGACGGAACCGGCGGTAGACCGGGGAGTGGCGGCGCGGGCAGGCCGGTATCGGCGGGGCTCTCGTTCCCGCGCGGCGAGTCGCCGAACTTGACGAAGCGCACCGGGCGCGGCACGCCGTAGTAGCGCTCGATGTAGTAGTAGATGCGGAGCTCGGGGGCGACGCGCGGTAGCACGCGATAGCCGGTGATCTGGTTGAGCGCCTCGAGCGTCGCAAAATCGTGCGGATCTTCGATCGCGGCGATCAGCTGGCGATCCTGGACCACCAGCGGCACGCACTTACACTTGAACGCCTGCGCGGGCTGCAGCAGTCGAACGGCTGCACGCTTTGCCCGCTCGAGCATCGAACCCGTGGCGATCGGGATGCCGAGCTCGAGGCCGAGATAAACGGTGAGCGCTTCGAGATCGACGTAGCCGTGCTCGACCAGGACCGTTCCGAACCGCCCACCGTCGCGGGCCTGGAACTTCAGCGCGATGTCGACTTGCTCCTCGGAGAGTCGACCGTCGCGGACGAGCATCTCGCCGAGCTTCATCTGAAAGCGAACGTATCACGGACGTGCTATCGGTCATAAATGCGCGTCCCGGTGGCCCTGGCTCTTGTGGGCACGATGGCGTGCGGCGGCACGTCCGACGCACCGTCGCCGGACCAACCCGCACCCAAGAAGCCGTCACCTCCGAACGGCCAACCGGTCGCCACGCCGGAGGTTCCGCCGACAAGTCCGCCGGACTTCCCCGAGGGCACTCGGTCGCTCGAGCTGATCCGCACGGTCGGCGTACGTATAGAAGCAGGCGATGGCGCCAAGCGCATCGGTACGATCGCGATCGATACCCGCGTGGCCTGGTCGCGCACCCAGAAGGCGAAGGGGTGCAAGGAGCCGTGGGTCGAGATCCGACCGCGTGGGTGGATCTGCGGCGACTACATAAAGCCGTCGAAGAAACCGCCGTTCGGGCGCGAGGTTCCCTTCCTCGAGCGCGGCGAGCTGGTCCCCGGTGTCTACGGCAAGATCACTGCGCCGAACTCCGTCACGTACGTGATGGAGAAGCCGAAGAAGGAAAAGGACAACAAGCGGAAGCCGAAGGAGAAGGGCCCGGTGACGTCGACGAAAGACGCCGATCCCAAGCCCGAGCCGAAGCTCGTCGAGGGCAGGCCGATCGTCGGCTCCGTCAACGTCCGCCAGTACGACGAGCTGATCGTCGATGGGAAGACGTACTGGAAGGTGTCTCAGAAGGACTCTGAGTACGTGCTCGGGCAGGCGATCTCGAAGCATCGGCCGTCGCTCTACGGCGGCTCGCGGCTGGGCGATGACACCGGCTGGACCATCCCGGTCGCGTTCGTGTGGCCGCGCGTGGTGAGCTGGCAGCAAGCGGGGACAACCTACAAAGCGCAAGGTGGTGGACAGGTGCGGATGGTCGCGGCGCGCACGCCGCTGCCGATCCTCGAGACGTTCACCGACAAGACCACCAAGCCGCTCGCGTATCGCGTCGGCGCCGAGGAATGGATCCAAGCGGCCGACGTGCGGCTGTTCAACTCGGCGCCGCCACCCCCGCAGCTACTACCGAACGAACGCTGGATCGACGTCGATCTCGAGAGCCAGATCCTCGTGGCGTTCGAGGGCACGATCCCGGTCTACGCGACGATGGTGTCGACCGGCGGCAAGGAGACGCCCACGCTCACCGGCACCTATCGGATGTGGCTGAAGGAATCCGAAGCCGACATGAAGGGCCTCAACGGCGAGGATCCGTACTCGGTGGCGACGGTGCCGTGGACGCAGTTCTTCTCGCCGGAGCATGATCTCGCTCTCCACACGGCGTACTGGCACGACCAGTTCGGGATCAAGCGCAGCCACGGGTGCGTCAACCTCGCCCCGCGCGATGCACGCTGGCTGTACTTCTGGAGCGATCCGCAGGTGCCGCCCGGGTGGACGATGGCAGCGGGAGTGGTCGAGGCGCCGGGCTCGATCGTGCGTGTGCGAACCAAGGACGAGCCGAATCCGCCGCTGCGCGAGTACGCGGTGAAGGTGAACGAAGCGCGTCTGCAGAACGCGCCGATCAGGTGACAATCGGCGGCTGGCCGACGACGCGCTGAAGGAGATCAAGCTCTCGCAGCAGCTCGTGATGACGCTCTGATCACTTTGGCCACGCGAGCTCGGTGCCGTTGTCGACGAGCCTCGCATTCGTCGTCGCGTCGAGCCAGGCTTCGTAGCCGGTGCGATCGACGGGGAGCTCGATCGTGTAGATCGCGAGCTGACCATTCGCGAACGTCGCGACGTAGCGCCCGTCGGCGCTGAGCTTCGCGGTTTGCTCGCCGAATCCGACCGACCAGAAGTGATTCGAGGCTGGATCGAGGTCGTACACGAGGAGTCGGTTGTCGTGGGTGAGCCCTGCGCCCAACGGCGCGCTCTCGGCGACGACGCGCAGCTCGTAGCCCGAGGGTACCGCGGAGCGTTGCGCACGCTCGGTGATCACGGTCGCGCCGCGGCGATCATCGATCGCGACGCAGCCCGCACCGGCGACGTACATCAGGCCATCGATCCGCTTCGCGACCTGACCGACGCGAGCGAGCGTTCCATCGACGCTCCACTTCCACACCGACGCCTCGACGGCAAGCCACGCATTACCGTCCGGGTCGACCGTGGCTGCCTGCGGAGGTGCGGTCCACTCCGCCGTCTTGCCATCCGACCGCCACAGCTGCGTCGTCGCGAGCGCGACGACGAACGCGCCGCGACCACGCAGCCCGCGGATGACTTCCTTGGTCGACCACAGCGTGGTGCGGCGATTGGTGCCGAGGTCGATCCCGATCACGTCGTGCGCCGTCGCGTAGACGATCCTCATCGGCGAGACCGCGATCGCGTGCGCTGCCCCCTCGAGCTCCATTGGCGGTTTGCCCGGGGAGAGCACGAGGAAGCCACGCTGCGACTTCACGATCACGTAGCTGCCGTCGACGGGCGCATCGATCACGGTCGCGAACGGGAACTGGCCGAGTTGCACGACCTCACCAGTCGCGACGTCGATCTGCTTCCAGTCGTCTTCCATGTAGCTCATCAAGAAGTGGCGATTACCGGTGAAGCCGTGGAACGAGGTGTTCGCGAGCGGGGTGTCGAACATGCGAGGCAGCACCGTCGCGGAGTCGTAGGCAAGCAGGTGATCAGCGACGGTGAGGAGGAACTTCGTCGACTGCGGCAACGCGACGGCCGACGAGGCGCGCAGGGCCGGCACGCGCAACGCGAGCGTTCCACCGCGCCCGGCGAGCGTCACCAACCCACTCGCACCGACGAGGATCACGCCATCGCGGGTCACCGCGGTCGAGGTGAAGAGCGCCGGCGGCAGATCGATCTGCACCGCACCGTCGCGGGGGTGATAGCGATACGACGCGGTCTGGGTCGTGAAGTAGAGATCCTCGCCGGCGTACGCCGCGGCTTGCACGGCAGCGGTCGCGATCGGCTTGGTGACGGGTGTCCCCGTGAAGTCGATCTCGTCGAGCCCGCGCAGGCTCGCGATCGCGAGGCGCTTGCCATCCGCCGACCACGCCGGCTCCATGCTGCGCGACGGCCGGCGCAGCGAGACCCGCGGCAACCCGGCGAGCTCGACGATCACGGCATCGGGCTGTGCGTTGACCACGACGCGCATGCCGTCGGGCGAGGCTGCAAGGCCGAAGATCTTGGTCGCACCGAGCTCGATCTTCTCCGGCGCACGATCGCCGTGACCGACGATCCACAGCGCGCGTCCGTCGTGGAGCACGACCTTGGTCCCGGCGGTGACCAGCCCATCGGCCGGTTGCTCGAGGGTGATCGTGTCCTTCGCGCCGGTCGCGGGGTACATCCAGGTCAGCGTGCGACCCGCGGCGATCGCGAGGAGCTTGTCGTCGCCGGCGAGCGCGACGCGAGGATTCTCGGCGACGCGCGCGAGGTCCTTGGTCGTGTGGTTCTCGAGATCGTGGACGCGGATCACGCCGTCGCCCCCGGCGGAGTAGGCGAGCTTGCCGTCGCGCGCGAGCACGACCCCAGTCGTGAAGCTCGATGCCGGAAACGCCCATGGCACACCGCGGCTTCGCGCCTCGGCGAGGACGTCGCGCGCCTTGCGCCAGGACTTCGCGGTCGGCGGCAACCGATGCAACAGCCCGACGGCAGCCGTCGGATTGGTCGCGATCAACGCGGCGGCCTGCTCGATCAACAGATCGTCGGCGCGATCCGCTTCGCGTGCACGTGCGGCCTCCGCGGCAGATGCGGATGCGACGGCCTGTTCGCGCGCTTCGTCGGCGGCGTTGCGCTCACGCACGATGTTCTTGAACGAGATGAAGCCGACGACGGCGAGCGCCGCGACTGCGATCAGCGTGACGACCACGGCCGCGCGATAGCGCCTGACGAATCGGATCAAGCGCTCGATCGTCGAGTACTCGTGCGACGCGACCAGCTGCCCGGTGAGGAAGCGGCGAAGCTCGGCGGCGAGCGCCGCACCGTCGGGATAGCGCTGTGTGGCGTCGTAGGCCATCGCGCGCTCGAGGATCGTCACCAGATCACCGGGCACTCCGTCGACGAGATCGTCGATCGAGCGAGGCGGTCCCGAGAGCGCGAGCGCGATCGTCTCGTCGGAGGAGCGCGATGCGTGCGGTGGTTCGCCGGCGAGCACGTGATACAGCGTGGCGCCGAGGGAGTAGACATCACACGCACGGGTCGCGGGATCGCCGTGCAACTGCTCGGGCGCCATGAACCCGGGCGTGCCAACCACCTGACCGGCGCGCGTCTTCAACGGATCATCTGAGGTCGGCTCCTCGATGATCTCGTCGGGAACATCGTCGATGATCTTCGCGAGACCCCAGTCGATCACCACGGTCTCTCCGAGCTCGCCGACCAAGATGTTCGCGGGCTTGAGATCGCGGTGCAGCACGCCGCGACCGTGTGCATGGGCGACCGCGTCGGCTGCGGCGAGCACGTTCGGCAACAGACCGAGGCGCTCGTCGATCGTCCGCCGTTCCTTGACGAGCTCCGAGAGCGGCCGGCCCACCACCTTGCGCATCACGTAGAACGGCACGCCATCGACGGTCTTGCCGGCGTCGTAGACCGGGATGATCGACGGATGTTCGAGTCGCGCGGTGACCTGGGTCTCGCGCGCGAAGCGCCGCAGCGACTCGGGCTCCGTGGCGAGCGCCGCCTTGAGGGCGACCTTGCGACCGAGGGTCGTGTCGGTGGCCTCGACCACACGCCCCATACCACCGCGCGCGATCTCGGGGCCGAACGTGTAGCGGCGAGCCGCGTCGAACGACGGCGCCGACTCGCGGGCCGGCTCGGTGTCGGCGGCATCGAGTCCGAAGGGACGACTGCGAGCCGGGCGCTCCGCGCGCGTCTTCAATCCGTCATCGCCCACGCCGGCGCATCGTAACGCGGTTTACAACGTGACATCGACGACGAGCGAGCCGTCGTCGGCCCACCACTTCGTCGCAACAAGCCAACGCCTACAGTGGTGCCTAGCCGAGTACGGGTAGCTTCTTGGGCTCGCTTGCGAGGACCTGCCGTTCGACTTGATCCAGGGCATCGACCAGCTCCTGTCCAAACAGCTCGGCGAAGATGTCGCGCGTGAGCCGATAGAGCGTGGGCCCATCGACGTGCGCACACGAGTACTCCGGGTACTCCTCTTCGGCGATCTCGATCCACTCGCGGTCGTACGTCAGCGGGAACAACCGGCAGATCGCCGGCTTGGTGCCCCGAAAGTCCCAGCCGTTCTCGAGCGAGGCGCGATGGATCGCGCAGCCGCGCTTGTCATGCGCGAGGAACAGGCAGCCCTCGCCGTGCGTCTGCGTCCGCACGCACCGGCCCGAGGGATAGTCGGGGTCGACTTCTTCCTCGGTGCCGAACCAGGGCACGTCTTTGACTTCGGGGAGAAGCAGCGCGCGGATCTCGTCCTTGCGGGCGAGGATGTTTTCACGCTCGCGGAGATCGACGTCGCAGCCGTACTGGCAGCAGGCATCGAGCTTGACGCGGTGCGAATCCACGAGCGTGCATTTATGCTCCATGCAGTCCGGTGCGAGGCGGCGCGTGAAGATCGCCGCGGAGACCTGCTTGAAGCGAGGATGATCGAGTGCAACCCAGTCTTCGGCCATCGAAGTCGCGGGACACTACACGTGCGCGAGCTCGTTGACTAGCGCGGCGAGGTCGACCCGATCTCCGGTGCCACCGGCATCTCGATCGACCGCCAGGGTCAACGCCGACAGCGTGGTCTGGTCGAGGACGCAGTCGGCAGCGGGCTCGGTCTGCGTGAAGTTCCGAAAGCAGGATTCGATGACGGGCAGCGAATCGCGGCGCAGCCGGATCGGCGCACCATGGGATCGGCACACGATCGGGCGCGCCTCGTAGACCTTGCAGCGACCGTGACTGTCGAGGGCGGCGCAGTGATGCTCGGGACCACTCTTCGTCAACGAGCCGCGGTGGTCCGCCGGCCAGGAGGCGACGAGCGCGCGGATCGCGGCCGCCTCGACGTGCGTGATGGTCAGCTGGACGTGACAGCAGTCGCTGCAGCCAGTCGAGCACTGCATGTCACTGCCGTGGCGCGCCTCGACCCGGGTGAAGAACCCGTCGACCTTCGCATGCAGCTCGTCGAGCCGGCTCATCTGCGCTGCTTACCGCGTCGCGCTGGTGTTCGCCAGCATCGGCTTGAGATCCGCGAGCACCGCGTCGCGCGCGGCGACGGCTCGGTGGTATTCGCGCCACAGCTGCGGGGCTGTCGCGTAGTTGTCGAGCAGGTAAGGATCGCTGCCGTAGTAGACCGCGATCATCGAGATCGGATCGGCGAGCCTGTCCTCGGTGACCGCCCACGCCTTGAACGTACTGCTCAGCAGCGGGTCGAGCCCGAGGTCGGCGAGCGATGCGAGCTCCTTGCGGCATGCGGCGCCCGTCTTCGCGATCGGTGCCACCGAGCTCGCTGCACCATGTGGATCGGCGGTGACCGCGTTCAGATCGCTAGGCGTGATCGCGGCGATGCAGTCGCGCAGCGCAGCCACGGAGCTCGGCACCATCACGCGGTCGGCGGTCGGCGGTGGAGCTGCCTCTACCATCGGGCGATCGCGGGCGATCATCACGGCGACGCCGGCGCCGGCGAGCAGCATCGCGACGCCGAACCGCATCAGGGATGCATGGGGCCGGCGCCTCGTTGCAGGCTTGGTGATCGGGGGCAGTGGCGTAGTGCGCAATCGAGCAACCTCTTGCTCGAGTGCGTCGACGCGTAGCAGTGCGGCTTCGTGATCATTGCGATACGACATGTTGCCTCCCTCTCGACCGTTTCAGCCACCGTCACCACGCATCCCAGGCGTGTCGAGCCCAATCGGACAGCACAAGAAATCTGGCGTAAGGTGAAGCCGTGTGGGCACGGCTTCATAAAGTGGATCGGGTCAAGCCGCAGCCGAACGGCGGCGCCATCATCCTCATCGAGGACGAGCGAACGATCGGCGCGATGTCGATCGTGCCGAGCGTGTCGATCCTGATGGCGGTCTCGAAGGTGCTCAACGCGAAGCGCGCACTCGAGCTCAAGTTCGACGGTAAGGGTGAGATCCGGTACTGCGCCGGGCCGGCGCTGCCGGACTTCTTACAAGACGCGGTGACCCGCGCAGGTGCATCGAGCTGCGACCGCGCTGGCGACACGATCCAGATCCCGGCGCATCCTCAATCGGTGGCCGCCATCGTCGATCAGGCGTTCAACGCGCTCGCCTATCACCTGCGCTCGAGCGTCGGTGCCGCGGATCTGCCCGGTGCGCTGCGCACGCTCGAGGCTCGGCGCGGCAAGACCTCGATCGACCGCGAGACCCATCCCGCGCAGTACTGGACTGCGGTGCTCGAGCTCGCGGCGCTCGCCGGCGAAGTCTCGCGAGCGCGCGGTGGTCGCTGGATCGATACCAAGGACATGCCGATCCCGTTCGCGATCAAGTTCCCCGAGGGCCAGCTCGCGAAGCCGGCGGGACTCGCGATGCAGGTCGTCGAGGGTACGGCGCAGGAGTCGCTGGCGACCTCCGACGTCGAGGGTCCTACTTCGTAGCTTCCTGCGAGCCTTCGCCGTCGAGCTTGATCCACTTCGCATCGCGGGTCTTCCAGACCTCGGACTGGATCGCGCTCTTCGCGGCGGGACGTGGTGCGCGGTCACCGGAGGCACGCTTCGCCTTCACCGCGTTGTCGGCGCGGCCTTCGATCGCAGTCGCGAGCTCCTTCGGCATCCGCGTCGCACCGATGTTGAACACGTTCTGCGTCGACGGGCTCGAGCGATGCGAGTCGATGCAGAACACGTCGAGGTGGACCTCGACCGTGGCGCCGGCCGCGATCACGAGCTCGGTCTGCTCCTTGGAGTCGGCCTTGGTGATCTGCATCGGACCGACCGCGCCGAGCCGCTGCGGTGCGGAATCGGGATCGCCCTCGGGGACGAAGTAGAGCCCGGTCGCCGAGAACTTCTGCGCCGTCTTCGCGGGGTTCTTGACCTCGACGGTGAGCCTGCCGTTGGTCGAGCCATCGTACGTGGTGGCACGGATCTCGAGCTGCGTGCCCGGGACGTTGTGGAACTTGGTCTCGTGCTTGATCGCGGCGGTGGGAGGCGACTTGTAGCGCGGGGAACGACGCTGCTGCGGCATGTCCTCGTCGGCGAACGCACTGCCGAGCAGCGCGAACAAGAGAACGAACAGGGACACCACCACGGACGTGGGGTTGCGTAGCTTCGAGTTGGCCATTGGATCCTCGCTAGACAGTTGGACTGGCGTCCAACGCACGAGGCTCGACGAGGATCTCTACAAACTCGTCGGGGCGTTTCGCCACGCGGAGTACGCGAGCCACAACCAACCCGCGAGAAACGCGACGCCACCGAGGGGAGTGATCGCACCGAGCACCTTCACGTCGGTGAGTGAGAGTGCGTACAGCGAGCCCGAGAAGATCGCGATGCCAGCGAGGAACAGCCAACCCGCCGTGGTCGCGCCCGCAACGCCGCGAGCAGCGAGCAGGCCGGCGAGGATCATCGCGAGCGCGTGATACATCTGGTATCGCGCGCCGGTCTCGAAGATCTCGAGGGCGCGGGGTTCGAGCCGCTCGCGCAGCGCATGGGCGCCGAACGCACCGGCGGCGACGGCGAGTGCGGCGTTGAGCGCTCCGATCGCGATCAGCGGCGAGCGAGAGTCCATGCGCGGACTCTACCCCCAGATCTCACCTCGGTTGACCTCGATGTTCCGGCTTCGCCGGAACGCTTAGCTGCAGCCCCCTCAGCTTCTCTCAGCTGCGTGCGTAGATCGGCGGCGTCGGCGTGGGCGTCATGCCCGCGACCAGATCCTCGATCGAGATATCCATCTCGTCGAACTCGTACGGACGCGTGGTGTCCTCGATCTCGACCTCGACTGCCCCCGAGGAGGAGCGCGGCGCGAACCAGTTCTGGATCTGGCGCTGCACGACCTCTCCA